>NZ_BAAAEN010000022.1:0-118493 GCF_039523035.1 Pigmentiphaga daeguensis | reverse complement strand
AGAGCAAGACGCCTATGCAGGCTATGAGTGGGTGGTATGATTCACACCCTCATTTGTTCCATCGGCGGCCTTATGATCGTCCGGGACTCGACACCTAGCCTTTATCGGTCGCTGCCCTACGATACCCGGCGCGACCTGGTGCCCGTCAGTCTGATCAATCTGGTGGCCGACGTCCTGGTGGTCAATCCGGAAGTGCCGGCCACGTCCGTCCGCGAACTGATCGACCTGGCGCGGCGGCAGCCGCGCGGACTGATCTACGCCTCGGCGGGAAACGGCACGCTCAACCACCTGGCGCCCGAGCTGCTCAAGTCCATGGCCGGCGTAGACATGGTCCATGTTCCGTACAAGGGGGCGCTGGCAGCGCTCAACGATGTCGTCGCCGGGCGGGGGCAGGTCTATATCGGCGCGCTGGCGTCGGCCGTCCCCCAGGTCAAGGCGGGCAAGCTGCGGGCGTTGGCGGTGACCGGCGCGCGCCGGTCCGCCGTCCTGCCGGACCTGCCCACCATGGCCGAGGCCGGCGTGCCTGGCTACGACGTCAACGCGTGGTACGGCCTGCTGGCGCCAGGCGGAACGCCGGCAGGCGTGGTCGATCGCATCCAGCGCGACGTCGCCCGGATCGGCCGCGAGCCGGCATTCGAACGCATGCTGGCGGCCGATGGCAACGAGCCGGTGCTGGGAACGCCGGCCGAATTCGCCACGTTCCTCGACCGGGAAATCGGGAAATGGCGCCGGGCCGTGCTGGATGCCGGCGCGGTGGTGGACTGACGCAACGGCACCCATTCCAGGAGATTCATCCGTGAGGCAATATCGCCTGCCCGCCGTGTTCATGCGCGGCGGCACCAGCAAGGGCCTGATGCTGCACCGGCGCGACCTTCCTCCGGACCGGCGGGCATGGGCGCCGCTCTTCCTTGCGGCAATGGGATCGCCGGATCCTTTCGGCCGCCAGCTCGACGGCATGGGGGGCGGGCTTTCCTCCTTGTCCAAGGTCTGCGTCATCGGGCCATCCTCGCGGTCCGACGCCGATGTGGACTATACGTTCGCACAGGTTCAGATCAAGAGCGCCCACGTGGATTTCCGGCCCAATTGCGGCAACATGTCTTCGGCGGTGGGCCCGTTCGCCGTGGATGAAGGCCTGGTCCGCGTGCAAGGCGACGAGGCGGTGGTGCGCATCCACAATACGAATACCGGCAAGATCATCGTGGCGCGCTTCGGCATGGACGAAGGGTTGGCGGCGGTGGAAGGCGGCCTCGCGATCCCCGGGGTAGCGGGGACGGGGGCGCCGCTGCATCTGGACTTCCTGGATCCCGCCGGAGCGACGACAGGCCGGCTGTTGCCGACCGGCAACGTGGCCGACATGCTGGAGATCCCGGGCTTCGGCCCTGTTCGCGCATCCATGGTGGATGCCAGCAATGCCTGCGTGTTCGTCCGGGCGGCCGACCTCGGCCTGCTGGGCGACGAGGCGCCCGCGGCCATCGAGGCGGACGCGCGGCTGATGGCCCGCCTGCAGGCCATACGCGTCGCGGCGTCGATACGCATGGGGGTCGCGGTCGACGAAGCCGCCGCGACCGCCAGTACGGCCGTACCCTTCGTGGCCTTCGTCGCGCCTTGCGCCGACGGTTCGGCCGCCGATTTCCAGGCCCGTGTCCTGTCCAACGGACAAGCGCACCGCGCGCTGCCCTTGGGCGTTTCCGTCTGCCTGGCCACGGCCGCCCGGCTGGAGGGCAGCGTGGTTCATGGTGTTTGCGGCGCCGTCCATGGGCGGGATCTCAGGATCGCCATGCCGTCGGGTGTCCTGCCGGTGACGGCGGTGGTGCATCGTGATGCCGATGGGGCCTGGAACGTGGAGCGGGGCGGATTCTACCGGACGCAGCGTCGCCTGTTCGAGGGAACGCTGCTGCTCCGGCATCCGCCGCCGGCCTGAGGCCGTCGCGTCAACCGCCTTCCTGCACGTAGCGATAAATGGCGGTGTGATCGCTGCGCGCCGGCAGGCCGGCCTCGGCATCGCGCCAGATGTCCACGCAGCAGGACGCGAAAGCCGTGGGCGTACGCATCTGCGCCATGAAGCCCAGCGCCGTTTCCAGGTCCTTGCGCATCAGCGCCAGGGCGAAGCCCGAGGCGTAGGTACCCGAAAGGATGAATTGCTCCACCTTTTGCTCGGTCGCGCTGTTCTTGCCGCTGGAGGCATTGAACACCTGGTTGGCGACGTGCGGATCGATGCCGAAACGCTGGGCCGCCGCCATGGCTTCGGCCACGGCCAGCAGGCCCGAGGCGGAAATGTAGTTGTTCAGCGCTTTGATGGCATGGCCGGACCCCGCGCCGCCCACGTGGACCAACGTGGTGCCGAGCGCCTCCAGCACGGGGCGGGCGCGGGCCACGGCGCTGTCCGGGCCGCCGATCATGATGGCGAGCTTGCCTTCCCTTGCCCGCTTGACACCGCCCGAGACGGGAGCGTCGACGAAGGCCAGGCCGGCCTGTTCGAGACGCTCGGCGTTGACGTGCGTGCGCGTGGGGTTGGACGAGCTCATGTCGATCACCAGTGTGCCGGCGGACAGGGAGGCCGCCAGCCCCTGGTTCCACAGCACGTCGTCGACGATGTCACTGTCGGGCAGCATCAGGATGACGACCCGAGCGGCGGCCATCGCCGCCAGGTCCGGTGCCGCGCGATAGCCTTCCTGGCCCGCCAGTGCCTGGGCCTGGACGGGCAGGGCGTCGAGTCCCAGCACGGGATGGCCGGCGGCGAGCAGGTTGCCCGCCATGGGCAATCCCATCTGGCCCAGGCCGATGATGCCGACGAGGGGCTTCTTCATACTCCCATCTCCTTGAATACCTCGCGCGCGCTGCGCACGCTCTCGAGCCCCGCGGGCACGCCACAGTAGATGGCGGCCTGGATGAACACTTCGCCGATTTCTTCCTTGGTGACGCCGTTGTTCAGCGCGCCGCGTACGTGGACCTTGAGTTCGTGCTGCCTGTTCAGCGCGGTCAGCATGGCCAGGTTCAGCATGCTGCGGGTACGCCGGTCCAGGCCGGTGCGCGACCAGGCCTCTCCCCAGCAATACTCGGTGACCAGTTCCTGCATGGGGCGCGCGAAGGCATCGGCCTGCTTCAGCGAATTGTCCACATAGGCGTCGCCCAGGACTTCGCGGCGGATCTTCAGTCCTGCCTGGTAGCGTTCTTCATTCATGATTTCTCCGTTGGTCGTGGCCTCGGCACGAGGCGGTTCTACTGGACGGTGGCTTGCAGGAGGGTGTGGCGTCGCAGCGCCTCCTCGTCGATGGCGACGCCCAGTCCCGGGCCCGTGGGCACGTCTACGTGGCCGTCCCGGACGACGAAGTCGGTTTCCGGAACCAGCGGGTCCGGTGCGGTGGTGTTCAGCCCGAACAGGAACTCCCCGGCGCCGAACATGCGGCTTCGCGGCGTGCTGGCATAGAAGTGCGCGGCCGCGGCCGCCTCCAACTGTGACTGCACCGCCAGTCCGCCGCAATTGAGCTGGATGTTGGCGGCCTGGGCGACGGCGCCGATCCGCCGGGCGGCGGTCAGTCCTCCGACCTTGTACAGCTTGATGCAGAAGGCATCGACCGCATGGGCATGGGCGAGCTCGTGGGCGTCCTGGAGCGTGAACAGGCTTTCGTCGGCCATCAGCGGGATGCCGCGCGCGGCCTGCCGGATGGCGGCCAGGCCGTGCAGGTCGCGGCGGGCCACGGGCTGCTCGATGTAGCCCAGGTCCAGTTCGCGCAGCGCATCGACGGCACGCAGGGCGTCGGCCACGCTCCAGCCGGTGTTCGGGTCGACGCCGATGACGATGTCGTCGCCCACCGCGCGCCGTACACGTTCGAAGTTGGCGACATCCTGGCGCCAGCCCCGCCTGTCGGCCGCTTTCAGGCACAGGACGCCGATGCCGAATTCCGAGACGGCGCGCTGCGATTCTTCCACCATGACGGCGGGGTCGTCGGCCAGGCTGACCGACCATTCGAGCGGAATGCGCGGCTGGCAGGCTCCTCCCATCAGCCTATGCGCGGGCGTGCCCAGGGCCTTGCCCATGGCGTCGTACAGCGCGATGTCCAGCACCGCCCGCGCCGCCGGATTGCCGGCCAGCCGCAGGTCGAACATCTCGTTGATGCCTTCGATATCGAAGATGCTGCGCCCGATCAGCGCGGGGCCGTAGATTTCGGTGATGGCGGCCACCGTGCCCTGGGTGGTGTCGGCGACGAAATGGCCCGGGCTGATGGGGCGAATCTGCGCGCAGCCGGTCACGCCGTCGGCGTGGATGCGGACCAGCACCGGCTTGCCCAGGATGCGGTCCCGGGGCCCCGTGTCGTACGACCCGCTGGAGAAGATGCGCTTGACCCTGACGGGCAGTTCGGTCACGTGGACCTCGATGCGTTCGATCATGTTGTCTCCTGTAGCTCCCGGCGCGCCGGCCCGGGGGAGGGCGATGCGGCGCGAACCGTCAGGCCTTGACGGCGAACGGGTCGCGCGCCTCGGTCGAGAAATCGACCATGACGTTCTTGCTCACCGTGAACTCCAACAGCCCTTGCTCGCCGCGCTCGCGTCCGTATCCGCTTTCCTTGACGCCACCGAACGGCGCCTGCGGCGTGACCATGCGATAGGTGTTGACCCAGACGACGCCGCTGCGCAGTTCGCGCGTCATGCGCATGGCGCGCGAGATGTCGCGGGTCCAGACCGCCGCCGCCAGGCCGAAGGCGGTGCCGTTGGCCAATTCCGTGGCATGGGCTTCGTCATCGAAGGGGATGACGGCAAGCACCGGTCCGAAGATCTCCTCCTGGGCCAGCCGCATGGCGTTGTCCACGTCGGCGAAGATGGTCGGCTGGACGAAGAAGCCGCGCGCCAGGTCCTGCCTGTCTGCCTTGCCGCCGCCGGTCACCAGGCGGGCTCCCTCGCGCCTGCCCTCGTCGATGCTGGCCAGGATGCGCCGGAATTGCGGTTCGTTGGCGGCCGTACCCATTTCCGTGGCGGGATCGCAGGGATTGCCCATGACGATGCGTTCCGCGCGGCGGGACAGCTCGTCGACCACCCGGTCGTGCACGGCGCGTTGCACCAGCAATCGCGAGCCGGCGATGCAGGTCTGGCCCGCCGCGGCGAAGATGCCGGCCAGGGCACCGACCGTGGCTTTCTCCAGGTCCGCGTCGTCGAAGATGATGTTGGGCGACTTGCCGCCCAGCTCCAGCGTCACGGGAACGAGATTGCGCCCGGCGGCCGCGGCGATCTCGCGACCCGCGCGGCCGCTGCCGGTGAAGCTGATCTTGTCCAGCCCCGGGCCCGAGACCAAGGAGCGCCCGATCCCGGCGTCCCCGGTGACCACGTTGACCACGCCGGGGGGAAATCCCGCTTCCTCGACCAGCTCGCAGAACGCCAGGGTCGTGACGGACGCGTGCTCCGAGGGCTTGATCACCACGCAGTTGCCGGCCGCGAGGGCGGCCGGCAACTTGTTCCCCAGCAATGCGATAGGGGAGTTCCACGCGGTGATAATGCCGACCACCCCATAGGGTTCGCGCACCACGTAGTCGAACACGTCGCGCTGGTCCAGCGGAATCACCGCGCCCCAGATCTTGTCGGCGTAGCCGGCGTAGAAACGGAAGATGCGCGCCACGTAATGCATCTGGGCGCGCGTTTCGCGTATGGCCTTGCCGTTGTCCGAGCTTTCCATGACGGACATCCGTTCGGCGTGTCGGTCGAGCAGGTCTCCCAGCCGGTGCAGCAGGCGCCCGCGTTCGGTGCCGGACACCTTGCGCCAGGTCGTCTCGTATGCACGGCGGGCGGCGGCAACCGCTTCGGCGACGTCCTCCGGCGTACCTTCGGCGACCTGGGCCCAGACTTCCTGGTTGTAGGGATTGATCGCGGGGAACATCGCGCCGCGCGCGCCGTCCCGCCATTGACCATCGATATACAGCCGGTACTCCTGGACCATGTTCGGTGTCTCCTCGGCCGGGCGCGTGTCGTCCCCCCAGGGAAACTTACTCTTGGGCGGCATGACTGAAAAATAATATTTGGGCATTCCAGTATCAGGTCAGGGAATGCTGAATCCGCTCGTCGGCGCGCATCGTCAGGATGCGAATGCGGAATGGAAGGATTCAAAAATATTATTTTCTGTAATGCTGCCGCTCCTGTACCTTGGGCCGCCAACAAGGTTCGCATCGACTCACCTGAGCGCCTGGCCGAAGAAAGGAGCGAGATGTTTGCTGAATCATTGCCGCGGGATGCGCAGTTCGACTACATCGTGTGCGGCGCGGGCAGCGCCGGCTGCATCGTGGCGGAACGCCTGTCCGCGGACCCGAGCAATCAGGTGCTGTTGCTGGAGGCCGGAGGCCGTGACAACGACATCAACGTCAAGGTGCCCTTGATGGTGGTGAACCTGATCAACAATCCCGAGGTGACCTGGCCTTACATGACCGAGCCGCAGGTGCACCTGAACGGCAAGCCGCAGCGCTGGACGCGGGGCCGCGTCATCGGCGGCTCGGGCGCCATCAACGGCAACCTTTTCGCACGGGGCGATCCCGCGGAATACGATCACTGGCGCGACCTGGGGTGCACGGGTTGGGGGTATGCCGACCTGCTGCCGGTATTCATGCGCATGGAGGATTTCCCCGAGGGCGATCCGGCGGTCCGCGGCAGGGGCGGACCCATCCACTGTACCCGCCTGGACAAGTTCGATCCCTTGTCCGATGCCTTCATCCAGGCCTGCCGGCAGGCCGGCTATCGCGAGCTGGCGGATTACAACGACGGTAGCTACGAGGGCGTGTTCTATCTCCAGTACACCACCCGCCGGGGGCTGCGCAACAATTCGGCGGCCGGCTATCTGCGGCCCGCCCGCCGGCGGCCCAACCTGACCGTGTTGACGCGCGCCATGGTGGCACGCGTGCTGTTCGAGGGCACGCGCGCAATCGGCGTGGAATACCTCGCGGCAGGGGAGCGCCGCCGTGCCACGGCGCGGCGGGAAGTCGTGCTGAGCGCGGGACCCCTTGCCTCGCCGCAACTGCTCGAGCTGTCGGGCATCGGCAACCAGGACATTCTGCGCAAGCACGGCGTGCGGCCCATCCATCATCTGCCCGGCGTGGGCGAAAACCTGCGGGATCATCCGAACACCCGGCTGACGTTCGAGTGCGCCCAGCCCATCACTGTCAACGATGTCCTGCGCAGCCCGCTGCGCAAGCTGCGCGAGGGGCTGCGGTTCATCCTCCGGCGCGAAGGGCTGCTGAGCATCTGCTCGGCCACGGCGCAGATGAACTACCGCAGCCGGCCCGACCTGAAGCAGGCCGATCTCGTCCTGCGCCTGCAACCGTTGTCCGGGGGCGACCGCTATGCCCGGACCCCGACCACGGGCATGGACATGTTCCCCGGTTTCACGTTCGGGGTGACCACGCTCCAGCCCAAATCCGTCGGTGCGCTGCACATCCAGTCGCCGGATCCCACGCGGCAGGCGAGCATGGATCCGCGCTACCTGTCGCACGAGGACGATGCGCAGCTGTTCCTGCGCGGCATGCGGATCTCGCGCGGCATCGCCGGCATGGAGGCGCTCAAGCCCCTGGTGGTGCGCGAAACCCGTCCGGGACCGGGCGTGGTCGACGACCGCGACATGCTGGCCTATGTCCGGGAGACCTTGCAGACCTCCTGGCACATGGTGGGGACCTGCAAGATGGGAGTGGACCCCATGTCCGTGGTCGATCCCAGGTTGCGCGTCCATGGGGTGCAGGGCCTGAGGGTGATCGATTCGTCCATCTGCCCGACCCTGCCTTCATCGGGGACCAATGTGCCGACGATGGCCATTGCCGAAAAGGGTGCCGAGATGCTGCTGGAGGATGGAAACCGGCACCGTACATGAATAACCATGAGCCGGAACGGCCACGCCGGGCCGGCAGGAGACCGATCATGTTGAACCTCAAGGCTTGCGCGTTCGCGTTGTCGTTGGCGTTACCGTGGGCGCCCGCCGGCGCCTGGGCGCAGGCCGCCTATCCGGCCAAGCCGGTGAAGGTGGTGGTGGGTTTCACCGCCGGCGGCCCGACCGACGTGGTGGCCCGCGTGATCGCACAGCACCTGGGCGAGCGCATGGGGCAGCCTTTCATCGTGGAGAACCGGGCCGGGGCAGCGGGTTCGATCGGCGCGGCAGCCGTCGCGCGCGCCGCGCCGGACGGCTACACCCTTTATCTGGCGGTCCAGACCACGCACGCCGTCGCACCCGCCCTTTATCCGGATGTGGGTTACGACCCCATCAAGGATTTCCGCGGCGTGGTGCGCATCGTCCACAATCCCCTGATGATGGTGGTCGACCCGGCGTTGCCGGTGCGCACGGTGGCCGACTTGGTGGACTACGCGAAAGCCCGTCCCGGCAAGCTCAACTACGCGACGGGCGGCCTGGGATCTTCGCCGCACATGTCCGTGGAGCTGTTCAAGAAGGTGTCCGGCGTCGAGCTGACGCCAGTCCATTACAAAGGGGATTCGGCCGCCATCGTCGACCTGCTGGGCGGCCAGGTGCAGATGATGATGTCCAGCATCTCCGGCCTGCTTCCCAACGTGCAGAACGGCAAGCTGCGGCCCATCGCGGTAACGGGCAGGACGCGGTCCCCGACCATGCCCGACCTGCCTACCATCGCCGAGTCGGGCTATCCCGATTTCGAGGTCATCACCTGGTTCGGCCTGGTCGCGCCGGCCAGGACCCCGGATGCCGTCGTCGCGCGCCTGAACCGGGAAGTGCTGCAGGTGCTCAAGCAGCCGGAGGTCAGGGAGAAACTGACCGGCATGGGATTCGAGGTGGTGCCGAATTCGGCGGAAGCGTTCTCGCGCTTCATGGCCGAGGAGAACGTCAAGTGGGGCTCGCTGGTGCGCGAACTGGGGCTGAAGGGACAGTGATGGATGTCCTGCCCGCCATCGCCGGACCTGGATGAAAACATCCGGCAGTAAGTAGTTCACACGCTACCCGGGCACAGAGCTGCCCGGCACGATGCATGCCTGGGCGCGGTCTGGCCGCGCCGCTTTGCCAAGGGTCCTCTATGCATCCGTGTCTCATCACCATCGCCGCCGCATGGCTCGCTTGCGGAACCGCCGCGGCGCAAGCCCTGCCTGCGCCGCACGCCGGCAGGGATGGCGCTTTCGATTTTTCCTATCGCATCGTGGGCGACAAGCGCGTGGCGCCCGTGCAGGTCTTCGACGACGGGCGGCAGACCTATCTGCAATTTCGCGTCGGGCAGGTGTTGCCTGCCGTCTTCAGCGTCGGCGCGCAAGGGGAAAGGCTGGCGCCGGTCGCATGGCAGGGCGGCTACGCGGTGGTGGCCGGCACGGCGGGCGAGTACCTGTTGCGGATAGGCGAAGTCGTGGCGCGTGCCCAGTACCACGGGGGCCGCGGCCGCGCCGGCACGAGTGGTTCCGGCGGAGCGGGCGGCTACCCATCCGACCCGGACGATTCGTCTTTCGCCGCACCAGGCTATCCCGGGCCAGTCCAGGGGCAGACGGTCGCCATCGGCAGCGGGCGTCCCGCAGCGGACCCCGCGCCCGTCCGTCGGGGAACGTACGACGCCACGCCGGCGGACCGGACCATGCGCCAGGCCCTGCGGCGGTGGGCCATGGCCGCGGGCTGGACCTTCGACCCCGAACACTGGACGGTCGACGTCGACATACCGCTTGCCGGGTCGGCCAGCCTGGGCAGCGACTTCAAGACGGCCGTGCGCGAACTGCTGGCCTCCACCGAACTGTCCACCCATCCCCTGCAGCCGTGTTTCTACTCGAACCGCGTGCTGCGCGTCGTCCCCCATGCGGAATCGTGCGACCGTACCAGCACGCCGACGGGACGCCAGGGGTAGGCCATGGTCCATGCATGCAGTGTGTCGCCGCGGTTCCTCCGCGGCACGGCGGCCATGGTTCTTTTCGTGTCGGGCTGCGGGCAGTTCGAGGCCATGCGCCACATCGACGCCGACGCGGCGCGTGCGTCCGACAACATCGCCACCGCCCGCATTCCGTTCCAGCAGTCCGTGGCGGGCGGGCCCGGGCGCGCACGTGCCCAGGAAGTCGCCCGGCCCTGGCTGGCGGGCAAGCCCCAGCCATTGTCGCGCGAGGTCACGCTGCCCGAGGCGCTCCGGGCGTCGGTCGAGACGGCATTGATGTTTCCCGGAGGCCGGGTCGACCTGCCCACGCTGGGCGAACAGATTGCGCTTGCCACCGGCATACAGGTGCGCATCCAGCCGGACGCGCTCCTGCCGCAGGAAGCCTTTCTTCCGCGCCTGACCCTGGCGCAGGCGGCCGGCGCGGGGACGCCATCCGCCGTCCAGGTCAGCCTGCCGACGGGGCTGCATCCGCTGCCCCGCCTGCTGGACCTGGCGGCCAACCGGCTGGGCGTGCACTGGAAGTACCAGGCCGGCGCCATCGTCTTCTTCCGCACGGATACCCGGGTATTCAACGTACGCGCGCTTACCTTGAAGGCCTCCGCGGCCGCCAGCCTGGGACGGGCGGGCGGCGGCAACGCAGGCGCTTTCGAAAGCACATCGTCCACGCGCATCGAATCGACGGGCAGCGACGCCCTGGGGGCGGTCAAGGCCAAGCTCGAACCCTTCCTCACGCGTGCCGGCACGCTGGTCGCCAATGGCGACGCCTCGGGGCTCATCGTCGTCACCGACACCCCCGAGGCGCTGGACCGTGTCGCGGCTTTCCTGGAACGCGAGAACAAGGCCCTGACCCGGCGCGTGCGCCTGATGTTCGAGGAGATCGAGCTGGTGGCCAGGAATCAGACCGAGCAAGGCATAGACTGGAACCTGGTCTATCGCCGTACACGGGATGCCGCCCAGGCCGGCTCCCCGGCATCGCTGGTGTCGGACGTCGCGGGGTCGGGCCTGGGCCTGTCCATCGCCGGCGGCCGCTGGGACGGCTCGGCGGTGGTACTGAAGGCACTGAGCGAGATCGCCACCATCACCCGCCATACCACGGTGCCGTTGCAGACCCTGAACCGGCGCCCGGTCACGCATGCGGTCCGCACCACCTTCACTTATATCGACCAGGTGCAGGTCACTACCGTCGCGTCGTCGGCGGGCACGTCCACCGCGCCGTCGGTCACGCAGAAGGAGGAAACCGTCGGGTCCTTCCTGACCGTGATTCCCGATGCGCAGGACGACGGCCAGATCCTCCTCACGATCGCCTACGACAACACGGTCGCCCAGCCTCTCAAGACGCTGACTTTCGGCGCCAGCGGCAACCAGGTCCAGTTGCAGCAGAAAACCGTGGATGGCATGGGGACCGTGCAGCAGGTCGAGCTGAGGCCCGGCCAGCCGGTGCTGGTGTCGGGTTTCGAGCGCTCGCAGGACCAGTACGACAAGCGCCGGCTGGACGAGGGGGCGCCGATGCTGCTGGGCGGCTCGGGCAAGACCGCGCGCGAGCGTCGCAATACGGTCGTGCTCATCACCGCGCAGGTCGAGGAAGGCTTCTGACTCGCCATGAACGATTACGTCCTGCTTCGATTCGACGGCGACGAGCGCGTGCTGGTCCTGGGCATGCGCTGGCACACCATCCTGGGCAGCCGGCTGGACCAGCGGGCGCGCCAGAAGGCTCGGGAGGCCAGGGCTTCGCACTATGCCCATGCGCCCGGTTCGGAGGCCGTCGGCGTGGTCCGTCTGAGCCGTGCCGATCGTGGCCTGGCGGCCAGTCTCCACAGCGGGGCGCTGGCCTTCGCCGCCGACCACAGGCAAGGGGTGGTCGCGCTGCGGGCGGTGCTGCCCGACGGGCGCATATGGGTGGTCGCCTCGCAGGGTGGCAAGGTACTCACGCATTCGGACCGCGTCCATGACACCGCCGCCGATGCCCAGGAGGCCCTGGACGCCCTGGCCGCGCATCACGGCGACGAACTCGTCGTCCTGGACGCCGACTCGGAAAATTCCGGCGACGTCTCGCTGCCGGCGCTGCTGGGCGAATCGCCGGATCCATACCGGCTCCAGCCATGCGGTTGGAGCATGCCGACGCTGCCGCGGCCGCTGGTCGTCGCGACCCTGGGGTGTGCCGCCGCATTTCTGCTGCGGGCCGGCTGGGACTGGTATCGCCACCTGGGCGGCACCCAGGCGCCCGCGCCGGCAAGCATCGATCCCGACGCGGCATGGGCCCGCGTGTTCGAGACCTTTCGACAGCGGGTACGCCTGCACGCCCAGGAGGACGGGCTGGCCGTCCTGGATGCGCTGGCCGAGCTGCCCGCCGAATTGGGAGGCTGGAAGCTGTCGTCCGCCCAGTGCACGCGAGATGCCGGGCCGGGCTGGACGTGCCGCGCCGGGTATGGCAGGGGGCATCGCCTGGCCACCAACGCCAGCTTTCTCGCGGCCCGCCCGCCAGGCTGGAAAGAGACATGGCAGCCCATGGATGCCGTCGTGGCGCACTTTTCCATCGCCGGCGGCGGCCAGGCGCTCGAGCCATCGCGGCTCAGGAGCCAGGAGGAGCATGACGACCAGACCGTCACGGCCCTGCAGCAGGTCATGCCGCTATTGTCGGGCATCACGCTGGGAGACGCGGCGCCCGCGCGGCTGGAGCCTCCACGCGACGAATACGGGGCCGTCATTCCCGCGCCGCCTTCGATGCCGGCCATATTCGAGCGGCCGCTGGCGCTGGAAGGACCGTTGCGGTCCCTGTTCCTGATGCCGGAGCTGCTGGCCGGCCAGGTCGAATGGCGGTCGGCCTCGCTTACCGTGGCTCCCGACGCCGAACTTTCCTTGAATCGGAGCCGGCTCATGGCCGGCATTTCTGGAGTCCTCTATGCGCGTGATTGAGTGGGGCGGGCGGCCCGCCGTGGCCATGATCGCCGCCCTGTTCCTGATCCATCCCCGGGTGGAAGCGGCTGAAAGCGAACTGGACAAGGTGCGCGAGATGCTACGCATCGATACCGCCCGCGCCCTGGCCGCGGAGCGAGCCCGCCAGGCGCCTGCCCCGAGGGCGGCCGCGGCGCCGGCCCGCCATGGCGACAAAATCGTCCTGACTTCCCTGTATGGCTTGAGCGGGGGCTTGAACGCGGTCGTGCTGGTCAATGGCGAATCGCGGCTGTATCGCCAGGGCAGCGAGCTGCCTCGCGGTACGACCCATCCGGGCCGGGAATATCGGTTGCAGCGTATCGACGACGGCTGCGTCTATCTGAAAAAAGGCGCGGAAGAACGTTCGGCCTGCATCCCGCCCGCCGTGCCCATGCCGGCCGCGGCGGCGGGAGCCGGTTCGGCCGGCATGGCGCCGGTGCCGGCGCCGGCGCCGGCAATGCTGCCCATGCTCGTTCCCGCACTCGGAGCGCGGCCATGAGCCCGCTCATCTGGGGCCGGCCGGGCGTGTCGGCGCTGCTGGCCGGCAGCCGCCTGAGGGCGTCGGGCGCTACCGCCGCGGCGTCCGCGGACAAAGAAAAGGATCCGTCCGCATGCAAGGGCATCGCGTTCCCGGAGCTCGTCATGCGGCTGGACGGCCGCGACCAGCTCGCCCGGATGACGCCAGCCTTCCGGCGGGTGCTGCGTTCCGGCTTCGACGTCGGCAACCTGCTGGACAAGCTCTGTCCCGTCGAACTCGAGGACGGCCGGGTGGCCCTGTTCACCGTCGATGATTATGCGCGCAGCGAGCAGATCGAGGAGTTCGAGCGCATGGTGCAGGCGCGCGGCCGAACGCTGGCCAGTCCCGCCCGCGTCGTGGTGCCGGCGACGCTGTTGCTGTCGATCGTGCGTGGCCAGATCACGGGGGATACCCTGCGGTCGCGCCGCCGGGTACTGCTCGATCCCGTCAAGAGCTCCATGGCTTCGGCTTTCCACGACATCGTCGCCTGGGGCGCGCGCCACGGTGCGAGCGACATCCATGTCAACCTGCGATCCGCGCATCCGGAATCCGAGATCCGATACACCCTGGGCGGCCGCTACGTGATGCCCGAACGCTTCCGTGGCATGCAGACCAGTACGCTGCGCGAGGTGCTGGCCGTCGCCTATATGGATATACAAGGCGGCAACGGCGCGGTCTTCGACCCGATGATCGAGCAGCAGGGCAGCATCCTGCACGATGTGGAAGGGGTGTCGTTCATGTTGCGCTGGGCGTCGCTCGCCACCGATGCCGGGGCGTCGGTCACCATGCGCCTGCTGCGCATGGACATGCGTGAACAGCCCCCGGATTTCGCCCGGCTGGGGTATCTGCCTTCCCAGGTACGAGTGGTCGAACGCGCCTTGGTGGCCGAAGGGGGAGCCATCGTGCTGGCAGGGGTGGTGGGATCCGGCAAATCGACCACCATCGCCTCGATGATGTCCCGCATCCCGTCCACCCGCAAGGTCATCACGCTCGAGGACCCGGTCGAATATCTCATTCCCAACGCGCTGCAGAACAGCGTCAGCCGGTCGCTCGACGGTTCGGTTTCCAACGAGTTCGACGCCAAGCTCAAGACCATCAAGCGATCGGCCATGAACGACCTGCTCATCGGCGAGATACGCGATCGCTCCACCGGCAGGGCGTTCATGGACCTCGCCAGCTCGGGCAGCAACCTGTACACCACGACGCATGCGGGCGGCGCGGCCCTGATCCCGGACCGCCTGGCCTCGGACTTCATCGGCGTTTCCCGAAGGCTGCTGGCGACGCCCGGGATACTGAAGCTCCTGGTCTATCAGACGCTGTTGCCGGCGTTGTGCCCCGCCTGCGCCTTGCCGTTGTCCAGCCTGTTCGACCGGGCCGGCGGGGGCGGCATGGCCAGCCACGAGCCCGATCACTGGCGACGCTATGCCGATCGGCTCCATGCCTTGTACGCCATCGACGTCAACGCGCTGAAGGTCCGCAATCCCGATGGATGCCCCGCCTGCCGGCAGAGCACCCTGCCGGAACTGCATGGCTACGCCGGGCGCACCGTCGCCGCCGAAATGATCGATCCCACCGTCGACGACGGGTTCCTGCGGCTGGTGCGCGACGCGGACACGCTGGCGTTGCGCGACTACTTCCGGTTCCAGCGGCGCAGCGCGTTCGATCATGCCGACATGACGGGCAAGACGGCGATGGAGTGCGCGATCTACAAGGCGTCGCAAGGGCTGGTCGATCCCCGCGACATCGAACCGAGATTCGTCAGTTTCGAGACCGTCGAACTGCGGAGGACCCGCGCGCCACAGGTGCCGCCTGGGCGCAGGCGGCCCCGCAGGTTGGCCTCCGGCCGGGTGCAGGCGCCGCTCGGGCGCCGCCGGGATGCCGAACGGGGAGGCCGTCCGGCATGAACACGCTTCGCGAACGCGCGCGCATCGCGTGGTGCGCGGCGCAGTTCCGGCCCGGCCGCGCCGATTACTACGACTATCTGGCCGATGTCATGGACGCCTGCAATGGCCGCAAGACATTGCGCGATATCTTCCTGGACGACGCCCGGCGCTATGGAGACCATCCGCGGGGCGTGTTGTCCGCGTACTGGGCGGCGCGCTATCAGCATGCGGGCGGCGATCTCCACGAGACCCTGCGTTCGACGCTGCCGGACGACGACCTGGTCCTGCTTCGCATGGCCCAGCGAGGCGGCGCGGGTGCGCTCGAACAGACCTTGCGCGACGTGGCGGCGGTGACGAGATTGGCCGACGAGGCACGGCGCACGTTGTCCGCCACGCTGTCGGCGGCCCTTGCCGCCGTGCTGGTCTCGTTTGGCATGATCGTCGCCGTGCCCATGTTCACCGTGCCGCGCCTGAAGCGGGCGTTCGGTGCCGTTCCCGACGAATTCCTGGGCAGCCTGACCCGGCGTCTCTATGCCTTCGCCGAGCTCGTCCAGGCGCACCTGTTCGTGTCCGCGCTGGCCGTGGGCCTGGCCGTCTACTTCGTGGCCTGGTCCATGCCCAACCTTACCGGCCGTGTCCGCCGTGTGCTGGACCGGTATTTTGTCTGGCGCCTGTATCGGGACCTGCAGGGCATACGCTTCCTGGCGTCGTTGGCGACCATGGTGAAGTGGCGCGGCAACGTCAGTACCGCGCTGCGCGAAGCTCTGGAACTGCAGGTGGAGGGCGCCAATCCGTGGCGGCGCTGGCACCTGGAAAGAATGATCGCGAATATCGACGACGGCCGCGTGGGCAGCGCCACCTTCGACACCGGCATCGTCGAGCCCGAGACCTTGTGGTTCCTGGCCGACCTGATCTCGGCCCGCGGCATGGACAGCGCCTTGCAGCAGACGCGCGTGCGCCTGGAGGCGCGGTCGCTGGGACAGGTTGCCAGGAAAGCGGCCGCCGCCCGCTGGGTGCTGCTGCTGGCCGCCGTAGGCGTCGCGTTGTCCCTGGTCTTCTGGCATGTCGGCGTCGTCAACGAAATGCGTTCCGCCTTGACCAACTATTACTCCAGCCGATGAGGTATCCCCATGTCTCGCTTTCTTCACGTTCGTCCCGGGCGCCAGCAGGGCTTCACCCTGGTGGAGGTCGCCATCGTCGCCGCCATCGTCCTGATCGCCGCCATCATCGGCATTCCCGCCATCAACGGCTATGTCATCGAGAACAAGGTGCCGGCGGTGGGGCAGGAACTGCATCGCTTCATCGCGCGCACCAAGGTCTCCAGCCAGGGGTTGGGCAACACGCCCTATACGGGCATAGGAATCGCCCAGCTCGCCAATTCGCTGCGCAGCAGCAGCGTCATCACCGTCGCGGGCTCGGGGGCCACGGCCACGGTCCGGCATGGCCTTGGCGCCACGGACGGCAGGATCGTGCTCGCTGCCGATACCCTGACTTCGTCCGGGGATGCCTTCGGACTGACGCTGGACAAGGTCAATGAAGCGGCATGCCCGGCGCTGGCCGCGGTCATGCAGCGGGTGTCCGAGCGCATCGTCATCAACAGTGTCACCGTCAAGCAGCCGGGCACCGGCGGAGCGGCGGGCACCTATAACGCCGCCGGCGCGGACGCCGCCTGCACCAGCGGCGATACGAACTCCTTCTCGTTCACCGCACGATAGGGCGCGCCCATGTCGCATACGACGGCTCTCCATGCCGCGCCGGCTGCCCGCGCGGCACGCCAGCGCGGATGGACCCTGATCGAACTGGCCATCGCCGCCAGCATCGCCATGGTGCTGGCCGTCCTGGCGGGGAGCCGCCTGGTGCGCGAGGTGGACGACGCGGCGGCCCAGGCGACGGGAACGTACCTGCTCGCGATCAAGGGAGCCATGGATGGCTACCTGGTCCGGCACTACGACGCGCTGGCCGGCGGAGCACCCGTTGCCGGCGTGGCGCAGGCATTCGCGCCCACCCTGGCCGAACTGAGGGAGGCCGGACTGCTGCAGCGCGGATTTCCCGATCGCACGCCGTTCAACCAGGCTGTCGCCATCCGTGTCGAGCGCAGCGGCTCCTGCCCAGGGACCGGATGCAGGGTGGATGCGCTGGTGCATACCGCCACGCCGCTGCGCGCGCCGGGGGCTTCCGAGCCGGATCCCGGCATCCTGGCCCAGGTCGTCATGGCCACCGCCGGATACGGCGCCGCCGCCTATCCCGACCAGCCGGCGCTGATGCGCGGCGCGACACACGTCCTTCCCAATCCATTGGGCGCGACGGCGGGTGTCGTGGGAGCCCTGGCAAGCCTGGATACGACCTTGTTCCAGCAGTTCGTGCGCATGCGGGATAGCCGCAATCCCGACCTGCAGGGGAGCCTGGATGTGCGAGGCGGCGTGCGGCTGCACGATTCCCTGGCGCTGCGGGGTACGGCCGGCGATTGCCTGACGGCGACCAACACCGGCGTGCTGACCGTGCAGTGCGCCGGCGTGCTGCAGACCAAGACCGGCCTGTTCCGGGCCGACAACGGCAGCATCGTCCAGATCGATCCAGTCTCGGGCATCGTCGCCAGCCAGCGGGTCCGTGCCGCCGCGGGACTGTCCACCGACCGGGGATCGATCTTCGACGCCGCCGACGCGCAGCCCACCTTGCGCGTGAACACGGGCCAGATGATCGTTGCGACCGGGGCCGGCCTTGCGCTCTCGGTCGTCGGCCGCGACCTCGTCGGACATGCCGGCGTGTCCGTCGATCGGCTGGGCGTCAGGGAGGTGGCCGCGGCCAACACCCCCTGCCTCTCACGGATATCCACCGAGGCCGGCGCCAACGCCGAATTCGCCCGCACGTCGGCCGGAGGCCTCCTGGTCTGCGCCGGCGGCACATGGCGCGAACTGGCAGCCATGGCATCGACCGGCACCGCCTGCGCCCCCAACGGCGCGTTCGCCACCGACTCCGCCTCGGGCACCGGCCTGGTCTGCCGCCTTGGCGTCTGGATGCGCGCCGACGACCTGCTGTCCAGCTACGTCATGGCCGGCAGCCAGATCGTCGCGTCCGGCGACACCGTCCAGAAACCCGCCTGCGGCCGGCTTGGTACCGCCGCCGGCACACCGCTCATCTATCTGTTGCCCCAGATCGAGTCCTCCAAGGCTTCGTCGTTCACCCGCAAGGCAGTGGACGCCGGGACGGGCTGGCAGGTGCAACTGCTGGACTACGACGGAACGGTTCTTGGCGGCCCCGCCAAGGCCATCGCCCAGGTCTATTGCAAATACTAGGGAGGAAGAATGAAGCGAATCATCGCCGCGGGCGCGGGCTGCGTCCTGGTTTCATGGAATGCCGGCGCGCAACCGGCACCGCCGCAGATGCGGACACCTTGGGTGGATTCCACGCATATAACGGGGGTGGCGAAGAGGGTGATGCCGGATAGTCCGGTCACGTCTCCGCCGCCGGATATAACACCAGGGCCAGTAAGCCCGGCCAGTATTCAGGAGCTATTGGATCGAATGAACGGTGTCCAACTGTATTTTCGGGAAATCTGGGATGGTCGGAGTGGCTGGAACGAGCTTCCCGCAGTCTTGCGCGTCGAGGTGAGAGGAGATGGGGCAGAAATTCAATCGCATGGTCAGTGGAACAACTACTGGGCTCCGGTGTGTGTCTTGAACCCGACGAACACTCGCTGCGTTTTCTCGCCTGGCTCATTGAATGTGAACCTTGTAATGGAGATCAGTAGTTCGGCAATTACGATCGTAGGCGCCTCCTGCTCCGCCTGGACTAATGGGAGCGCCAATGCGTGGGCCACTTATACATGGGAGCAGTACAGCGCCAGTTCTGGCAAATTCTCCAACCAGAACCGTTACCAACAATCCGTTAATAACGGATATTCCGGCTATTTCTTCCAGAGCGGAAGTTTTCAATCATCTTGTTATTACGAGATGTCAGGGTAGATCTTGGGAGGGGACTCCCCTCTTGCAATCTAATGAACATGTCGGGTTGAGAACGTCCATGTTTTTTCGACGTTTTTCCCCGCCTGAGAAGCTTCGAGTCTTACTTCATAGGTCTTGCCAGATTCGAGTTCAACAATGGGAAGCAGGAAAATGCATCCTTGATGAATGGTACCGAGATTGGAGTCGATGACTACTTCGGCATTGACTCCTTCTCCGATTTCCACAGTTGAGTGGCGCAGAAGCCGGAGTGGTAGCTCATTGGACTCATGCTCTTTCCTAACCGCCACCCGAAGGACGTGCAGCGGGGCATAGTTGCCTTCCGAGCCGCAGAACATGATTGGTGTGCCGGTGACAGCCAAGTCAGGCGCAGGGTTTGGTGATTCTCCAGATGGGAGGAAACGGGGGGCGACGTCAGTCTGTCGATCGACGGGCCAGTGCCAGACGGGAGTAACGGGAAGAAGTCCGGGGGCCGTGGCCCCGAGCGTAATGCTGGTGCTGTTTAGAGGACCGGGAAGGGTAATTTGATCAATACCCAATCCGATTTGGTTAGCACGAGGCTCCAGTAATCCATACAGGTGGTACACCGAATGCAAGAAGGATTCTATGGCTTCGGTTCCCGGAGGGGCGTGAGTGATGACTTCTCCCATGACTCTTCCCGAATATCCCTGGGCTATGGCTCTTGCTGCATGGTTTGTCCCCGTGAACCACGGTTTATTCGGGTCTTCACCGTGTCCGACCACATAATTCCTAACCTGATACGTCGCATGAGCCTGGGCAGCCGCGTCTAATTGGGCATTCTGCTTTACAGCGCCAACCCCCGCCGCCAATCGGGCTTCGTTCAGCCGCACAAAGGCAGCGAGTTTGTCCCCCGTATGGCTCGACGTAGGCATCTCTGTGATGGGCTGGGTGATTTCCTGGCCGGGTGGGGGAGCAGGAGGGGCAGGAGGAGGGGAACCTCCTCCTTCTCCTCCGCCGCCGCAGGCGGCCAGTACCGCTGTGAGTGGAAGTGTGCAGATGAGGCCGGGGAAGGATCCCGGGCCAGCGGGTCGTGCCGGATGTTTCATGACTAGCCTTGGTGCGATGCCGTCTTGGGAGCGATCCCGCTGGCGGCGAATGAGCCCCTAGCCGGGGGATATCCGGTCTAACGGGTCCTTGGCCCGACACAAGATACGGGGCTCCACGTACGTGGTTGCCGAGGGGTCGCCCGGCTGGCGTCCTGCCTTACCGGTAGAATGTCCGCATCACCGTTTCCATTCCGTCCCATGCGTCTGCTTCTCGCGCTGCTCCTTCCCTGGCTCCAGTTCTTCACCATCGGCCGCCCCTTCGCCGGCATCTTCTGCCTGATCCTGCAATTGACGCTGATCGGCTGGATCCCGGCCGCGATCTGGTCGGTCTACGCGCTCAGCCAGTACAAGACCGATCAGAAGATCAACAAGGCGATGGCAGGCCGGTAGCCCGGCTCCGGCGCTCGCCGGTCCGGCGATCCGCCCCCGTTTTCCCCGTTCCGGCCCGGGCGCGCACCCCGGGGCCGCCGTCCCTCTATAATTGACGATTCGATATCTATCCGGGGATGCAAACGGGTGCAGTTGGCGATTCATCCCCCTACCTGCGTGCAGCGATGAAATCCGCCGAGATCCGTCAGAAGTTCCTTCAGTTCTTCGAGTCCAAGGGCCACACCGTGGTGCCGTCCTCGTCGTTGGTGCCGGCCAACGATCCGACCCTGCTCTTCACCAACTCGGGCATGGTCCAGTTCAAGGACGTCTTCCTGGGCAACGAAGTGCGCCCGTACAAGCGCGCGACCTCGTCGCAGCGCAGCGTGCGCGCCGGCGGCAAGCACAACGACCTGGAAAACGTGGGCTACACGGCCCGGCACCACACGTTTTTCGAGATGCTGGGCAATTTCAGCTTCGGCGACTACTTCAAGCGCGACGCCATCCACTACGCCTGGGAACTGCTGACCACGGTCTACAAGCTGCCCAAGGAAAAGCTGTGGGTCACGGTCTACCAGGAGGACGACGAGGCCTACGGCATCTGGCAGAACGAGATCGGCGTGCCGGTCGAGCGCATCGTCCGCATCGGCGACAACAAGGGCGCGCGCTACGCGTCCGACAACTTCTGGCAGATGGCGGATACCGGTCCCTGCGGCCCGTGCTCGGAAATCTTCTACGACCATGGTCCCGAGATCTGGGGCGGCCCCCCGGGATCGCCCGAGGAAGACGGCGACCGCTACATCGAGATCTGGAACCTGGTGTTCATGCAGTTCGACCGCGACGCGTCGGGCACCCTGAACCCGCTGCCCAAGCCCTGCGTGGACACGGGCATGGGCCTGGAGCGGATCGCCGCGGTGTTGCAGCACGTGCATTCGAACTATGAAATCGATCTGTTCCAGAACCTGATCAAGGCCGCGGCGCGCGAAACCGGCTGTACCGACCTGGCGAACAACTCGCTGAAGGTGATCGCCGACCATATCCGCGCCTGCTCGTTCCTGATCGTGGACGGCGTGATCCCGGGCAACGAAGGCCGCGGTTACGTGCTGCGCCGTATCATCCGCCGCGCGCTGCGCCACGGCTACAAGCTGGGCCAGACCAAGCCCTTCTTCCATCGCATCGTCAAGGACCTGGTGGCCGAGATGGGCGAGGCCTATCCCGAGCTGGCCAAGGCCGAGGCGCGGGTCGAGCAGGTACTGCGCCAGGAGGAAGAGCGTTTCGGCGAAACGCTGGAACACGGCATGAAAATCCTGGACGGCGCGCTGGCCGCGCTCAAGCCGGGCGCCGCGCTGGACGGCGAGACGCTGTTCAACCTGTACGACACCTACGGCTTCCCGGTGGACCTGACGGCCGACATCTGCCGCGAGCGCAACGTGGACGTGGACATGGACGGCTTCGAGGCCGCGATGACCCGCCAGCGCGAGCAGGCCCGCGCCGCGGGCAAGTTCAAGATGGCCGCCGGCCTGTCGTACGACGGCGCCAAGACGGTATTCGAAGGCTATGCGCACCTGGCCGCGCAAGGCAAGGTCACGGCCCTGTACGTGGATGGCGCCTCGGTGCCGCGCATCGAGGCCGGGCAGGCCGCGGTGGTGGTGCTGGACCGCACGCCGTTCTACGCCGAGTCGGGCGGGCAGGTGGGCGATGCCGGCGTGCTGGTGCAGGGCGCGGCGCGTTTCGACGTGGAAGACACGCAGAAGATCCAGGCCGACGTGTTCGGCCATCATGGCAAGCTGGTCTCGGGCTCGCTGGCGGTGGGCGACACGGTCGATGCCCAGGTAGACGAAGTCCGCCGCGCGCGCACGATGCGCAACCACTCGGCCACCCACCTGATGCACAAGGCGTTGCGCCAGGTCCTGGGCGAGCACGTGCAGCAGAAGGGGTCGCTGGTGGACCCGGACAAGACCCGTTTCGACTTCGCGCACGACGCCCCCATGAGCGCCGACCAGATCGCGCAGGTGGAAGCCATCGTCAACCGCGAGGTGCTGGCCAACACGCCGGTGCAGTCGCAGCTGATGGCCTACGACGACGCGGTCAAGGGCGGCGCGATGGCGCTGTTCGGCGAAAAGTACGGCGACGAGGTGCGGGTGCTGGACATCGGCTTTTCGCGCGAGCTGTGCGGCGGTACCCACGTGGGTCGCACCGGCGACATCGGCCTGTTCAAGATCGTGAGCGAGGGCGGTGTGGCCGCCGGCGTGCGCCGGGTCGAGGCCATCACCGGCGACAACAGCCTGTCCTATCTGCAGAACCTGAACGCCACGCTGGCTTCGGCCGCGGGCGCGCTGAAGGTGCAGCCGGGCGACCTGCCGGCGCGCATCGGCCAGGTGCAGGACCAGTTGAAGGGCCTGGAGAAGGAAATCGCCCAGTTGAAGAGCAAGCTGGCCAGCAGCGCCGGCAATGACCTGGCGGCCTCGGCGGTCGAGGTCAAGGGCGTGAAGGTGCTGGCTGCCAAGCTGGACGGGGTCGATCCCAAGTCGCTGCGCGAGACCGTGGACCAGCTCAAGAACAAGCTCAAGTCCGCCGCCATCGTGCTGGCCGCCGTCGACGGCGGCAAGGTCAGCCTGGTGGCCGGCGCCACGGCCGACGTGTCCGGCAAGGTCAAGGCCGGCGATCTGGTCAATTTCGTGGCCCAGCAGGTGGGCGGCAAGGGCGGCGGCCGGCCGGACATGGCGATGGCCGGCGGCACGGATCCCTCGGGCCTGCCGCAGGCGCTCGCCAGCGTGCAGGGCTGGGTGGAAGGCCGCCTGTGAGCGGTGCGGCGGGAGAAGGCGCAATGAGTACCGAACCGGTGGCGTTCGATCTGGAGGTGGATGCCAAGGGGCTCAAGTGCCCCTTGCCCATCCTGCGTGCGAAGAAGGCGCTGGCCACGCTCGAGAGCGGGCAGGTATTGAAGGTGGTGGCCACCGACAAGGGGTCGGTGCGTGACTTCCAGGCTTTTTCCAAGCAGACCGGCAACGAGCTGCTGGCGCAGACCGACGATGGCGAAGTGTTCATGCATTACATGAAACGCCGCTGACGGGCTACAGGTACTTTCTCCGCCCGCGGCGCTGAACCTGCCGTCGGGCGGCGTGTCATACCGCAGCTGGCGTTCGCCGGCGCGACCGTTCTCCCCAAGGTGACCCCCATGCGGCTACCGTCATTGCGTTGGCTTCTGGTCCTGGCGCTGCTCGTCGTGGGCGGCTTGGCGGCAATGGCCTTTCGCGACCGTGCCGTGCGCCCGGTCGTGACCGGGCCGATCAGCGCCATCGTGTCCTTTGGCGACAGCCTGAGCGACGTCGGCACCTACAATCCCGGCGCAACCTATCCCGACCCGGCCACGCGCAGCGCGGCAGGGCAGCGTTTCACGACCAAGCCCGGGGAGGTCTGGGTGGAAGTGGTGGCCGACGCGCTGGGCCTGCCGATCAAGCCGAACCAGCAGGTCGATTTCGGTCCGCGCGGGCAAGGCGGCCGCATCGTGGACCTGGGCGGCAATGGCTATGCGCAGGGCGGTGCCCATATCGAGACCGACGCCGCGACGGCGCCGGCTCCGGATGGCGTTCCGGCCGATGGCGGACTCCAGGGCGAGACCGCCGTTTCCATCAAGGCCCAGATCGACCGCTACCTGGCCACGCACAAAGGCTTCGACGGGACGGAACTGGTGCTGGTGCAGGGCGGCGGCAACGATTTCCTCGATGCCTTCCAGACCCTGGGGGAAGCCGAGCCCGAGCCCGCTTCCGACGCCGACGACCGGATGGAGGCGCTGGTCCGGGCCAAGGCGGCCGCCATGGTGGCCCAGCTCAAGCGTCTGTCCGCGGCCGGCGCCAAGCGGATCGTATACGTCAACCTTCCCGACCTGGGCATGCTGCCGTTCATCCGCAATACCGAGCTGGAAGACCTGGCCACCGACGTGTCCGAGGGCTACAACGAACTCGTGGCCGGCGGGCTGTCGGGAACGGGCGTGCAGGTGTTCGACCTGGCCGGCCTGATCGACGATGCCGTCGACGACCCCGCCGCGGTGGGCCTGACCGTGACCGACAAGCCCGCCTGCACCAATTACGATGCGTCGCAGGGCGAGGTGGATGCACTGCTGTGCACCCCCGCCACGCTGGTGGAGCCGGACGCGGACCAGCACTATTTGTTCGCGGATTCCATGCATCCGACCACGGCCGGGCACCGGCTATGGGGGGAGAAGGTGGCGGCCTTCATCCACGATCGCTTTGGCGCGGTGGTCAAGCCGGTCCGGGTGGCCAGGGATACGACGGCTCGTTGAGCCGGGCAGGGCGAGCGTCACGGGGCTTTGGCTGCAATGGTGAAGACGACACCGAGCGAGTCCATGACCTTGCGCAGGGTCAGATAGTGCGGATTGGCCCCTGGAGCCAGGGCTTTGTACAGGCTTTGCCTGCCCAGTCCGGCTTTGCGCGCAATGTCGCTCATGCCGCGCGCACGCGCCACGGCTGCCAGCGCGGCAAGAAAGACGTCGGGGTTTGCGTCGCCGGCCGCTTCCGCGAGAAAGCAGGCGATGCTTGCTTCGTCTCGCAGGAATTCAGCCGCATCGAATTCGGCGGTGGTTGTTTTTGTCGGCGCTATCATGCGTGTCGCTCCCGCTTCAAGTCCCGCCAGATGGTCCTGGCGAATTCGATATCGTGTTTCTGCGTGTCCTTGATGCCCGCACAGAGCAGGACGTAGATGTCGGCACCCTCCCGTGCGATGTAGAGCCGGTAGCCTGGGCCGATATGCAGGCGAAGTTCGTGGATGCCTTCGCCGATGGAACGCATGTCGCCAAAGAGCCCGTGCTGGACGCGCAGAAGCCGCATCAGGATGGCGCCACGGTCGCTTGGGCTTTTCAGCCGATGCAGCCATTCCGCGAACTGGTTCGTTCTCTTGATGATCAGTATGCCAAGTGTCTCCTCGTGGAGACAGCTTGTCAAGCATGCAGCGATATTTCAACCGTCGGGGTGATCTTTTTGTCATCCTTCGGTTCAGGGGGAGGGCGTTGCGGATAAGGAAACGGCCCCGGAAGGGGCCGTTCTCGCCGGTCGAAAATCCGCTGTCAGCCCAGTTTCGCCCGCTGCTCCCGCACCTTGTCCAGCGTATCGCTGAACTGGGCCAGCCGGGCGCGTTCCTGCTCCACCACGGCGGCCGGGGCGCGGTCGACGAAGCTGGCGTTGCCCAGCTTGCCGTTGGCCTTGGCGATCTCGCCTTCCAGGCGGGCGATCTCCTTGTCCAGGCGGATCTTCTCGGCGGCCACGTCGACCTCGATGTGCAGCATCAGGTGTGCGTCGCCGACCACCTGCACGGGGGCGCCGACGACGTCGGGCAACCGGTCGACCACCTTGACCTCGGTCAGCCGGGCCAGGGCCGCCAGGTAGGGCGCATTGCGTTCCAGGGCGGCGCGGTTGCCGGTGGCGTTCAGCGGCGCCTTCTGCGAGGGCGGCACGTTCATTTCGCCGCGCAGCGCGCGCACGGCGTCGACCTGGGCCTTGAGCTCGGCCATCGCGGCTTCGGCGGCCTCGTCGATCTTCTCGGCCTGGGCGGCGGGGTAGGGCTGCACGCCCACGCTGGTGGATTCGCCGGCGCGGCGCTTGCCGGCCACCACCGAGACCTTCTGCCAGAGTTCTTCCGTGATGAACGGGATGATGGGATGCGCCAGCCGCAGCACGGTTTCCAGCACACGGATCAGCGTCTGGCGCGTGCCGCGCTGCTGGGCTTCGTTGCCGGTCTGCAGCTGGACCTTGGCCAGCTCCAGGTACCAGTCGCAGTATTCGTCCCAGACGAAGCGGTACAGCGCGGTGGAGATGTTGTCGAAGCGATAGTCGTCGAAGCCCTTGGCGACCTCGGCCTCGGTGCGCTGCAACTGGCTGATGATCCACTTGTCGAACACCGACAGTTCCACCGCTGCGCCGGCTTCCACGCCGCAGTCCTTGCCTTCGACGTTCATCAGCACGAAGCGGGTGGCGTTCCACAGCTTGTTGCAGAAGTTGCGGTAGCCCTCGCAGCGCTTCAGGTCGAAGTTGATGTTGCGGCCCAGCGTGGCGTAGGCGGCCATGGTGAAGCGCAGCGCGTCGGCGCCGAAGGCCGGAATGCCCTCGGGGAATTCCTTGCGGGTCTTCTTGGCGATGCTCTCGGCCTGCCTGGGGTTCATCAGGCCGGTGGTGCGCTTGGCCAGGAGGCCGTCCAGGTCGATGCCGTCGATCAGGTCGACCGGGTCCAGGGTGTTGCCCTTGGACTTGCTCATCTTCTGGCCTTCGGCATCGCGGATCAGGCCGTGCATGTAGACGTGCCTGAACGGGACCTGGCCGGTGAAGTGCGTGGTCATCATGACCATCCGGGCGACCCAGAAGAAGATGATGTCGAAGCCGGTGACCAGCACCGACGAGGGCAGGTAGCGCGCCAGGTCGGGCGTCTGTTCGGGCCAGCCCAGCGTGGTGAACGGCACCAGCGCCGACGAGAACCAGGTGTCCAGCACGTCGGGGTCGCGGGTGAGCGCGCCGGCGTAGCCGGCGGCCGCGGCCTTGTCGCGCGCTTCCTGCTCGTTGCGGGCCACGAAGATGCGGCCGTCGTCGGCGTACCAGGCGGGAATCTGGTGGCCCCACCACAGTTGGCGCGAGATGCACCAGTCCTGGATGTTGTTGAGCCACTGGTTGTAGGTGGTGGTCCAGTTCTCGGGGTAGAACCTGACGCGGCCGTCGGCCACCACTTCCAGCGCGACGTCGGTGATCGACTTGCCGGGATGGTGGGTGCCCTCGGGCGCCGGCTTGCTCATGGCGACGAACCACTGGTCGGTCAGCATGGGCTCGATGATGGCGTTGGTGCGGTCGCCGCGCGGCACCATCAGCTTGTGCTTCTTGACCTCGGCCAGCAGGCCCTGGGCCTCGAGGTCGGCCACGATGCGGGTACGGGCCTCGAAACGGTCCAGCCCCCGGTAGACCTCGGGCGCCTCGTCGTTGATGCGGCCGTCCAGCGTCAGGATGGAGATCATGGGCAGGCCGTGGCGCTGGCCCACAGCATAGTCGTTGAAGTCGTGCGCGGGCGTGACCTTGACCGCGCCGGTGCCGAATTCACGGTCGACGTAGTCGTCGGCGATGACGGGAATCAGGCGGCCGGTCAGCGGCAGGCGGACCTGCTTGCCGATCAGGGCCTGGTAGCGTTCATCCTCGGGATGGACCATGACGGCGACGTCGCCCAGCATGGTCTCGGGACGGGTCGTGGCCACGACGATGGCGGCATCGCTGCCGTCGACCGGGTAGCGGATGTGCCACAGGTGGCCGTCTTCTTCCTCGCTGACCACTTCCAGGTCGCTGACGGCGGTCAGCAGCTTGGGGTCCCAGTTGACCAGGCGCTTGCCGCGATAGATCAGGCCTTGCTCGTACAGCCGCGTGAAGACCTCGGCCACGCCGCGCGACATGTCCTCGTTCATGGTGAAGTATTCGCGCGTCCAGTCGGGCGAGGTGCCCAGCCGGCGCATCTGGCCGGTGATGGTGCCGCCGGAGTGCTGTTTCCATTCCCAGACCTTCTCGACGAACTTGTCGCGGCCCAGGTCGTGGCGGCTGACCTTCTGCGCGTCGAGCTGGCGCTCGACCACGATCTGCGTGGCGATGCCGGCGTGGTCGGTGCCCGGGATCCACAGCGTGTCGAACCCGCGCATGCGGTGGTAGCGCGTCAGGCCATCCATGATGGTCTGGTTGAAGGCGTGGCCCATGTGCAGCGTGCCCGTCACGTTGGGCGGCGGCAGCTGGATGGTGAAGGCCCGGCCGTTGTCGGGGCCCTGGACGTGTACCCCGGCCTTGAAGTCCCCCCGTTGTTCCCACAGCGGATACCAGCGCGCCTCGATGGCGGCCGGCTCGAAGCTCTTGGGCAGTTCGTCGGTCTCGGTTTGAGGTTGGGGAGAGGCTGAGGTCATCGGTGTTCCGGAAATACGTCGGTCGGGCGCGCGGCGGTGCGCCGCAGGCGCCAAACCGAGGATTTTAGTGGATTCTTCAGAGGCTGACGGCAGGCGGCCGGCGTCTCTTCAGCGCGGGGAAAGGGGCTTGCTCTCGACGGCGGCGCGCCGGATCAGTTCTTTCTGGACGGCCTCGTCCACCAGCCGGCCGAGTTCTTCCCGCAGGTTGTAGGCGATGTCTTCCAGTGCGCGGGCGGCCGCCACTTCCAGCGAGGCCCGCATGCGGGTCTTCAGCAGGGGTTCCACCCGGTCGAGCAGGTCCTGCAGGATGGCGGCGCGCAGCGCCTCGATGCCGTCTTCGTCATCCGGACCGGGCGGGGCGGCGGGGGCGGCGGCAGGCGCGGCCACGGGCCAGGATGGAGCGGGCGGCAAAGGGGCCGGCTCCGCCTTCCTGGCCGGCTGCGGCAGGTCCAGGACTTCGGTCAGGAGCGGGATGCCGGCGTCGTCGCGCGGAGGGAAAGAAGGGGCTTGCATATCGGCTCAGGGCAACTGGTGGCGCGACACGTCGTGCCGCACGATGTTGTGGCCGCACTCCTGGTAGAAGCGCCAGCGTGCCCGTGCCGCTTCGCGGTCGGCGGGATCGTTGGTGACGATCTCGATGACGCGCTGGAAGCGGGTGTAGATGGGCGGCCAGGTGTCGTCCAGGTTCAACAGCCAGTCGTGGTGGGGCGTGGGCGCGTCCGAGGCGGTCAGCACGATGGGCGTGTCGGCCGCCAGCGGATCGTTGACGCGGACGTGGGGGATGAAGGAAATGTCGTCCAGCGCCCAGAGCATCTGATCGAAGGCGTTCAGGCGCCCCGTGTCGCGGCAGTACACCACCAGCCGGTGCCCCGCCTGGTGGCGGCGGGTGGCGATCTGGCAGGCGGTGCGCAGCCGGTCGGGGGCGCTGAAGGCGAAGTCGATTTCGGTCATGGGCGGGACGGCGTCAGACCAGGGACAGCAGGTACTGCGTCAGCAGCGGGACGGGGCGGCCGGTGGCGCCCTTGTCCTTGCCGCTGCGCCAGGCCGTGCCGGCGATGTCCAGGTGCGCCCAGCGATAGCCCTTGGCGTAGCGCGACAGGAAGCACGCGGCGGTGACGGCGCCGGCCGGCGGGCCGCCGATGTTGGCCATGTCGGCGAAGTTGGACTTGAGCTGTTCCTGGTAGTCGTCGTCCAGCGGGAGGCGCCATACCGGGTCCAGCGCCTGGCGCGACAGGCTGGTCAGCGTGTCGGCCAGGGCGTCGTCGGGGGTGAAGAGGCCGGTGTTGACGTGGCCCAGCGCCGTGACGCAGGCCCCCGTCAGGGTGGCGATGTCGATGACGGTGGAGGGCTTGAAGCGCTCGACGTAGGTCAGGGCGTCGCACAGGATCAGCCGGCCCTCGGCGTCGGTGTTCAGGATCTCGACCGTCTGGCCGGACATGGTGGTCACCACGTCGCCCGGCTTGTTGGCCCGGCCGCTGGGCAGGTTCTCGCACGCGGGCACGACGCCGATCACGTCCAGCGGCAGGCCCAGCTCGGCCACGGCGCGCAGCGTGCCGAACACGCTGGCGGCGCCGCACATGTCGTACTTCATTTCATCCATGCCGGCGGCCGGCTTGAGCGAGATGCCGCCCGCGTCGAACGTGATGCCCTTGCCGACCAGCACGACCGGGCCGCCGGCGGCTGCCTTGCCGCGCCCCGCGGGCTTCTGCCTGGCGCCTTCGTAGCGCAGCACGATGAACTTCGGCGGTTCGTCCGAGCCGCGCGCCACGGACAGGAAGGAGCCCATCTTCAGCGCCTCGATCTGCTTGCGGTCCAGCACCTCGACCTTGAGCTTGTGCGACTTGCCCAGCTTCTTGGCGGTCTCGCCCAGGTAGGTGGGGGTGCAGACGTTGCCCGGCAGGTTGCCCAGGTCGCGCGCGAGCGACATGCCGTTGGCGATGGCGCTGCCTTCGCGCAGGCCGGCCTCGGCCTCCCTGGCCTCGGATCGCTCGACCGCGAGGACCAGGCGCGCCAGCTTGGGCCGGCTGACGGCATCGCGCTTGCCGAAGGTGGCGTCGAAGCGGTAGGTGACTTCGCCCGCCGCGATGGCAGCCAGCCGCGCGCGGGTGCGGACGTCGGCCGACTGCATGGGGACGGCGGCCAGGGCCGACACGGTCTCGGTCACGCCCAGCGCCGCGACGGCGGCGAGGGCGGCGCGATGGGCGGCGGCCAGCGCCTTGGGCGACAAGGCCTCCTGCGACCCCAGCCCGGCCAGCACGACCCGCTGGGCCGCCACGCCGGGCAGGGACCTCAGCACCAGCGTTTCGCCCGCCTTGCCCTTGAAGTCGGTCTTGACGGCGGCGCGCACCGCGCCCTGGGCCGCCCGATCGACGGCATCGGCCGCCTGCGTCAGCACGCCGTCGTCGTGCACGCCGACCACCAGCGCGGCGGTCTTGATTTTCTCGGGGGCGGAGGTCTGTGTGCTAAAGTCCATGCGCGATTCTTCCTGTATGTAGTCGCGAGATTGTCAATTATCCCGCAGATGCGGGCCCCTCGCACAGGCCAGTACCGTGTCCCTGTTCCAGCGCTCCGTCAAAGACGAACTGACCAGCCATGCCAGCGTCGTATTCTCCACGCTCGTGGTCGTATGGATCAGCGTGCTGCTGGTGCGCCTGCTGGGCGAGGCGGCGGCCGGCCGCATCGGCGCCGACGTGGTCACGGGCATCGCCGCGTTCTCATCCATCAACGCCCTGCCCACCATCATCGCGGTCTCGGTGTTCATCGCCGTGCTGACCACGGTCACCCGCAATTACCGCGAATCCGAGATGGTGGTCTGGTTCTCCAGCGGCCTGAGCCTGGCCGACTGGTTCAGGCCCATCCTGCGCTTCGCCATTCCGTCGGCGGTATTGATCGCCACCTTGACCCTGGCCGCCTCGCCCTGGGCCCAGAAACAGATCGCCGAGTACCGCCAGCGCTACGAGCAGCGTTCCGACGTCTCCAAGGTCACCCCGGGCCAGTTCCTGGAGTCCAGCGGGATCGACCGGGTGTTCTACGTGGAGTCCGCCAACGACGCCGTGGACCGGGTCAGCAACGTGTTCGCGCGCTGGATAGAGAACGGCCGGCTCAACGTGCTGGTCTCGGGCGGGGGCATGCTCGAGGACCAGCCCAACGGCGACCGCTTCATGGTGCTGGAATCCGGCCATCGCTACGAATTCGTACCCGGCACGCCGCAGTTCCGCCTGATGAGTTTCGAGAAATACGGCGTGCGGATGGAGAGCAAGGGCCCGCCTTCCGCCGATGACCTGTCCACCAAGGCGCGCTCGACCATGCAGTTGCTGCGCGAAGGCGGGCAGGGCGCCGCCGGCGAATTGCTCTGGCGCGTCAGCATGCCGCTGCTGGCCATCAACCTGGCGCTGCTGGCCATTCCGCTGGGCGCGGTGAATCCGCGGCTGGGCCGCTCCGGCGACATCGTGATCGCGCTGCTGGTGGCCCTGTTCTACCTGAACATGGTCAACCTGGCCAAGGCCTGGGTGAACAACGGCCGGGTGGACTTCTTCGTCGCCCTGGTCGGGTTGCACGGGGCGGTCGCCGCGCTGACGGCGGCCCTGATGTATTTCCGCCTCAGGGTGAAGGCGCCGAAAGGGGCCTAGCCGCGGGGGCTGCGCAGGTTCCGTGGCCTCCATGCTGCGAAATCCGACTATGCTAATTACTAAATATAATAAATAGCATGTCGTATATTACATTATGATCTATGGGTTGCCACGGCCCATCCGTCCGGGTTGGATGGCAGATCCATAGTGAATCGCACCATGAACCTGCAGCAATTCAAATTCGTCCGGGAAACCGTGCGCCGCGACTTCAACCTGACGGAAGCCGCGAGGATGCTCTACACGTCCCAGCCAGGGGTGTCCAAGGCCATCATCGAACTGGAAGACGAACTCGGCGTGAAGATCTTCGAACGCCATGGCAAGCGCATCAAGGGCCTGACCAAGCCCGGCCTGGCCGTCTCGCAGATCGTCGACCGCATCATGCGCGAGGTCGACAACCTCAAGAAGGTCAGCGACGAATATGCCCGGCGCGACGAAGGCGGCCTGACCATCGCCTGCACCCACACCCAGGCCCGCTACGCCTTGCCGCAGGTGATTCCCGCCTTCCGCAAGCTGTTTCCCAAGGTCCATCTGTCGCTGATCCAGGGCAGTCCGGGCCAGTTGGCCGACATGGTGCTGAACGAGCAGGCCGACCTGGCGGTCGCCACCGAGGCGCTGGCCTTGACTCCCGGCATGGTGACGCTGCCCTGCTATACCTGGGAGCATGTGGTGGTGGTCACGCCGGACCATCCCCTGGCCCAGCTGACGTCGTCCCAGGCCAAGAAACTGACGCTGGAGCAGCTCGCGCAATATCCCGTCATCACCTATGACCGCGCCTTCGCCGGCCGCAGCGCGATCGACCAGGCCTTCAGCTCGCAGGATGTCCACCCGGACTTCGTGCTCGAGGCCATCGATGCCGACGTCATCAAGACCTACGTGGAACTGGGACTGGGGATAGGGATCATCGCCGGGGTCGCCTACGACCCCCGACGCGACACCGGACTGGTCGGGCTGCCGGTGGGGCGCCTGTTCGGCATGCACACCAGCCGGATAGGCGTGAAGTCCGGCACCTTTCTGCGGGACTACGTCTACACCTTCGTCGAACTGCTGGCGCCCAGCCTGACGCGGGAAGTCGTCCAGAATGCGATCAAGCCATCGGACCAGGGCTGACAGGCTTTTCCTATCTCCGGAGCGATGTCGATCAGTTTAATCAAATGAGAATTCATATCATTCTTGTTGACTCTATAACGAGAATGATTATCATTTGGCGAAAGCAATCGACATCACGGAGATCGTCATGGCAGTCAGCGCAGTCGTGGTCGGGGCAGACCGGCTAGGCAACATCCCGGACCTGCTCAAGGGGCACAACATCGCCATCACCCACCATATCAGCGGGCGGGATCCGGCGCATCAGAAGAAGACGCTGCAACTGCCGTCGGGCACGGAGTTGCTGATCCTGCTGACCGATTTCCTCGGGCACAACGTGATGAAGGCCTTCCGCCAGGCCGCCCAGCGCGCGGGCATACAGGTGGTGGCCTGCCGGCGATCGGTGTGTTCGATGCAGCAGGCGCTCGAGAACTGTGGATTGTGCGGCGCCGAGGCGGGCGCGCCGTGCGCCCGCCTCGCGCAGGAAGAAGTCAGCGTGAAGCTGATTCCGAGGAAGCCAGGCGGCGGGCGCCGTTGAAGCGCTTCTTCCAGTAGGCCATGTCCATGCTTTCGACCCGCACGACCCCTCCCGACGAGGGGGAGTGCACGAAGCGGCCGTCGCCCAGGTAGATGCCCACGTGCGAGAATTTCCGGCGCAGGGTGTTGTAGAACACCAGATCGCCGGGTTGCAGGTCGCCGATGTCGATGGGGTCGCCCACCCGGCTGATTTCCTCGGCCCGGCGCGGCAGTTGCAGGCCCAGGACTTCACGGCTGACGTAGGCTACCAGCCCGCTGCAATCGAAGCCGGCCTCGGGCGACGAGCCGCCCAGGCGGTAACGCACCCCCAGGTAATTCAGGGCGTAGGCCGCCAGTTCGGCCTGGCCGCCCACGGTGGCGTTGGACTTGTCGTCCTGCCATTGGCCCGACAGGATCTTTTCCGGATCCAGCGGTTCGGTGCGGGACGGCACGGGGGAGATGCTGTCTTTCCACGACGGAACGGGGTGGCTGGGCAGACTGTACCGCGCCACGCGCTTGGCGGGCGTATCGGCAGCGGCCGAGGGACCGTTCTGCGGGGAGGGCGGCGATTGCGTGGCGCAGCCGGCCAGTATCGCGGACCCGACCAGCATGGCCAGCTTCCCACCCGCTTTCCGGACCTTCGCCCCGCCGGCCGGGAATCGTGGCCGGGATGCAGGGAGGCGAAGGGGAATGCGGGCCTTTTTCATTCGTATAGGGGGACGCTGGGCACAAGATGATACAAAAGTGGCGCTAAGATACCTCTTTGGCGGCGCCCAGGTCAATGCACTTGTGCGTGCAAAGCTATAAATCCGGCATGGGGACGCCCTACAATCCCCGTTTTTCCCCAACGAGGATTCCGCTCCATGAAGACCAAGCACGTCCTGACCGCCGACGACGTCAAGAAAATCCTGGCCGCCGCCGAAGCCGAGGCGCTCGCCAACAAGTGGGCCGTTTCCATCGCCGTGGTCGACGACGGCGGCCACCTGCTGGGCCTGCTGCGGCTGGACGGCGCTCCCGCGATCTCGGCCCACATCGCCCCCTCCAAGGCCCATACGGCCGCGCTGGGCCGCCGTGAATCCAAGGTCTACGAAGACGTCGTCAACAATGGCCGCACCTCGTTCCTGTCCGTGCCCACCATCCATGGCATGCTGGAAGGCGGCGTGCCGGTCGTGGTGGAAGGCGAGACCATCGCCGCGGTGGGCGTGTCCGGCGTGAAGTCCAACGAAGATGCGCAGATCGCCCGCGCGGGCATCGCGGCGCTCGGAATCTGAGTCCGCCAGCCGGGTTGGCCGCCATGTCCGGGCCGTCCATGCGCGGCGCCCTGAACCCGGGCGTCCGCCGGCGCGAGGTCTTCGCCTGGGCGCTTTATGACTTCGCCAACTCCGGCTACACGACGGTCGTCCTGACGGCCGTCTTCAATGCCTATTTCGTCGGCGTGGTGGCGGGCAATGCCCACTGGGCCACGCTGGCGTGGACGGCGACCCTGTCGCTGTCCTATTTGATCGTGATGCTGGCCATGCCCGGCCTGGGCGCCTGGGCCGATGCCCAGGCCGCCAAGAAGCGGCTGCTGGCGGCCAGCACCGTGGGCTGCGTGGCGGCCACGGCGGCCCTGGCGCTTGCCGGGCCGGGCGGCTTCTGGATCGCGGTACCCGCGATCATCATCTCCAACGTCTGCTACAGCGTGGGCGAATCGGTCATCGCCGCCTTCCTGCCCGAGCTCGCCCGGCCCCAGTACCTGGGCCGCGTTTCAGGCTGGGGGTGGAGCTTCGGCTACGTGGGCGGCATGCTGACCCTGGGACTGTCGCTGGCGGTCGTGATCGCGGCGCAGGCGGCGGGCCGGCCCGCCACCGACTTCGTACCCTGGACCATGCTGGTCACCGCCGCGGTCTTCGCCGCCGCCGCCGTGCCGGTCTTCCTGTTCCTGCGCGAATGCGCCCGGCCCGCGCGCGCGGCTGGCGGGCGGCCAGGCTTCATGCCGGTCATGCGCCAGCTCGCGGCTTCGTGGCGCGACTCGCGTGCCTTCCCCGATTTCCGCCGGCTGCTGATCTGCGGCGTCTTCTACCAGGCCGGCATCGCCGTCGTCATCACGCTGGCCGCCGTCTATGCCGAGCAGGTCATGAAGTTCGGCCAGACGCAGATCATGACCCTGGTGTTCCTGGTCAACATCGCGGCCGCCGCCGGGGCCTTCGCCTTCGGCTTCGTCGAGGACCGCATCGGCCACCAACGGGCCCTGGCCGCCACGCTGCTGGGCTGGATCGCGATGGTGCTGATCGCCTTCTTCGCCACCAGCCAGGGCGGCTTCTGGGCAGCCGCCACCATCGCCGGACTGTGCATGGGATCCAGCCAGAGCGCCGGGCGGGCGATGACCGGCGCCCTGGCACCGGCTTCCCGCCTGGCCGAATTCTTCGCCCTGTGGACCTTCGCCACCCGGCTCGCGTCCATCATCGGCCCGCTGACCTACGGCCTCGTGACCTGGGCCACCCAGGGCAACCACCGCCTGGGCATCCTGTCCACCGGACTGTTCTTCGTGATCGGATTGGCGGTGCTGCGGCACGTCGACATGGCCCGCGGCGTCAAGCGGGGCCACGAGGCCGAAGGGCTTACGCCTTCAGGTAGTTGAGCAGACCGAGCACCAGCGCGGTCGCCGGCACCGCCGAGGCGGCATACCACTTGACGTAACCGATTTCACGCCCGACCGAATCGATCTTGGTGTCGAGCCGGCTTTCCATGGCGCGCATTTCGCCGCGCAGTCCGGCCAGCGAGGCATCCGTGCGCTGCTCCATGGATTTCATCTCGCCCCGCAGGGCGTTCAAGCCGAGATCTATCTTGTGATCAAGAGCCTGTATATCCCGATGCAGGCTCTCGATGTCCCGCCGCATGCCTTCCTGCCCATAGTCGATTTTCGCATCCATAGCGGAGTCCATGGCAAGCACGACGGCCTTGGCGCGCTCTTCCGATACGCCCACAGCTGTCAGCGAGGTAAAAAGTTCAACATGCACGATGCCGGCTCTCGATCGTAGAACGAGGAGCGATCATAGGCAACATCTCGATCCTGCGGGCATAGGGTCGGACAATTCCATCCGCCTCGCCGTTGCCTCCGCAGTTGCCAGGGCACAGCGGATCCGGCTTTGCCGGTCCGCCAGTGCCGCCCCCTGGGGGGCGCGCGTAAGCGCGTAGGGGGGGTCAAGCCATCTCAGCGATCTTGACCTTCCACGTCTTCGGCCCGGTTTCATGCACCGACGTGCCGTTGGCATCCACGGCCACGGTCACGGGCATGTCCTGCACGTCGAACTCATAGATGGCTTCCATGCCCAGGTCCTCGAAGCCCACGACCTTGGCGCTGCGGATGGCCTTGGACACCAGGTAGGCCGAACCGCCCACGGCCATCAGGTAGGCCGACTTGTGCTTGCGGATGGACTCGATGGCGACGGGGCCGCGCTCGGCCTTGCCGATCATCGAGATCAGGCCGGTCTGCTCCAGCATCATGTCGGTGAACTTGTCCATGCGCGTGGCGGTGGTGGGGCCGGCCGGGCCGACGACCTCGTCGCGCACCGGATCGACCGGACCGACGTAGTAGATGACGCGGTTGGTGAAGTCCACCGGCAGCTTCTCGCCGCGCGCCAGCATGTCCTGGATGCGCTTGTGGGCGGCGTCGCGGCCGGTCAGCATCTTGCCCGACAGCAGCAGGGTCTGGCCCGGCTGCCACGAGGCGACTTCTTCCTTGGTCAGCGTGTCCAGGTTGACGCGCGTGGACTTGTTGTAGTCCGGCGCCCAGTGCACGTCGGGCCACTCGTCCAGCGACGGCGGGGTCAGGATGGCCGCGCCCGAACCGTCCAGCACGAAGTGCGCATGGCGGGTGGCGGCGCAGTTGGGGATCATGGCCACCGGCTTGGAAGCGGCGTGGGTCGGGAACATGCTGATCTTGACGTCCAGCACGGTTGTCAGGCCCCCCAGGCCCTGGGCGCCGATGCCCAGCGCGTTGACCTTCTCGTACAGCTCGATGCGCAGTTCTTCCAGCTTGTTGCTGGGGCCGCGCTCGAGCAGTTCGTACATGTCGATGTCTTCCATCAACGACTGCTTGGCCATCAGCATGGCCTTCTCGGCCGTGCCGCCGATGCCGATGCCCAGCATGCCGGGCGGGCACCAGCCGGCGCCCATCAGGGGCACGGTCTTGAGCACCCAGTCCACCAGCGAGTCGCTGGGGTTGAGCATGACGAACTTGGTCTTGTTCTCGGAGCCGCCGCCCTTGGCCGCGACCTGCACGTCCACGGTATTGCCGGGAACCAGCTCCACGCTCAGCACACAGGGCGTGTTGTCGCGGGTGTTCTTGCGCTCGAACTGCGGATCGGCCAGCACCGAGGCGCGCAGCTTGTTGTCCGGGTTCAGGTAGCCGCGGCGCACGCCCTCGTCGCACAGTTCCTGCAGAGTGCGCCGGGTGTCGAAGCGCACGTCCATGCCGATCTTCATGAACACGTTGACGATGCCCGTGTCCTGGCAGATGGGGCGCTTGCCCTCGGCGCACATGCGCGAGTTGGTCAGGATCTGGGCGATCGCGTCCTTGGCCGCCGGATTCTGCTCGCGCTCGTAGGCGCGGGCCAGGTGGCGGATGTAGTCGACGGGGTGGTAGTAGCTGATGAACTGGATCGAGTCGGCGATCGACTGGATCAGGTCTTCTTCCTTGATGACGGTAGTCATGGGCGCTCCGAAAAGAGAAGGGTGGGGCGCTGGCATGCCGCCGCGCCGGGAGGTTGTGGCCGTGCTGTCAGTGTCCGTGGGCGTCCTGCTTGAGCATCGGCGCCATGAGGCGGTCGCAATAGGCGATCGCCATCGCGGACAGCAGGAAGGCCAGGTGGATGCCGGCCTGCGCCAGGATGGTCTTGGCGTCGTAGTGCGCGGCGTTGATGAAGGTCTTGAGCAGATGGATGGACGAGATGCCGATGATGGCGGTGCCCAGCTTCACCTTCAGGACCGAGGCGTTGACGTGGGACAGCCATTCCGGCTGGTCGGGATGGCCTTCCAGGTGCAGCCGCGAGACGAAGGTTTCGTAGCCGCCCACGATGACCATGATGAGCAGGTTGGAAATCATCACCACGTCGATCAGCCCCAGCACCACTAGCATGATGGTGGTCTCGGTCAGCTTGGTGGGCGGTGCGGCGGGCGCGGCGCCGGGCACGACCGGCATCACGGCCTCGGCCAGCATGGCAATGGCCTCCTTGTTGCCGAAGGCCGCTTCGATCAGGTGCACCAGCTCGACCCAGAAATGGTAGACGTACACCCCCTGGGCGACGATCAGACCAAGGTAGAGCGGCAACTGGAGCCACCGGCTCATGAAGATGAGCTTGGGCAGCGGGCGCAGGGGTTCCGTCCGGGAAAGCCCCGGTGGCATGAGAGGGGAAGACATGTTTTCCAGGTAGGCTGGGGCGCGCAGAATGACGGTTTGGCGGGAATTGTATGCCAAGAGGAAGGACCACCCCCTACGCGCTTCGCGCGCCCCCTCAAGGGGGCGGCACTGGCGGACCGGCGGAGCCGGATCCGCTGTGCCCTGGGTGGGTTTGTTGCAGTGCAGCGCGTACGGACCACCGGCTTTCGGTAACCTATGGGTATCCGCTCCCTATCACTTCCATCAAAGGACGCAAGGCGATGTCTACCATCGATTCAGTGCTGACCGAGACGCGTGTTTTCCAACCCTCGGCGGAGTTCGTCAAGCAGGCGAACGTTCCCGGCATGGCCGCCTACCAGGCCCTGTGCGACGAGGCCGAGCGCGACTTCGAGGGGTTCTGGGCGCGGCTGGCGCGTGAAACCCTGCAATGGAGCAAGCCGTTCACGCGGACGCTGGACGAGAGCAATGCCCCTTTCTACAAGTGGTTCGACGACGGCGAGCTGAACGTCTCGTACAACTGCCTGGACGTCAACCTGGCCAACGGCAACGCCGACAAGGTCGCCATCATCTTCGAGAGCGATGACGGCGCCGTCACCAAGGTCACCTACCGCGAACTGCATGCCCGCGTGGGGCGCTTCGCCAACGGCATCAAGGCCCTGGGCTACAAGAAGGGCGACCGCTCCATCATCTACATGCCCATGTCCATCGAGGCCGTGGTCGCCATGCAGGCATGCGCCCGCCTGGGCATCACCCACTCCGTGGTGTTCGGCGGCTTCTCGGCCAAGAGCCTGCAGGAGCGCATCGTCGACGTGGGCGCGACGCTGGTCATCACCGCCGACGAGCAGGTCCGCGGCGGCAAGACCATCCCGCTCAAGCCCGCGGTGGAAGAAGCCTTCGCCATGGGCGGCTGCGAGGCGGTCAAGAACGTCGTCGTCTATCGCCGCACCGGCGGCAAGGTGGCCTGGACCGAAGGCCGCGACCTGTGGATGCACGACGTGGAGAAGGGCCAGTCCGACCAGTGCGAGCCGGTCCAGGTCGAGGCCGAACACCCGCTGTTCGTGCTCTACACCTCGGGTTCCACCGGCAAGCCCAAGGGCGTCCAGCATTCGTCGGCGGGCTACCTGTTGTGGGCCGCGCTGACCATGAAGTGGACCTTCGACCTCAAGCCGTCCGACGTCTACTGGTGCACGGCCGACGTAGGCTGGGTCACCGGCCATACCTACATCGCCTACGGCCCGCTGGCCGTGGGGGCTACCCAGATCGTGTTCGAGGGCGTGCCCACCTATCCGAATGCCGGCCGCTTCTGGGAGACCATCCAGAAACACCGCTGCTCCATCTTCTATACCGCGCCCACCGCCATCCGCTCGCTGATCAAGGCGGCCGAGGCCAGCCCCGACCACCACCCGAAGAAGTACGACCTGTCCAGCCTGCGAGTCATCGGATCGGTGGGCGAGCCCATCAATCCGGAAGCCTGGATGTGGTACTACAACAATGTCGGCGGCGAACGGTGCCCGGTGGTCGACACCTGGTGGCAGACCGAGACCGGCGGCCACATGATCACCCCGCTGCCGGGGGCCACCGGCCTGAAGCCCGGATCCTGCACCCTGCCGCTGCCAGGCATCATGGCCGCCATCGTGGACGAGACCGGCGAGGACGTCGAACTCGGCAAGGGCGGCTTCCTGGTGGTCAAGCGTCCGTGGCCGGCCATGATCCGCACCATCTGGGGCGACCCCGAGCGCTTCAAGAAAAGCTACTACCCCGAGGAACTGGGCGGTACCTGCTACCTGGCCGGCGACGGTGCCAATCGGGATACCGACGGCTACTTCTGGATCATGGGCCGCATCGACGACGTCCTGAACGTGTCGGGGCATCGCCTGGGAACCATGGAAGTGGAGTCGGCGCTGGTGGCCCACCCCATGGTGGCGGAAGCCGCCGTGGTGGGGCGCCCGGACGACCTGACCGGCGAGGCCGTGGTCGCCTTCGTGGTGCTCAAGCGGGCCCGGCCCGACGACGCCGAGGCTGCCGAGATCGCCAAGGAACTGCGCAACTGGGTCGCCAAGGAAATCGGCCCCATCGCCAAACCCAAGGAAATCCGCTTCGGCGACAACCTGCCCAAGACCCGCTCGGGCAAGATCATGCGTCGCCTGCTGCGGGTGGTCGCCCAGGGCGAATCGGTCACGCAGGACGTCTCCACGCTGGAGAACCCGGCCATCCTGGAGCAGTTGGGCAAGGCGCTCTGATTGTCGTAGAATGCACAGCTTTGGTGCATTTGTATCCAAAGCTGTGGTGCGCACCGCACCATAATAGGGGTCAATCCCTAGTGTCACAGTCCAATTGCGGGCGCAGAATATCGTTATGCAGTGGAGGAGACAAAACCCCTGCAGTCTTTAGAAAAGCAAAACGCCCGCGCGGCCGACGACCTAGAGCGTCGGCCGCCGTGGCAATAACGGCAAGGCGCAGCGGTCTCCTCCATTCTCGCCAAATCGTTCGATCTGGTGCCCGGCTCACTCCCCATTCTGGTTCCCGTCTTGCCGCGTGGCACGGTTTTGTGCATTGCAATGTGCCATGCTGGACGCTTTTGCTCGGCCTTATGGCGGGGCTTGGCTGCATGGCCCGCAATCTGGTATTATTGCGGGCTCTTCTGCCCAGCCTCTTGGGTAGCAAGGACAGGTGGCCGAGTGGTTGAAGGCGCACGCCTGGAACGCGTGTATATGTGAAAGCGTATCGTGGGTTCGAATCCCACCCTGTCCGCCAAGGACACCGCAACGGTTAGCACCCGTTGCCCAAAAAGCCGCTTCTCCCCAGGGAAAGCGGCTTTTTCTTTGCCCGCCGTCGCCTGGCGTGAGCCAAAGTGTTGCGCCTGAATGAGAAGCCCGGTGATGCTTGGTTCGTCAGATCGATCGCTGATTCACGCGCTTCGATAGTTCCTCCGCACTCTCTTTCCGTTCGCTGTATCGATCCACCAGGTAGTCCCGAACACCGCGTGTGAGCAGCGTGAACTTCATCAGTTCCTCTATGACATCCACCACGCGGTCGTAGTAGCTCGACGGCTTCATGCGTCCTGCCTCGTCGAACTCCAGGAAGGCCTTGGGCACCGAAGACTGGTTGGGAATCGTGAGCATCCGCATCCAGCGCCCCAGGAGCCGCATCTGGTTGACGGCATTGAACGATTGCGAGCCGCCCGATACCTCCATGACCGCCAGCGTTTTGCCCTGTGTAGGACGGACGGCGCCGAGGGATAGAGGGATCCAATCGATTTGGGCCTTCATGATGCCGGTCATCGCGCCATGGCGCTCCGGCGAGACCCAGACCATGCCGTCGGCCCATTGGACGAGATCGCGCAGCTCTTGGACCTTGGCGTCGGAGTCCGGTACGCTGTCCGGAAGGGGAAGTCCGACAGGGTTGAAAATCCGGGTCTCTCCGCCCATGGCCTGGAGGAGCCGGCGGGCTTCTTGAGCCAGAAGCCGGCTGTATGACCGTTGACGAACGGAGCCATATAGCACCAGGAATCTGGGCGGTTGCCCAGACCGCGACCAGGGGAACTGAAACTGGCCCAGCTCCGGACGAGTGAAAAGCGTTTCGTCAATATTCGGCAAGTCTGGCCAACGTTCAGACACGACGGCCCTCCGCATCCACGACGACCTGGCCGTCTTCCTTCGTGTACGCCCCTTGCTGTGGACGAGGCAGGATGTCCAGCACTGCTTCGGACGGCCGGCACAGGCGGGTGCCGAGCGGCGTCACCACGAAAGGCCGGTTCATCAGGATCGGATGCTTACCGATGAAGTCGAGCAACTGTTCGTCGGTCCACTTTGGGTCGTCCAGGCCCAGCTCGTCGTAGGGTGTGCCCTTGACGCGCAACGCCTCCCGGACTGTCAGTTCCGCGTCGGCAATCAGCCGAGAGAGCGTTTCGCGCGACGGCGGTTCGTTCAGGTATTCGATAACGATGGGTTCTTCGCCGCTGTTGCGGATCATGGCGAGCGTGTTGCGCGACGTGCCGCAAGCCGGGTTGTGATAGATGGTGACGTTGCTCATGGGAGTGGTCCAGGTGGGATGTTAGGCACGCTCGTACCAGTTACGGGACCGGTTGACGACGCGCACCACCAGCAGCATGACGGGAACTTCGATCAGCACGCCTGCCACGGTCGCCAATGCAGCGCCGGACTGGAAGCCGAACAGGGCGATCGCGGCCGCCACGGCCAGCTCGAAGAAATTTGATGCGCCGATGAGGGCGGAGGGGCAGGCGATGTCGTGTTTCTCGCCGACACGCCGGTTGAGCCAGTAGGCCAGGCTGGAGTTGAAGAAGACCTGGATCAGGATGGGGACGGCCAGCATGGCGATGACCAGCGGTTGCTGGATGATGGCTTGGCCCTGGAACGCGAACAGCAGGACCAGCGTTAGTAGCAGGGCCGCGATGGACAGCGGGCCGATGCGGGCCATGGCGCGCTCGAAGGCGGCTTGGCCCCGCTTGAGCAGCGCGCGCCGCCAGAGCTGCGACAGGAGCACGGGGATGACGATGTAGAGCACGACCGAAGTCAGCAAGGTATCCCAGGGTACGGTGATGGACGAGATTCCCAGCAGCAGGCCGACGATGGGCGCGAACGCAAACACCATGATGGCGTCGTTCAGCGCTACTTGCGAAAGCGTGAACACGGGATCGCCGCCGGTGAGTCGGCTCCAGACGAACACCATCGCGGTGCAGGGCGCGGCGGCCAGCAGGATCAAGCCGGCGATGTAGCTGTCGAGCTGGTCCTGCGGCAGCCAGGGGGCGAATACCTGCCGCACGAACAGCCAGCCCAGGAAGGCCATGGAAAAGGGCTTGACCGCCCAGTTGACGAACAGGGTGACGCCGATGCCGCGCCAGTGCCGGCGCACCTGGCCCAACGCAGCGAAATCCACCTTGACCAACATCGGGATCACCATGATCCAGATGAGCAGGCCCACGGGCAGGTTGACCTGGGCGACCTCCATGTGTCCGATCGCTTGGAAGATGCCGGGGGCGATCTGGCCTGCTGCGATACCGATGACGATGCACAGCAGTACCCAGACGGTGAGGTAGCGCTCGAAAATGCTCATTGAAGGCGCCGGTGTGGCACATCCCAGCGCGGGATTCTGCGCAGACATGCCGGCCCCTTACCGCTTGCCGATGCTCTGCAGCTCGTGCTGCAAAGACATACCGTCCAGCTTCTGGATCGGCAGCGCCAGGAATAGCTCGATGCGGCGTTTGAGCGCGATGGCTGCATCGTGGAAGGCCTTGCGCTGTTCATCATCCCCTTCCACCGCGGCGGGGTCGGGCACGCCCCAATGGGCCGATACCGGCTTGCCCGGCCAGATCGGGCAAACCTCTCCCGCCGCGTTGTCGCAGACGGTGAAGATGAAATCGAGCGGCGGGGCATCGGCACGCGCAAATTCGTCCCAGTTCTTGCTGCGATATCCCGTGGTCGGCAAAGCCAAGCGCTCCAAGGTAACCAGTGCCTGCGGGTGCACTTCGCCTTTGGGATGGCTGCCGGCCGAGTAAGCGCGGAAGCGTCCCTTGCCCAGTCCGTTGAGCAAGCCTTCAGCCAGGATGGATCGAGCCGAATTGCCGGTGCAGATGAACAGAACGTTGTAGGCCTTGTTTTCCATGGGGGTCTCGCGAGCGCAGTTCATTGGGAAATCAACATGCGGTGCATGCGTCGGCGCCGGAGATTTCACAGGCGGCGCCTTGGCAGCAGTGTTCGGTCAAATAGCCGAGCAGCCCGTTCATCTGGGCGAAGTCGGCGCGATAGATCAGGTTGCGCCCCTGTTGCTCCACGGTCACCAGGCCAGCGTGCGCCAACTCTTTCAGGTGAAAGGACAGGGTATTGCGGGCGACCTGGAGCTGGTCTGCCAGGGTGCTCGGCGTCAGTCCGGCCGGCCCTGCTACGACCAGGGCGCGAAAGGTTCGCAGCCGTTGGGCATGGGCCAAGGCGGAGAGCGCATTGATGGCTTGGATCTCGTTCATTATTCTACGATACAACATTCATTGAACTATTGTGTGAGTAATATGTTGCAGGTTTTGGAAAGCGGAACGGTGCCAGTTGCGTCAGGTGAACGGCTGAAGTTTCACCATTGGCTGTGCTGGACGTAGATGCCGCCGAGCGCTTGACTGGCGGCACTGTCGGCAGGTCGGGACACGCGTTCCCCTTACAGGGTCAAGGAAATTCTCCTATTTTCTCACAAAATGATATCGATTCGCATTATTGTTCTTGCAGTGCGGCCAGCAGGGTTGCGGCGGGGCTATACTCGCCGGCGAAAAAAGAACCGTAATGAAACGGTTCCATGGGGGAGCAGCCATGACGGCTGGAATTTTCGCCATTGTCAGCCTGTTGACCGTATTTGCCGCCTTCCTGTCGGGCGTATTCGGCATGGCGGGCGGCATGGTGCTGATGGGCGCCTTGCTGTTGCTGATGCCGGTCTCGGCGGCCATGGTCGTGCAAAGCGTGGCCTTGCTGGCGTCGAACGTCTGGCGCGCGGTGCTGTGGCGCGCGCATACCGATTGGCGGATCGTGGGGCGTTTCGCCATGGGGGCCGCCGTCGCGTTTGCGCTGATGTTCAGCGTCCGGTTCGTTCCCAGCCGCAGCCTGGCGCTGATCGTGCTGGGGTTGAGCCCTTTCATCGCGCTGGCGGTGCCGGCCCGCCTGGCGCCCCAGGCGGAGCGGCGCATGGCCGCGGAAATATGCGGCTTCGTGTGCCAGGTCATGCATCTGCTCAGTGGCGTCACTGGGCCGCTGCTGGATATTTTCTTCGTGCGCTCGACCACCATGGACCGCCGGACCGTGGTGGCGACGAAGGCAACGTGCCAGGTGCTGGGACATGCCTCGAAGCTGGCGTATTTCGGCGGCGCGCTGGGCGCGGCGGAGCTGTCGGCCCAATGGTGGCACTGGGTGGCGATCATCGGGTGCGCCGTGGTCGGCACCTCGTTGAGCCGGGCCGTGCTCGAACGCATCACCGACGCGCAGTTTCGCCGCTGGACCCGGACGATCGTGCTGGGAATCGGGACCGTCTACCTGATCCAGGGCGTGGCGTCCATGATGTAGCTGGCGCGCCGCAGCCTTCCTAGCCTGCCTCCACCATGAAGCCGTCGAAGAACCTCGCCAGTTCGGCGTGGGCATCCAGCGGCAACACGTGCGCCACGTACTGGTCCGGCCGCACGATCACCACGCAGCCGCGCCGGCGGTCGATGCCGCGCATGTCGAAGATGTCCTGGCCGCTCTTGAGGTCGGGGCAGAACATTTTCTCGTAGTCGATCAGCCCATGGCGGCCCTTGCGCGGCAGCAGGAAGGACGGCATGGTTTCCAGCGCCAGCGTGCGATGGCCCTGCTGGAAGACCGCGCGCACATCGATCACGGCGTCGACGTCGGCCCCTGCGGGCGTGTATTTGCGGATCGGCGACTGGCTTGATCCGGCCAGGAAACGGCACAGTTCCCCGATGGCCGAGGACGGCGCGGCGGGGTCCGCGGCATCGGCGAAGGCGAACACGCGCCAGCGGCCGTCGGCCTTGACCGCGTGGCCCAGGTGCATGGGCTTGGCGTCGGCCAGGCGGATGACCGGGGCCGAGTGGAAGCGCATGCCGATGGTCAGGCCGCGCGCCAGTTCCTGGTGGGTCGGCTCCGCGCTGATGATGGACGGGTAATAGCGGGTTTCGGTGCCGGCGGTGAAGCGGCCCTGTTTGACGAAGTAGCGCTGGAATTCGGCCGGGTCGATGCCTTCGCTGTCGTCCCTGGAAGGATCCTTGGGCGCGGCGCTGAACATCTTGGCGAACTCGCGATCGAAGTCGATCAGTTCCTTGGCGACGGTCTGGCGTTCCTTGGAATAGGTATGCAGGATCTGGGGCGTGCTCTGGCCGCGCAGGACGGCGGCGAGTTTCCAGCCCAGGTTGAAGCCGTCCTGCATCGAGACGTTCATGCCCTGGCCCGCCTTGGGGCTGTGGGTGTGGCAGGCGTCGCCGGCGATGAAGACCCGGGGCAGGCGGGCGTGTTCTTCCTGTTCGGGCACGTCGTCGAACTTGTCGCACAGGCGCTGGCCGATCTCGTACACGGACCACCACGCGACTTCCTTCACGTCCAGGGTGTAGGGGCGCAGGATGCGCTGGGCGGCGGCGATCAGGCGGTCGGACGTGATCTGCCGGCTGGCGACGCGCTCGTTCTCGTTCAATTTGTCGAGTTCGATGTACAGGCGCACGAGGTAGCCGCCCTCGCGCGGGATGATCAGCACGCTGCCTTCGCTGGCCGAGTGGATGGCCGACTTGATGCGGATGTCGGGGAAGTCGGTGACGGCCAGCACGTCCATCACGCCCCAAGCCTGGTTGGCGGATTCGCCGTGCAGCGCGCGTCCGAGCGATTTGCGCACCGCGCTGTGGGCGCCATCGCAGCCGACCGCGAAGCGGGCGCGCACGGTCTCGACCTGGCCTTCGTGTCCGGCATCGGTGCGTTCGAAGCGCGCCGTGACCGGGTGGGTGGGCGTGCCGCCGGCCGGGGATTCGGCAACGGCCAGGTCCAGCAGGCGGCGCGAGTAGTGGGGCTCGAGCCGCGACGGCGCGTTGCGCATGACGTCCAGGTAGAAGTCGTGGACGCGGGCCTGGTTCAGGATCACGTGGGGGAACTCCGAGAGTCCGTCCTCGGTGTCCTGGATGCGGCCGCTGCGAACGATGTGGTCGCGCTGTTCGTCGTCGGGCTTCCAGAACGAGGTCTCGTTGACCCAATAGGCTTCCTTGAGCACGCGCCGGCTGAAGCCGAAGGCCTCGAACATCTCGACCGTGCGGCAGGCGATGCCGTCGGCCTGGCCCAGTCGCAGGGGACCGGGTTTCTGTTCGACGATACAGGTCTTGAGGTCGGGAAAGGCCGCCAGTTGCGTGGCCAGGGTCAGGCCGGTGGGGCCGCTGCCCACGATCAGGATGTCGACCTCGTCCGGCAGCGCGTCGGCGCGCGGGCCCGCGGCGTGCCCGGCAGGTTCGGAGATTTCAGGGTCGCCGGGCTTGAACCCGTTCAGATGGAATTGCATGGCGCATCGGATTCGGCAAAGTGACCCTGTCATTATCTCAGTTATCCCCCCGGGTGTTTCGTATAGACTGGGCAACGGTACGAGTTCTTTCCTACGGCTTCGGCATCCACAGGGAAACCATGACCCACGACGATATTCAGCTTCTGGTGGCCGCCCTGATCAGCGTGCTGGCGCTGGTCGGGCTCATCGTGTCGCGGCTGCGGCTGCATCCCTTGCTGGCGCTGCTGGTGGTGTGCGTGGGGGTGGGGTTCGCCACCGGCATGGCGCCCGACACCCTGGTCAAGGCCATCACCAACGGGGCGGGCAAGACGCTCGGAGCCGTGGGCGTCGTCATCGCCCTGGGGGCGATGCTGGGCAAGGTGCTGGCGGACACCGGGGTGACGGACGGATTGGCCGGGGCCATCCTGACGAAGGCGTCGCCATCCAGCATTCCATGGGCCATGGCGCTGGTGGCCTTCATCGTCGGCATCCCCATGTTCTTCGAGGTGGGTCTGGTGGTGCTGCTGCCGCTGATCTTCAGCGTGGCCCGCAAGCTGGAGGAGCAGAAGGCCATCAAGGGCTCCGCCTACGTCTACGTGGGCGTGCCGGTCATCGCCGCGCTGGCGTCCATGCACGGCATGGTACCGCCGCACCCCGGGCCCCTGACCGCCATCGCCACGCTCAAGACCAGCGTGGGCGCCACCATGATCTACGGTTTCATCGCGGCGATACCCTCGATCGTGCTGGGTGGCCCGGTCTATGCCCGCTTCATCGCGCCGCGGCTGACGGTGCGGCCCGACCAGGCGCTGGTGGACCAGTTCTCGGTGGGCAAGGCGGACCCCGGCCGGCCGGTCGGGATCGGGCTGGGCGTGCTGGTGGCGCTGCTGCCGGCCATCCTGATGCTGGTGCACGCGCTGGCCGAGATGCTGGTGCCCAAATCCTCGTTCACCTTCAAGATGGCGGCTTTCCTGGGCAATCCCATCATCGCGATGCTGATCGGCGTGCTGTTCGCGGCCATCGTGCTCGTCTACGCCCGGCACGGCGACGCCGAGAAGCTGCGCGATGCGCTGGGCGCCAGCCTGAAGCCGGTGGCCGGCATCCTGCTCATCATCGCCGGCGGCGGGGCGTTCCAGCAGGTGCTGACGGACGCCAAGGTGGGCGATGCCATCGTGCACCTGACCCAGGCCTTCGCGCTGCCGCCGCTGGTACTGGGGTGGATGATCTCCATGCTGCTGTCGGTCTCCACCGGCTCGGCAACGGTGGGCATCGTGGGCGCCTCGGGCCTGCTGGCGCCGCTGGCCGGCGCCGACCCGACGCTGAACCTGCCGCTGCTGGCCCTGTCGATCGGCTGCGGATCGCTGTTCTTCAACTACGCGAACCACGCCGGCTACTGGATGGTGAAGGAGTCCTTCGGCATGACCATGGGCGAGGCGACGAAGACGATCTCGGTGGTGCAGTCCATCGTGGCCGTGGTCGGCCTGGCCATGGTGCTGCTGATGAACCTGCTGCCGCCGCTGGCGTAGCGCGGCGGCCTTCCCGCCTTATATTTCCACCTTATATTTTGCGCCGCAGCACGATGGGCTTGCCGCCGTAGGCCCGCTTGCTCATCCAGGCGGCCAGCGCCGCGTCCAGGTAGTCGGCATGGCCGGGGAACCACTGGAACAGGTGCAGGGCGAAGTCGTGCACCAGCGCCACGTCGGCCTGCCCGCTCAGGAACAGTTCGCGCACCTCGCGGGTGGATTTCATGACCGCTTCGTGTTCCTGCACGTGGCAGTCGGACGGCGGGAAGTCGGTGGTACGCATCCACTCTTCTTCCTGGCCGAAGTGCGATTTCACGTGTTCCTCGAACGCGTCCAGCGCGGCCGGCGCGGAGTCCTGGGTACAGGTCAGCAGCCGGAAGGCGACGTCGTAGAACTCCTTGTGCGACTCGTCCATGGGGTGGAATCCGAGCAGCCGGGCATCGGACCAAAGAAAGCTGGTGTCGCTTTCCGGGCGAGGAGCGCTGTCGTCGCGCAAAGTCGGTTCTTGCTTCATGGGGCTTCTGGGTAGTATCGACAAGCAGGTGCACATGGTACCCCGCTTTTGGGGGCAGCCGGGCAGCGAAGCCTCCCGCCCGGCTGCCCGGCCGTCAGGCCGGGACGGTGCCCATCAGCTCTTCCTTGCGCGTTGCCATCATGTCCGCCGCTTCCCGCAGGTCGATCTTCTTGCTGACGATCTTGGGAAACAGTTCCTCTTCTTCTTCCTTGACGTGATGGTTGATGTATTCGCCCAGGACGGTGACCTTGGCATCGTACATCTCGTCGGTGGGCTTCATCGCCTGGATCTGCGCGATCAATTCCTTGGCGCTGGCATGCTCCACGACCGCCTCGTCCAGCAGGTCTGCAAAGGGTTCCCCGCCTTCCTGCCGGACCAGGGGATAGAAGATTTCCTCTTCCAGCTTGGTATGGATGGTCAATTCTTTACAGACCGTCTGGGCGATTTCTTCCTTTTCCGCGTCGGATCCCGCGTCCTTGAACTGCTTGAACAGCTTCTTGGCATTGCGATGGTCGTCCAGCAACAGGCTCAGGGCGGCCTTTTGCGGGGCCGGTATGGTCGATTTGTTCATAAGGGTTTCTCCAGAGTGCCCCTCTCACTGAGGTGGGGACCCTTAGCAAACGCCGTGCCCGCTACTCCTGGAACACGCTGGCCGCGACCGCCCGCAGCCATTTGCAGCCTGGATCGCGGTGATAGCGCTCGTGCCAGTACTGGCGCACCAGGTAGGACGGCAGATCGAACGGCACCGCCAGGTAGCGGATCGTTCCGTGGGCGGCCAGGATGCGAGCCAGGTGGATGGGGGCCAGCGCGAGCAGGTCGGTCCTGGCGACGATTTCCTCCAGGCCCAGGAAGGACGGTACCCACAAGGCCGTCTTGCGGACGATGCCGGCGTCGTCGATCGCCTTGTCCAGCAGCCAGTGGGCCGTGCCGGTGGTCATCACGGCCACGTGGGACTCCGACAGGAACTGGGATTTCGTCAGTTTCGCCTTGACGCGCGGATGGCCGGCACGGACCAGGCAGACATAGTGTTCGCTGAACAGCGTCTGCTGGTGGAAACCCGCCTGCATGCTGGTCGTGTAGCCCATGGCCAGGTCGGCATCCCCGGTTTCCAGGCGGCGCGGCGTGTCCGGATCCAGGTCTCGTATCTCCAGGCGTACGTGGGGGGCGATCTCGGCCAGGCGGTTCAGCAGACGGGCCAGGACGACCATCTGGCCGGTGTTGGTCATGCAGATGCGGAACACCCGGTCGGACGTGGCGGGATCGAAGTCCGGGTCCCGGCCTTCCGTACCGTCGAACAGGGCGAGCGCGCCCTGCACCGCGGAGGTGAGCGAGGCGGCGCGGGGCGTGGGCACCATGCCGGCGGACGTGCGCACGAACAGCGGGTCCTTGAAGTGCCGGCGCAGCTTGCCCAGCCGGATGCTGACCGACGGCTGGCTCAGGCCCAGTTCGTCGGCCGTGGCCGATACGGTGCCGGTCTGGCCCAGGGATTGCAAAAGGCGCAGGTCCGTCAGGTCGAGTTTGCTCATGGAGGGCGAGAAAGGGATATTGTATTTTTAAATATGATGAATAAATTCTAGTCGATTGACGCAATAGTGCGGCATCCCTAGTCTTCCTGCCTGACATTCCTGCAAGGAGACATCCATGCTGCTTTGCCGCTTCGACGCGGACCGGCTGGGGCTGGTGGAAGGGGACCGGGTCCGCGACGTCACGCCCGCTCTTGCCGTCCTGCCCGCCCATACCTATCCGCTGCCGCCCTTCGACCCGCTGATCGCCAACCTGGACGTGGTCCGGCGCTGCATCCGCGACCTGTTGCCGGGGGCGCCCAGCCTGCATTTGAAGGACGTTTCCCTGCTGAGCCCGGTGGCCAGCCCGGGCAAGATCATCGCGGCGCCGGTCAACTACCTGAAGCACCTGGACGAAGCCCGGAGCGATGCGCAAATCCATCATCGCAACCAGGTCGGCGAAATCCAGCGCGTGGGCCTGTTCCTGAAGGCCACCAGTTCCCTGGTCGGTCCGGCCGCGGGGGTCGCCCTGAAGCATCCGGATCGCCGCAACGACCACGAGGCCGAGGTGGTGGTCGTGATCGGCCGGCGCGGCCGCGACATTCCCGCCGCGCGGGCGTACGAGTACATCGCCGGCTATTGCGTGGGGCTGGACATGACCACCCGCGGGCCGGAGGAGCGCAGCCTGCGCAAGTCCATCGATACCTATTCGGTCCTGGGACCATGGATGGCGACGCCCGACGAAGTACCGGATCCGGCCAACCTGGATTTCTGGCTGACCGTGAACGGCCAGCCGCGCCAGCGGGCCAATACCCGGGACCTCGTGCTGGGGATACCCGAGCTGATCGAGCTGGCCTCGTCGTTCTACACGCTGCATCCCGGCGACCTGCTGTTCACGGGGACGCCGGAAGGCGTCGGGCCGGTCGAGGCGGGCGACGTCATCGACGTCGAGGTGGCCGGCGTGGGCCGGATGACGGTGGCCGTGCGCCAGGCGCAGGCGGGAGACCCGGCATGAGCGCGGACGATACATCCCGGGTCCTGGTGGCGGGGGGCGGCATAGGCGGTCTGGCGGCAGCGCTGGCGCTGGCGCGCACCGGGCGCCCGGCGACGGTGTTCGAGCAGGCCGAGACCTTCAAGGAAATCGGCGCCGGCATCCAACTGGGCCCCAACGCCTTCCATACTTTCGATGCGCTGGGCATCACCGACAAGGTGAACCGGCTGGCCTCGTTTCCCGACGACATCGTCGCGATGGACGCGCTGTCCGGCGAACGGTTGGTCCAACTGCCCGTCGTTCGCCTGTTCCCGCAACGCTTCGGCCGGCCCTACGGACTGATCCACCGCGCGGATTTGCATGCGGTCCTGCTGGAAGCCTGCCGCGAAAGCGGGCGCGTCACGCTGCATGCCGCCACCAAGGTGCAGGACTACGAGGACACGCCGGACGGCGTCGTGGTCCGTACCCAACGTGACGAGACGTTCACTGGCGCGGCCCTGATCGGCGCCGACGGGCTCTGGTCCACCATCCGCGCGGGCATCGTGGGCGACGGCAAGCCCCGCGTCTCGGGCCATATCGCCTACCGCGCGGTGCTGCGCGCCGACGAAGTGCCCGACAGCAATCGGCTGAACGCGATGGTGGTCTGGATGGGGCCCAAGTATCACCTGGTCCACTACCCCCTGCGCGGCAACGAGCTGTTCAACCTGGTGGCCGTGTTCCACAGCGATCGCTACGAGGACGGCTGGGATACCTACGGCGACCCGGAGGAACTGCACCTGCGCTTCCAGGGCGCGCATCCCCTGGTCCTGGGCATGCTCGAGAAGATCGAGTCCTGGCGCATGTGGGTGCTGTGCGACCGCGAACCCGTGGCCAACTGGAGCAAAGGGCGGGTCACGCTGCTGGGCGATGCCGCGCATCCGATGCTGCAATACCTGGCGCAGGGCGCCTGCATGGCGATGGAAGATGCCGTGTGCCTGGCCGGCAAGGTGCAGGCCCATCGGGGCGACATGGCCGCCGCGTTCCTGGACTACCAGCAGGCGCGCTACCTGCGCACCGCCCGCACGCAGCTGACGGCGCGGCTCTATGGGCATGCCTACCACGCCGCGGGCGCCACGCGCGACTTGCGCAACGCGTTCCTGGGCGCCAGGACGGCGGAGCAGACCATGGAAAGCATGGCCTGGATGTACGACCCGAAGGAGATTCCGCGATGACGGACGACATGCGCGCGCGGCGCGAGGCGTTCTACGGCCGCATCGACGCCAGCCATTGCACGCCGCTGTGGGAAGTGCTGCACGGCCTGATCACGCCCACGCCGTCCACGCCCTGCCAGCCTTGCCATTGGCCGTGGGCAACCATGTGGCCCTACCTGCGGGACGCGGGCAACCTGATCAGCGCCGAAGAGGCCGAGCGCCGGGTCCTGGTGCTGGAGAACCCGGGGCTGCGCGGCCGGTCCCGCATCACGCACAGCCTGTATGCGGGGCTGCAGCTCATCCTGCCCGGCGAAGTGGCGCCGCCGCATCGCCACTCGCAGTCGGCCATGCGTTTCGTCCTGCAGGGCAAGGGCGCCTATACGGCGGTGGACGGACGCCGGATCGCGATGGAGGAGGGGGACTTCGTCATCACCCCGTCGTGGGCCTTCCACGACCACGGCAATCCCTCCGACGAGCCCATGGTCTGGCTGGACGGGCTGGACGTGCCCATCGTGGAACTGTTCGACGCGCAATTCATGGAGAAGGGCGAGGCCGCGCCGTCGGGGCAGGGCGGCGATGGCGCGGACAACCTGGCGGCCTTCGGCGCGACGATGAAGCCGGTGGGTTTCGAGCCGGCCAGCCGGACCTCGCCGCTGTGCTGGTACCCGTACGCGCGCAGCCGCGAGGCCTTGCTGGCCTTCGCGCGGTCGCAGGCGCCGCATCCGTGCTGGGGCCACAAGCTGCAATACGTCAACCCCGTCACCGGCGGGTGGCCCATGCCGACCATGGGTACGTTCCTGCAGTACCTGCCGGCCGGTTTCGACGGCGCGGCCTATCGTTCGACCGACGCCACCGTCTATGCCGTGCGAGAAGGCAGCGGGACGTGCCGCATAGGCGGACGGGAACTGCGCTTTGGCCAGCGCGACGTGTTCGTCTGCCCGTCATGGATGCCCTACACCCTGCATGCGGATGCCGATACCGTCCTGTTCAGTTTCTCGGACCGGCCGGCGCAGCAGAGCCTGGACATCTGGCGCGAGCAGGCGGGCTGAGGGCCGCGGTCACATCGAGACCGCGGCGCGTTCGAACAAGGTGGACAGATAGGCCGCCGCCGGCGTCAAGGGTACGCCGGCGCGCGAGATCTGCACGATGTCCGGGCCCTCGATGTGCTCGCGCACCGGGATGGCCTCGATCACCCCTTCGAACAGGCGGGCCTGCAGCCACTGCCGCGGCAGCATGGCGAGCGCATCGGTCGAGCTGAGCAGCGCCGCCACGCCCACCATGGATTCGGCCTGGGTCATGGGCACCGGCGGGGGCAGCCCCTGGCTGGCGAAGGCATCCTCGAATTCGGCCTCCACGCGTTCGCGCACGCCCGTCAGGACCCAGTCCTCGTCGACCAGTTCCGCCAGGCTGGTGGCGTGGCGCCGGGGATGGCCCTTGCGGCCCACGACCACCCGGTCATTGTGGAACAGCAGGTCCACCTTGTAGCCGTCGCCGATGGGGCGCGCGGGCCGGGGACCGATGAAGAAATCCAGGGTACCGTCCTGCAGGCGGCCTTCCAGCATGGAGAAGAAGCCTTCCATCATGCGCAGCCGCACGCCTGGATATTTCTTGCGGAACCCCTGGTGCGCCCGCGCCGCCATGACCAGCCAGACCGCGCTGGACAGGCCGACGGTGACCGTGCCCGATGGGGTGCCCAGCAACTGCGCCACTTCTTCGCGCCCGCGCTGGAGTTCCGCCATGGCGGCGTGCGCGCGGCCGTAGAAGGCCTGGCCGATGGGGGTCAGCACCACGCCGCGCGCGTGCCGCTCCAGCAGGGGCGTGCCCAGTTCGCCTTCCAGTTCGCGCAGGCTGCGGGTCAGGGCGGGCTGGGCCAGGCCCAGCGCCCGCGCGGCGCCGCGCACGCTGTGCGCGTCGGCGATGGCGACGAAGTCGCGCAGGTGGTGCAGTTTCATGTCGATAACGCCTAGGTATCGATGGAAGGATTTTGCCATCTTTCTGTAAGCACTGACCTTACCTAGACTCGTCTCCGACAACAAGTACCCCATTACGGAGACAAACCATGACCCTAGCCAGATTCGCGGCAACCCTGTTCTGCGCCATGGCATTGCAGCCCATGGCCGCCGGCGCGGCGCAGCCGGATGCCTTTCCCACCCGGCCGGTGCGGCTGCTGAGCCCGTTTCCGGCGGGCAGCGGCCCCGATGCCGTAGCCCGCATGGTGGGCGAGCAGTTGTCCAAGGACTGGGGCCAGGCCGTCGTGGTGGAACCGCGGCCGGGCGGCAACGGCTTCATCTCGATGGAGGCGGTGCGCCGCGCCGCGGCCACCGGCTATGACCTGGGCGTCGTCGACGTGGGCCACATGGCGATCAATCCCAGCCTGTTCCGCAAGCTGCCCTACGACCCGGTCAAGGATTATGTCCCCGTCGGCGGGCTGTACCGGACCTCGTTCTTCGTGGTGGTCTCCAGCGGCAGTCCGGTCAAGTCGGTGGCCGAGCTGATCGCCGCGGCCAAATCTTCGCCGGGCAAGGTGACGTACGGTTCGTGGGCGGTCGGCAGCCCTGGCCACCTGGGCGCCGCGCAGGTCGAGGCGGCCACGGGCACGCAGATGCTGCACGTGCCGTTCAAGGACACCGCGCAACTGTACGCGGCCGTGGCCAACGGAGAAGTGACCTGGGCGCTGGGTTCGTACGCCACTGCCGGCGCGCTGATCCAGGCCGGCAAGCTGCGCGTGCTGGCGGTGGCCGACGGCCAGCGATCGTCGGCCCTGCCCGACGTGCCCACGCTGGAAGAGGCGGGCGGACCCCGGGGCGTGGATGCCTCCACCTGGGTCGCCCTGGTGGCGCCGGCGGGCACGCCGGCCGAGCGGGTCGAGGCGATCTCGCGCGCGGTGCGCGCGGCGCTGGACGTGCCCGAGGTCAAGGCCAGGATGGCCACGTTCGGATTCGTGCCCGCCGCCGTTCCCGGCGCGACGGTGTCCGAGTGGATGCGCAAGGACACTCCCCGCTATGCCGAGATGGTGCGGCGCACGGGGGCGACGACGGACTGAAGGAAGCCTTACCGTGAATACCATGCAGACAGAAGTCGCCATCGTCGGCGGCGGTCCCGCCGGCCTGATGCTGGCCATCGAACTCGGGTGCCGGGACATTCCCTGCGTCCTGCTGGAAGAGGATGCCGATCCGCCGGCCTTTCCCAAGGCCAACGCGACCTCGGCCCGGACCATGGAGCACTATCGCCGGCGGGGTTTCTCCGACGAGATCCGGGCCCTGGGCCTGCCGCCGGATTATCCGCAGGACGTGGTCTATTGCACGCAGCTGGCCGAGCACGAGCTGGCGCGGTTCAGGATCCCGAGCCGCGGCGAGGCGGCTCGGCGCAGCGAGGCCGGCGGCCATGCTCCGGACAATGCCGGCGACTACGGCAGCGATGCGTGGCCGACTCCCGAGCTGCCGCATCGGGTGCAGCAGATGCTGATCGAGCCGGTGCTGCGCCGGCGCGCGGCCGCGTATCCAAGCGTGCGGCTGTGCCTGGGGCAGCGCGCGGTGGCCGTCGAACAGGACGAGCAGGGCGTCACGGCCACGGTCGAACCCGAAGGCGGTGGTCAGGCGTGGCAACTGCAAGCGCGCTACCTCGTCGGGTGCGACGGTCCCCGCAGCCTGGTGCGCAAGTCGCTGGGCGTGGGCTATTCCGGACAGGGCAGCGAGCAGCGCGATTTCTTCGGCGGCCAGATGTTGTCCATCTACTTCCGGTCCAGGCGGCTCTACGACGCGATCGGCAAGCAGCCCGCCTGGCAGTATTGGGCCGTGAACGCGCGCCAGCGGGGGCTGCTGATCGCCGTGGACGGCATCGAGACCTTCCTCCTTGCCGTGCAACTGGCCCCCGGCCAGGCGCCTGGCGACATCGATCCGGTCGCCACCGCCCATGCCGTGGTGGGCAGGGAATTCGACTTCGAACTCATCGATCGCCTGCCCTGGGTGGCCGGCTATACGCTGGTGGCGGACAGGATGGCCGGTGGCCGCGTGTTCCTGGCGGGCGATGCCGCGCATCTTTTCACGCCCACCGGAGGCATGGGCTACAACACCTCGATCGACGACGTGGTGAATCTGGGCTGGAAACTGGCCGCCGTCATCCAGGGCGCGGCCCCGCCCGCGCTGCTGGACAGCTACGAGCGCGAACGCCGGCCCATGGCGCTGCGCAATACGGCCTTCGCGCGCAGCATGGCGGACAGCATCGGCAACCTGCGCGCCGGCGCCGACATCGAGGAAGAGAGCGAGGCCGGCGTGCGGGCGCGCGCCGAGCTCGGCCGCCGCCTGGCCGCGCACGTGGCCAGCGAGTTCAACATTCCCGGCCTGCAATTAGGCGTGCGCTACCTGGACAGTCCCATCGTCGCGGTCGAGCCAGGTCCCGCGCCGCAAGACGATCCGAACCGCTACGTGCCCCTGGCCTTGCCGGGGTCGCGCGCGCCGCATGCCGTCGTGCGCGGCAAGGTGCTGTTCGACTTGTTCGGGCGCGACTTCACGCTGCTTGCCTTTGGCGCGCTGCCGGCCGGCGAGCGCCAGGCGTGGCACGCGGTGGCGGACGAGTACGGCCTGGGCCTGGAGGTGCTGGAGCTCGACGATGACGCCGCGCGGGCGCTTTATGGCGCCGAGCGGGTGTTGATCCGGCCGGACCACCATATCGCCTGGCGGGGGCGGGCGGGGGCCGATGCGCGGTCGACGCTGGCCCGGGCGACAGGCCGGGGGCGGATGGGCTGACCGCCGCCGGCGGCACCATTGCGCGAACGCACCGTCCTCGACCGCTTCGCGTATTTCGCTGGCCAGGGCCAGCAGTGGGGTGGAGTCTGCATGCCGGTCGCATCGACCGGCATGTATGCTCGATCAGGCCTCGGTGTTGTGAATGAAGTCCGGCGGCACGTCCGGCCCCCACTGATACAGGCTGTCCTCGGGCGGGAAATCTCCCGAGGGCCACCCGTGCTCGGCCGAGATGTAATCGATGTCGGCCGAGTATTCGCAGTACGAACCCCACGGGTCGCGCACGTAGTGGAAGAAGTTCGATCCCAGCACGTGCCGGCCCGTTCCCCATCCGCGCGTGTAGCCCGCTGCGGCCATCTGCGCCGCTCCCTGGCCGACCTGGTCGATGCTGGCCACGTCCCAGGCCGAGTGATGCCAGCCGCGTGCCGAACTGCGGGCGAAGGCAACCAGGTGATGGTCGCAGCCATGCGGGGCGTGGGTGAAGGCGATGCCGTCGCCGGACCGGTCGGACAGCCTCAGGCCCAGCGTCTTTTCATAGAAAGCCAGTGCGCGCGAGACGTCGGGCGTGAACAGCAGCACGTGAGACAGGCGGCGCGGGCGGACCTGGGCGACCTGGCTGCGGAAGCGGGCGCCGCGCGCGTCGGCCTGCACGTGGATGTCGTCGAGCGGGCTCTTGGCGTCCGGGGTGATCTTGGGGCCGGCCTTGACCTGGATCAGGTTGCCGTCCGCGTCGTGGAACCAGATGCCCTCGGCGGTGGCGTGCGGCACGCCGGCGGCCGTTGCGACGCCGGCCTGCTCCAGCTGGGCGCGGATGGCCGCCAGGTCGCCGGCATAGCAATTGAAGCTGAGGTAGGCCAGCGCCTTGCGCGGGCCCGCGTGGAGGCGGGCCGAGACGTGTCCGTCCCGCGCCCGCAGCGCCAGGCCATGGCCCTCGTCCTCGACCGTGAGGCCGAAGGCCTCGTGGAAATGGCGGGCGAGGGGCAGGTCCGGAACCATCAACGCGTAGTGGTCGATGGAGTGCACCGCGGCTTGCCGGTCGCTCGCGCCATGCTGGGTCTGTGTGGTCATGAGTCTCCTCCGTCGTGCGGTCGTGGCCGGACGTTCAGGTTTCGTCGGCGATCGGGTTGCGCAGGGTGGCGAAGCCGGTCACCGATATCTCGCAGACATCGCCGGCGCGCATCAGCAACTTGGGCGTGCGAGCCCAGCCGATGCCGGCGGGCGTGCCGGTGACGATGACGTCGCTGGGTTCGAGCGTGATCGCTTCGCTGATGACGCTGATCAGCGTGGGGATGTCGAAGATCATGTCGTCGGTGCTGGCCGACTGGACCACTTCGCCGTTCAGGCGGGTTTCCAGGCGCAGGCCGCGCGCCGCGGGGGGGACTTCGCTGGCGGTGACCAGTTCCGGGCCGAAGGCGCCGGTGGCGTCGAAGTTCTTGCCCACCGTCCATTGCGGGGACAGGAACTGGTATTCGCGCACCGAGCCGTCGTTGAACAAGGCATAGCCGGCGACGCAGTCGAGTGCGTCTTCCTTGCGGATGTGCCGGCCGCCGCGCTTGAGCACCACCGCCAGTTCGCCCTCGAAATCCAGGGAGTCGGACACACGAGGCCGGACGATGGGCTGGCCGTGGCCGACCAGGCTGGTGTCGTAGCGCGGGAAGATGGTGGGATAGGCGGGCTGCTCGTACTTGCTTTCCTTGGTGTGGTCGGCGTAGTTCAGGCCGATGCAGAAGATCTTGGCCGGATGCTCGACGACGGGCAGGTAGGCGACGTCGGCCTCGTCCACCAGCTTGCCGCCGCCGCGGGTGCCGGCGTAGGTTTCGAGGTCGATGCCGGCGGCTAGCAAGGATTCGATCGATTCCTCGCCCAGGATCCGGATCTTGTTGCCCTCGCGGGTGCCGAGGTAGGGGGTGCCGTCGTGGAGGAAGCGGACGTAGCGCATCGGGGATTCCTGTCTCTGTTATGGGGGCGCGCGGGAAGAATGAGCACGCCCTTGTGCCCGATGCAAGCGTAAAGCGGGGGAGCGATGGGGAAAAGATGGCGGGTTTTCTCCACCGATACCTGACAAGTATCGGTGGAGGCCTTTGGAGGCCGGAATGCACACGGGGCCTGCCGGCGCGTCGATGACGCCGGCAGGCCCCGTCAGGCAAGGGGGAAACCGCGGTTTACAGTCCCCGTGCCTTCAGTTGCGCGTCCAGGCGCGGATAGACCCGGCGCGCGTTCAATTCGAACACCTTGCGCTTGTCTTCGGCCGGGATGTCCAGTGCGTCGATGTAGCGCTTGGTGTCATCGAAATAGTGCCCGGTCTGGGGGTCGATGCCGCGCACCGCGCCCACCATTTCCGAACCGAACAGGATGTTGTCGACGTCGATGACCTCGAACAGCAGGTCGATGCCGGGCTGGTGGTAGACGCAGGTGTCGAAGTAGACGTTCTTCATCACGTGCTCGGCCAGCGGCGGGCGCTTGAGCATGTCGGCCAGCCCGCGGTAGCGGCCCCAGTGGTAGGGCACGGCGCCGCCGCCATGGGGAATGATGAAGCGCAGCGTCGGGAAGTCGCGGAACAGGTCGCCTTCGATGAACTGCATGAAGGCGATGGTGTCGGCGGCCAGGTAGTAGGCGCCGGTGGCGTGCATCGCGCAGTTGCAGGAACCCGAGACGTGGATCATGGCCGGCACGTCCAGCTCGACCATTTTCTCGAAGAACGGATACCACGAGCGGTCGGTCAGCGGCGGGGCGCTGAAGCTGCCGCCCGACGGGTCGGGGTTGAGGTTGCAGCCGACGAAGCCCAGTTCGGTGACGCAACGCTCGAGCTCGGCGATGGAGCTGGCGATGGAGACGCCGGGCGATTGCGGCAGTTGGCAGACGCCGATGAAGGTCTCGGGGTACAGGTCGACGACGCGCTTGATCAGGTCGTTCGAGCGGCGGGCCCAGACCTGGCTGACGTTCTCGTTGCCGACGTGGGGCTCCATGGCGGAGGCACGGGGCGAGAAGATGGTCATGTCGGCGCCGCGCTCGCGCAGGAGGCGCAGCTGGTTCTTCTCGATGGTCTCGCGGATCTCGTCGTCGGAGATATCGGGATAGGCCGGGTCGATGTCGCCGCCGGCCTTGAAGTTGGCCTTCTGCTGGTCGCGCCATTGATTGTGGGCGGCAGGCGAGGTCGTGTAGTGACCGTGGCAATCGATGATCATGCTGCGCAATTCCTGTGTGGCGAAGGATGGCGTCGGCCGGGGCCGCGGGGCCATCGATGGGGGAGAATCCGGACGGCCCGTGGGCCGCCTACGCAACGCGCAATTGTAGCCGCTTGCACTTGCGCGATACCCGCTGTTTTCCGCATTTCTGCTTTTCGGGTTTGCGCGGCCGGGAGGGGCCGCCGGGGGGACTTCAGCGTCGCGCCACCAGCGCCGCGCGCAGCCGCTCGCGCTCGTCGGGCGCGGCCTCGACCAGATAGCGGATGTCGCCCGCGACGGCGGCGGCCACGGGCAGTCCGTCGCGATACAGTACGCGGTTGCCGGCCAGCGCGGGTATCTTTTCCCCGGGCAGCAGCACGCCCGCCAGGTTCAGCGGATCGGCGGCGCAGACGCAGGCCAGTTCGCCGCCGGGCTCGCGGCGCCGGATGCCGCGCAGCAGCGGGATGGCCTCGGGCAGCGCGAATTGTTCGCCCGCCAGGCCGGCCACGAAGCGGCCGCCCCGCACGTCGCCGCGGGCCTCCAGGCGGTGGAGCACGGGCAGCAGCTCGCGCCACGGCGGCAGCCAGCGGGCCTCGCGTTCCAGCAGGCGCCAGAAGACGACGCCGTAGCGGCGCAGGAGGACCTGGGCGATGTGTTCCAGGACCTGCGGATCCGTACGCGTACGTTTGCCGGGGGGCGCGGGGTCGGTGGCGGCGGGCCGGCGCAGCAGCGCCCAGCGGCCGGCCTGGTCCATCTGGTTCGGGGCCGTGCCGTGGCGCGAACGCCGACGCTGGTGGGCGGTGCGCTGGGACGCGGGGACGAGCAGCGCGCGCAGGCCGGCGTAGCTGTCGGCGTTCGCGGCGCCCGCCGCGACCAGTTCGCCCAGCGCCGTTTCCAGTTCATTGGGCAGCAGGCGGGTGTCGCCCAGCAGTTCGTCGAAGAACATCGCGCCGTGGCTGGCCAGTGCCTCGCGCACCCGCTGCGCGCGTGCCGACAATTCGGCCTGCTGGTCCAGCGGCACGAGCGCCTGCCAGGGGCCAAGGTGGCGCCGGGGCAGCAGCACCATGGGCGTGGCGCGCACCGGTCCGGCCGTGGACTTGCCCTGGCTCGCCAGGCGCATCCAGACCACTTTGCCGGCCTGGCTCAACCCGTCCAGCCAGCCGGGCGAGTAGGCGTCGAGCCGCGCCGGCAGGATGTCCGATTCCCAGGCTCCGGCAGCGGCTTCGTAGCCTTCCAACTGGTCGATGACCTGCGGCAGGGAGCCGGGGCCATGCAGGCGGGCGTCCGGCGCGACGTGCTGCCACGCCAGCAGGAAGCGCATGAAGTCCTGCCGTTCGACCGGCTCGATCTCGCGGCGCAGGCGCTTGATGGTGTAGCGGTGGATACGGGCCAGCAGGTGCCGTTCGCACCATTCTTCCTGCCGTGCCTGAGGGTGGAAGCGGCCGCGCATGACGTAGCCCTCGGCTTCGAGCCGGGCGAGTGCCGCGGCGACGACGGTCTCGGGTAGCCGGAGGTCGGCGGCGATGCGCGGCAGGCCGAGCGGCCCGAATCCGGTCAGCCGCGCGCGCACGACCTCCACCAGGGCGGCATCGGCTTCCCACGGCTCGTCGCATCCGGCGGGCAGGGCGACCTCGGGCTGGGCGCGAGCGCCGGGGTAAACGGCGCGCACGCAGGCCAGGCGCTCGACCGGTACCCACAGGGCGGCGTCGGGTCCCAGGCACAGCCGTGTTGCCCGGCCTTCGTCCGCCAGCGTGCCCAGCCAGTCCTGCCAGCCGTCGTTGGCCGCTGCCTCGGCCTCGGTCACGCAGGCCAGGCTTGCCAGTGCCTCCTGCATTTCATCGGTGCCGCGCACCTGCGGCCAGGCTTCGGCGGCCACTGCTTCGATGGCGCCGGCGTCCAGGGCGCCCAGGTCGTCCGCCGATTCCGGATCGGTCCAGCGGCGAGCCATCACGGCCTGGGTGCGGCGTTCCTCCAGTGGCGCGTCGTCCAGGAAAGCGTAGGGGCGCGCGCTGAGTATCTCCATGGCCAGCGGCGACGGAGTGGGCAGGTCGCGCGCCACCAGCTCGACGTTGCCCCGCTCGATCCGGCGCAGCAGCGCGAGCCAGCCGTCGGCGTCCATCGCCTCGTGCAGGCAGTCGCCGATGGTCTGCGCGACCAGCGGGTGGTCGGGGATCTCGCGTTCCCCGACCACGTTCTCGAGGCAGGCCGCCTGGTCGGGGAAAACCGCGGCCAGCAGGTCGTCGCTTTTCATGCGCTGCAACTGCGGCGCGACCTTGCGGCCGCCCACGTAGCGCGGCAGCGCCAGCGCGGTGGTGGCGTTCCAGCGCCAGCGCACGTTGAACAGCGGTGCGTCCAGCAAGGCCTGCACCAGCAGGTGCTCGGCGGTGTTCGAGCGCAGGTAGCGCCAGACTTCGTCCAGCGGGAAGCTGTGACTGGTGGACAGCGACAGCACGATGGCGTCCTCGGTGGCCGCGGCCTGCAACTCGAAGTTGAAGCTGCGGCAGAAGCGCTTGCGCAGGGCCAGGCCCCAGGCGCGGTTGAGCCGGCTGCCGAAGGGGGAGTGCACCACCAGCTGCATGCCGCCCGACTCGTCGAAGAAACGTTCCATGACCAGCGTGTCATGGGTGGGCAGCCGGCCCAGCGCCGCTTTCGCGCGCGCCAGGTACTCGACGATCTGGCGCGCTGCCGAGGTGTTCAAGCCGATCTCGTCCATCAGCGCCTGGATGGCGCCCTCGACGTCGGGCGAGGTGTCGCCGGAGCGCGCCAGCAGGCTTTCGATCCTGGCGCGCAGGCGCGAGACGCCGGCCGACAGTTCGTCGCTGCGGCCGGGCGCCTCGCCTAGCCAGAACGGGATGCTGGGCGCGGCGCCGTGCGCGTCCTCCACGCGGACGCGGCCGGCTTCCACGCGCAGGATGCGATAGGACGTGTTGCCCAACTGGAAGACGTCGCCGGCCAGGCTTTCGACCGCGAAGTCCTCGTTGACCGTGCCGACCATCAGCCCTTGCGGTTCCAGCAGCACGGTGTAGTCGGCGTTGTCGGGGATGGTACCGCCCGAGGTGACCGCCGTGAGCTTGCTGCCGCGCCGCCCGCGCAGCGCGCCCGCCACCACGTCGCGGTGGATGTAGGCCGCGCGCACGCCCTGGCGGCCGGTGTAGCCCTCGGCCAGCATGCGCAGCACCGCGTCGTACGCCGGCCGCTCCAGGTCCGCATAGGGCGCCGCGCGCCGCACCAGCGCGTACAGGGCTTCCTCGCTCCATTCCTGGCAGGCGACCTCGGCCACCAGTTGCTGGGCCAGCACGTCCAGCGGCGCGATGGGCACGTGCAGCGCATCCAGCTCGTCGCGCCGCACACAGTCGAGCAGCGCAGCGCATTCGATCAACTCGTCGCGCGAGGTCGGGAACAGGCGTCCCTTGGGGATGCCGCCCACGTGGTGGCCCGAGCGGCCCACCCGTTGCAGGAAGGCGGATATCGTGCGCGGCGAGCCGACCTGGCAGACCAGGTCGACGTCGCCGATGTCTATGCCCAGTTCCAGCGAGGCGGTGGCGACCAGCACGCGCAGTTCGCCGCGCTTGAGCCGTTGTTCGGCGTCGAGCCGGTGTTCCTTGGCCAGGCTGCCGTGGTGGGCGGCCACCGCTTCCTCGCCCAGGCGGTCGGCCAGGTGGCGGGCAGCGCGTTCTGCCATGCGGCGGGTGTTGACGAAGACCAGCGTGGTGCGGTGCTGCCCCACCAGTTCGGCCATGCGGTCGTACACGCGGTCCCAGACATCGGTGGCCATGACGGCCTCCAGGGGGACGGGCGGCAGCTCCAGGTCCAGGTCGCGGCGCCGCACGTGTTCGACGTCGACGATCGCGCAGTCGTCCGCGTGGGCCGGCCCGGCCAGGAAGCGTGCCACGGCCGACAGTGGCTTCTGCGTGGCCGAGAGCCCGATGCGGACGGGACGCCTGCCGCACAGGGCGTCAAGCCGTTCCAGCGTGAGGGCCAGGTGGCTGCCCCGTTTGTTGCCCGCCATGGCGTGGATTTCGTCCACGATCACGGTGCGCACGTCGGCGAGCATGCGGCGCCCGCCGTCCGAACCCAGCAGCACATACAGCGATTCGGGCGTCGTCACCAGGATGTGCGGCGGCCGCTTGCGCATCGCCTGCCTGGCCTGCGCCTCGGTGTCGCCAGTGCGCACGGCGGTACGGATGCCCGGGTCGGGCAGGCCCATGCGGTCGAGTTCCGCGGCGATGCCTTCGAGCGGCGCCTGCAGGTTGACGCGGATATCGTTCGACAGCGCCTTCAGCGGCGAGACGTACACGACCATGGTGGCGTCCGGCAGCGCGCCGCCGGCGTCCACGCCCATTCGCACCAGCTCGTCGATGGCGGCCAGGAAGGCGGTCAGCGTCTTGCCGGAACCGGTGGGGGCGGCCACGAGCGTCGAACGGCCGGCGCGGATATGCGGCCAGGCGCGGCGCTGGGCTTCCGTCGCCGAGCCGAACGCCTGGCGGAACCAGGCGGCCACGGCCGGATGGAAGCCGTGCAAAGCGTCGACGGGGTGGCGGGCGATGGTCATGCCTGACTATATGGGGACGGCGCCGTGCATCGCAACCGCGGGCGCGGCGTGACGCATGAACATCTTGGAGACAAGGCGGGGTTCCTAGAAAACCCTAACTGTTTATAAAAACATACTGTATGTGTGTTAGAGTGAGTGCAGGAGCCATGAGCCGGCATGAACCGGCCGCGGCGGGCGACCCAGAACATCGTCAGGAGACAAAAGCATGAAAGGCGTCCTTTTCCCATCGCGGCTCGCGCTCGCCTTGACGTTGGTGCTGGGCACCGCGGCGGCCCACGGGCAGGCGGCGGGCAAGTCGGAGGGGGGTTACCCCTCCCGGCTCATCCGGATCGTCGTGCCCTATACGCCGGGCACGAGCGCCGACACGCTGTCCCGCCTGCTGTCCGAGAAGCTGGCGGCGCGGCTGGGCCAGAGCGTCGTGGTCGAGAACAAGCCCGGCGCGGCGGCCGCCATCGGCACCGCCTACGTGGCCAAGGCCGCGCCCGACGGCTACACGTTGATGATGTCCCTGAACACGCATGTCATCACCCCGGCTTCGCGCAAGACGCCCTACGATCCGGTCAAGGATTTCGCGCCCATCGGGCAGATCGCCTCGGGCCAGATGCTGATCCTGACGCACCCGTCCGTGCCGGCCAAGACCTTTCCGGAATTCGTCGCCTATTTGAAGAAAATGGGCGACGAGGTCAGCTACAGTTCGCCGGGCCCGGGCTCGACCACCCATCTGTATTCCCTGGTGCTGCAGGACATGTTGGGAACGAAGATGCGCCACATCCCGGCCAATGGCATGGGCGTGGCGGCCATGGACGTCATGCAGAACAGCTCGACCATGCTGATCAGCACGGTCGAGGCCTCGCGCGCGAACGTGGCCTCGGGCAAGCTCAAGCCCATGGCCCAGACCGGCAGGCTGCGTTCGCAACTGGTGCCCGATCTGCCCACGGTGGCCGAGTCGGGATATCCCGACTACGACCTGTCGATCTGGGTGGGCATGTACGCGCCGGCCGGCACGCCCAAGGCCATCGTCCAGCGCCTGCACGACGAGATCGGCGCGATCATGGGGGCGCCGCAGATGCGCAAGGACCTGCTCGAGAAGGGCTATGACGTCGTATTGACTTCGCCCGAGGAATTCGCGGAACTGAACCGCAAGGAATTCGCCCGCTGGAAGGACGTGGTCGCGCGCCACGGCCTGCAGGCGGAGTAGGCGTCAGCGCGGCTTGCGCGCGGACCGGCGCGGGGGGCGGGTGGCGACGATGGCATCCAGTCCCGCGAACGCATAGGTCTTCAGGTGCGCGGCCAGGTCCGCCGCCGGCTGCTGGAACAGTGCCTGGATGGGGCTGTTCATGTCGCGGTGGACGATCAGCAGCACCATGCAGGGCGCCATGACGCTCAGCACGCACCGGGTCAGCGCCGGGTCCCCGGCGGGGATGCCGGTGATCTCGCCGATGATGGCGCTGATGAGCCCGAACTTCGGCAGGGCCTCGGCCTCGATGATGCCGTCCAGGTGGGGCGAGGGCGCCAGCACCTCGCGTGCCCACAGGCGGATGTGCCAGCTGTCGGCATTGAGCAGGCTGGCCGTCAGTCCGTCCAGGAATTCCTCGAGCTTGCGCCGCGGGGGCTGGGCGCTGTGCGCCAGGCGCGTCAGGTAGTCCAGGCTGATCAGATGCTTGTGGACTTCCTTCAATAAAGCCAGGTAGAGACCGTCGCGGCTGCCGAAGTGGTAGTTGACCGCGGCCATGTTGCATTGTGCCCGCTCGCAGATGGCTTTGCTGGTGGTGTCCGCGTAGCCCCGCTCGGCGAACAGTTGCCCGGCGGTCTCCAGGATGCGGGCGCGGGTGGCTTCGCCGTCCATGCGTGGAGAGCGGGCGGGGATCGACGGTCGGGACGTGACGGCCATGCGGGAAGGCGCCGGGGACGCGGGAGTGGGCATGTAAAAATCATACATCAAATTGAAATTTGAGTTATATAATTTGCCGACCGACGGTTTCCAAGGGCGGCGGCGATGAAGAAGGTGCTGGCAGGGGGCGTGCTGGTGGCGGCGGTGCTGGCGGGGGCTGCGTGGTATGTCTTGCGCCCGGCGCCCGCACAGGATGGCTTGACGCTATACGGCAACGTCGATATCCGGCAGGTGACGCTGGCGTTCGACGGCAGCGACAGGGTGGTCCGGATGCGGGTCGAGGAAGGCGACCGCGTCAAGGCCGGCGACGTCCTGGCGGTGCTGGATGACCGTTCGCTGCGTTTGCAGGAGGTCCAGGCCCGCGCGCGTATCGCGGTGCAGGAGCAGGCGCTGCTGCGGCTGCGCAACGGCACCCGGCCCGAGGAAGTGGCGCAGGCGCAGGCACAGGTGGCGTCGGCCCAGGCCGAGGTCGAACTGGCGCAGCAGCAGCTCGCGCGCCTCCGGGGCATCGCCGCGAACACCGGCGGACGCGGGGTCAGCCAGCAGGACCTGGACAATGCCGAATCGCGCCTGCGGGTGGCGCGCGCACAATGGGACAGCCGCAGCAAGGGACTGCAACTTGCGCGTGTCGGACCGCGCAGGGAAGACATCGCGCAGGCCGAGGCGCAACTGGAGGTGTCGCGGGCCGAGCTGGCGCTGGTCGCCTACCGCCTGGAGCAGACCGAACTGAAGGCGCCGGCCGACGCCGTCGTGCGCGCCCGGCTGCTGGAACCCGGCGACATGGCCTCGCCCCAGCGTCCCGCCTATACGTTGGCGATCGCCGATCCCAAGTGGGTGCGTGTCTATGTGTCGGAGCCGCAACTGGGACGCGTCAGGCCGGGCATGGCGGCCGAGGTATTCACCGACAGCCAGCCCGACCGGCCCATCGCCGGACGTATCGGCTACATCTCGTCGGTGGCCGAATTCACGCCCAGGAACGTGCAGACCGAGGAGTTGCGGACCAGCCTGGTCTACGAGATGCGTGTGCTCGTGGACGACCCGCAGGACCGGCTGCGGCTGGGCATGCCGGCCACCGTGCGCATCGCGCCGGACCGGCGGGACGACGGAGCACCGGCCAGATGAGCGAGGCCGCCGTCGTCGTGGCGCGCGGCGTGCGCAAGCGTTTTCCGGCCGCGCGCGGGGGAAGCGAGGTCGTGGCGCTGGACGGCATCTCGCTGGACGCGCCCGCGGGCGCGCTGACCGCGCTGGTCGGGCCGGACGGGGCGGGCAAGACGACCTTGCTGCGCCTGGTCGCGGGGCTGATGAAGGCCGAGGGACAACTGCGGGTGCTGGACATCGACGTCGCCGCGGATCCCCAGGCCGTGCAGAACCGCATCAGCTACATGCCGCAGCGCTTCGGCCTGTACGAGGACCTGAGCGTGCAGGAGAACCTGGACCTGTACGCGGACCTGCATGGCGTGCCCCGGCAACGGCGGGGCGAGCGCTATGCGCGCCTGCTGGAGATGACCGATCTCGGCCGGTTCACCGCCCGCCCGGCGGGCAAGTTGTCCGGCGGCATGAAGCAGAAGCTGGGGCTGGCCTGCACGCTGGTCCGGTCGCCGGAACTGCTGCTGCTGGACGAGCCCACGGTGGGCGTGGATCCCCTGTCGCGCCGGGAGCTTTGGGAGATCGTCCGGCAACTGGTCGACGACGAGCGCCTGTCCGTGATCGTCAGCACCACCTATCTGGACGAGGCCGAGCGCTGCGCCCGCGTGTTCGTGCTGCATGAAGGCAGGCTGCTGGCGCAGGGTGGGCCCGAGGATATCCGCCGGCCCGCGCGCGGGCTGTGCTTCGTGGCGGCGCCGCCGCCGGGCGAGCCGGCCCGGCTGCTGCAGGCGCGCCTGCTGGACGACACGGCCCGCGTCATCGATGCCGTGCCAGAGGGGGGAGAGGTGCGCGTGATCCGTCGCCCGGCGGCGCGGGGCGAACCCGCGCAAGAGCCAGGACGCTCCCTGGCCTGGCGGCCGGTCGCGGCCAGGTTGGAAGACGGCTTCATGGTGCTGCTTCGAGAACGCCGGCCGGAAGCCGAGGCAGCGCCGTTGCCCGTGCCGAGCGCGACGGCCGCCAGCGGCGAAGCCATCATCGAGGTCCGCGACCTGGTGCGCAAGTTCGGCGATTTCGTCGCCGTGGACCGCACCAGCTTCACGGTGAACAAGGGCGAGATATTCGGCCTGCTCGGCCCCAATGGCGCGGGCAAGACGACGACCTTCCGCATGCTGTGCGGACTGCTGCCCGCCAGCAGCGGTTTCCTGCGCGTGGCGGGCGTGGACCTGCGTACGGCGCCGGCGCGGGCCCGGCGCCGCGTCGGCTACGTGTCGCAGCGGTTCGCGCTGTACGGCAACCTGAGCGTGATGGAAAACCTGACGTTCTTCGGCAGCGCCTACGGCCTGCATGGCGAGCGCCTGCGCGCGCGCATCGCGGCGGTGCTGGCGCAGTTCGGGCTCGAAACCCAGGCACGAGCGGCCAGCGGACGCCTGCCGGGCGGCTACAAGCAACGGCTGGCGATGGCGGTCGGCCTGCTGCACGAGCCCGACATCCTGTTCCTGGACGAGCCCACCAGCGGCGCCGACGCGCTGGCGCGGCGCGAGTTCTGGCGCCGGATCACGACGCTGGCCGCCGACGGCACCACCATCTTGGTGACCACGCATTTCATGGAAGAGGCCGAGTACTGCGATCGCATCGTCATTCAGGATGCCGGGCGGCTGCTGGCGCTGGGCACGCCGCAGCAGGTGCGCAAACAGGCGGGCGAGACGGCCGCGCATCGCATGAACATGGAAGAGGCATTCATCGGCATCGTCGAGCGTGGCCGCAGGCAGGAGACCGCGGAGGCCACGGCATGAGCGAATCCCGGTCCGGCGGCTTCTGGCGGCGCCTGGTCTCGCTGACGCGCAAGGAAGTGCGGCAGTTGCTGCGTGATCGCGCCAACCTGATGATGGGCATCGCGCTGCCCATCGTCCTGATCCTGATCTTCGGCTATGGATTGTCGCTGGATGTCCGGAACGCGCCCGTGGCGGTGGTGCTGGACGATGCCTCGCCGGTCGCGCGCGACGTGGTGGCCGGGCTGTCCACGCCGGGCTACCTGGCGCCCCGCGTGGTGGGCTCGGCGCACGAGGCCTACGCGCTGATGCGCGCGCGGGAGGTGGATGCCGCCGTGCTGGTGCCGGCGGATTTCTCGCGGCGGCTGGCCGCCGGCGACGCGCAGGTGCAGGTCCTGCTGCAAGGCGCGGACGCCAGCCGCGCGACCATGATACGCGGCTACGTCGCCGGCGCGCTGGCCTCGTGGAGCCAGAAGCGGGCCGACCGCGGCGAGGCTGCGGGGCCGGGCGCGGGCCGGGTCCAGGTGGTCGACCGCATGTGGTTCAACGCCGCCAACGACAGCACGTGGTACCTCGTGCCCGGGCTGATCGTGCTGATCATGACGCTGGTGGGGGCCTTCCTGACGGCGCTCGTCATGGCGCGCGAGTGGGAACGGGGTACGCTGGAGTCGCTGTTCGTCACGCCGGTGCGGCCGGTGGAAGTGCTGCTGGCCAAGATCATTCCCTATTTCTGCGTGGGAATGATCGGGCTGGCGCTGTGCCTGGCCGCCGCGGCCTTCCTGTTCCACGTGCCCATGTACGGATCGCTGCCGGTCCTGCTGTTCAGCGCCATGTTGTATCTGCTGGTCGCGCTGGGCATAGGCCTGGTGATCTCGTCGGTGACCCGCAACCAGTTCCTGGCCAGCCAGGTGGCCCTGATCGCCAGCTTCCTGCCGGCCCTGATGCTGTCCGGATTCATGTTCGACCTGCGCAACGTGCCGACGGCCATACGGGTGATCGGGCAGATCCTGCCCGCCACCTATTTCATGGAGTTGATCAAGTCGCTGTTCCTGGCCGGGAACAACTGGCCGCTGGTGGCCAGGAACTGCGCCATCCTGGCGGCTTACGCCGTCGTGCTGCTGGGCGTGGCGCGCCTGGTCACGCGCAAGAGGCTGGACTGACGCATGGATGCCTTCATCGACTTCTGGCGACGCCTGGCCCAGCTGTGCCGCAAGGAACTGCTGGCCATCCTGAAGGATCCCGCCAACCGGGCGATCCTGGTCGTTCCCGCCTTGCTCCAGAGCGTCGTGTTCGGCTATGCCGCGACCTACAACCTGACCAACGTGCCATACGCCGTGCTGGACCAGAGCCAGGGCGCGGCGTCGGCCCGGCTGCTGGCACGCCTGGACGGCACCGGGGTCTTCCATCGCGTCGCCACGCTGACCGCGCCCCGCGACATCGCGCGCGTGGTGGATGCCGGCGACGCCCTGCTGGTCCTGCAATTCGGGCCGGACTTCGAGGCCCGGCTGGCCCAGGGGCAGGAGGCCCCCTTGCAGGTCATCCTGGATGGCCGCAACTCGACCACCGCCGGCCAGGCATCGACCCACGTCGCCGAGATCGTGGCGGCCTACAACGCCGAACTGCGCGGCGGTGGGATGCCGGTCACCGCCGTGCCGCGCGTCTGGTACAACCCCAACCTCGAGACGCGCTGGAACATCATGCCGGCCCTGATCGCCGCGCTCAGCATGATGCAGACCCTGATGCTGACCGCGCTCTCGGTCGCGCGCGAGCGCGAACAGGGCACGTTCGACCAGTTGCTCGTGACGCCCTATACGCCCATGGAGATCATGCTCGGGAAGGCCGTTCCGCCGGTGCTGATCGGCCTCGTGCAATCGTCCATCATTCTTTGCGTCGCGCTGTTCTGGTTCCGCATTCCCATGGCCGGGTCGCTGGCGACGCTTTACGCGGGACTGGCGATCTTCACCGTGGCCTGCGTGGGAATCGGGCTGTCCATCTCGGCCGTCTCGGTCAACATGCAGCAGGCCATGCTCTACACCTTCGTGCTGATCATGCCGCTGATGCTGTTGTCGGGACTGGCCACGCCGGTGCGCAACATGCCCGATCCCCTGCAGGTCGCTACCCTGGCGAATCCGCTGCGCTTCGCCATCGACCTCGTGCAGCGCGTGTACCTGGAGGGCGCGGGCCTGCCGTCGCTGTGGCGCAACCTCGTGCCCATGTTCGTCCTGGGCGCGCTCACATTGCCGCTGGCGGCGTGGCTGTTCCGCCATCGTCTGGTTTGACTGGAGGCCAAGCATGGCATGCGATCCGATCCGCCGGCCCGGGACCCGTTTTTTCCTGCAGGCGACCTTGCTCGTGTCGTGCCTGGGCGGTTGCGCGGCCGTGGGGCCGGACTTCACGGCGCCCGCCCCCGCGCAGCCCGCGGACTGGAACAGCTGGCGCGGCGCTCCCGAGGCCTTGCGCGATCCCGTCTCCACGGCGGCGCCATCGGAGCGCTGGTGGGAAACCTTCCAGGATGCGAGGCTGGACGCGCTGCTGGCGCAGGCACGCGAGGCGAGCCCGGACCTGCGGACCGCGGCGCTGCGTTTCGCGCAAAGCCGGCTCATGCGGCAGACCGTGGCCGCGCAGCGCGGGCCGGACGTGGGCTTGTCGGCGGGCGTGTCGCGCCAGCGCCAGAGCGAGTACGGCGCCGGCACCCGCCTGCTGGACGCGATCGCGCCCGACAACCGCGAGCAGCTCGTCTCGGTGCTGAGCGACCCGTTCACGCTGTACCAGGCGGGCTTCGACATGTCCTGGGAAATCGACTTGTGGGGCCGGGTCGCACGTTCGATCGAGGCGGCCGATGCCGACGTGGACGCATCGGCGGCGGCGCTGGCGCAGGCGCGGCTGTCGGTGGCCAGCGAGATCGCGCGCGACTATTTCGAACTGCGCGGCATCCAGGCGCAATTGCAATGGTTGCAGGAGGATATCGCCGCGGCGCGGGAGTCCCTGGACATCTTGCAGGCGCGGCGGGACGGCGGGCAGATCGATGCGCTGGACGTGTCGCGGCAACAGGCGTTGCTGGCCGACCTGACCGGCCGGCTGGCGCCGCTGCGCGCGCAGGAGGCCGCGGCGGCCAACCGCATTGGGTTCCTGGCCGGCCAGCCTCCCGGGGCGCTGCGGGACATGCTGGCGGAAACCCGGGACACGGACGCCCCCATGCCCGATTTGGCACTGGGGCTGCCTTCCGAGGTCGCGCTGCGCCGGCCCGACATACGGGCGGCCGAAGCGCGGCTGCATGCGGCCACGGCCGACATCGGCATCGCGACGGCCGACCTGTATCCGCGCATCGTGCTGGGCGCGAGTTTCGGCTACGAGTCGTTCAAGGACGGCAGGTTCGGCGAATGGGGCAGCCGGCGCTGGTCGGTCGGTCCCAGCCTGTCGTTGCCGCTGTTCGACCGGGGGCGGCGACGCTCCACCGTGGCGCTGCGCGAACTGGCGCAGCAGGAGGCGGCGGTGTCCTACCAGCAGACGGTGTTGCGGGCGTGGCAGGAGATCGACGATGCCCTGACCGGGTACGGCGCCGAACGCCGGCGCAATATCGAGCTGCGCCGCAGGCTGCGCGCCAGCAGCGACGCTCTCGAACTGGCCCGGGCCCGCCACGCCGGCGGGATGACCGATTTCCTGCCGGAACTCGACGCCCGGCGCACCTTGTCGCAAGCCAGGCGCGACCTGGCGCAGAGCGACAGTCAACTGCGCATCGGGCTGGTCGCGATCTACAAGGCCATAGGCGGGGGCGGGCAGGTGGCGCCGGGCGTCCCCGGCCACTGACTGCGACATCTGTTACGAATCCGCGATCCCGCGCCCCGCGTGCGTTCCGGCCCGGCGGCGGGGTGCGGCTTTTCCATCCCCTATTGCCAGATGCCACGCGCCGCCTTAATTTGGAGCCATCGGGGCGCCCCGAGCAAGGACAAGGACCATGATCTATCGCAAACCGTCCAACGCCATGTGGATCGACGCGGTCAGGCTGCTGGAGCAGGCGGACAACCTGCACCGCCAATTCTTCCGTCCGGGCCACGGCGGCCCGCAGGGGCCCACCTGGGAACCCCCCATCGACATCTTCGAGACCGGCCGGGCGTTGTCCGTGCTGGTCGCGCTGCCCGGCGTCGCGCCCGACCAGGTCCAGGTGCTGATCGACGGGCCGACGCTTACCGTGGTGGGCGAACGCCCCTTGCCGGCGCCGGCCGAGGCCCACATCCGCCGCATAGAAATTCCCTACGGCCGCTTCGAGCGGCGCATCGCGCTGCCGCCGGGCGCGTTCGAAATCCGGGAGCACAGGATGGTGGACGGCTGCCTCCTGCTGACCCTGCTCAAGCTGGGATAGACCGGCGGCCCGCCGCAACTCGAACCGGGGACAGGTAAGAAGCCATGGCAAACGAATTTCGAGACCAACAATCGGGGCAGGAACGGCAGGAGGCGCAGGGTGCGCAGCCCGCGGGCCAGGGGCCGGCGCCATCGATCGCGCTGCCGTCGGACGCGTTGACGCTGGTCCCGGTGCGCAATCTCGTGCTTTTCCCGGGATTGGTGGCGCCCATTTCCATCGGCCGCGACAGCACCGTGCGCGGCGCGCAGGAGGCCGCACGGGCCGGCCGCCAGGTGGGAGTCGTGCTGCAGCGCGACCCGGAGGCCGAGGAGCTGGGCGACGGCGACCTCCATCCCATGGGGACGGTGGCCAACGTCATGCGCTACGTGACCACGCCCGACGGCACGCACCACGTCATCTGCCAGGGCGTGCAGCGTTTCCGCATCATCGAGCTGCTGCAGGGCTATCCGTTCATGGTGGCGCGGGTCCAGCGCTTCGAGGATCCGGAGATCATGACCTCGGACATCGAGGCGCGCCTGATCCAGCTCAAGGCGCGCGCGCTGGACATCCTGCAACTGTTGCCGCAGGCGCCGGCGGAACTGGCGGGCTCCATCCAGAACATGACCTCGGCGCCGCTGCTGACGGATTTCATCGCCGGGCTGATGGAGATCCGGCCGGAGGAAAAGCAGGACGTGCTCGAGACGGTGGACGTCGTTGCCCGGGCCGACAAGGTGCTGGCCCTGATGATGCACCAGATCGAGGTGCTGCGCATCAGCCGCGACATCGACCAGCAGACCAAGGCGCGCTTCGAGGATCGCCAGCGCGAGGTCATGCTGCGCGAGCAGCTCAAGACCATCCAGCAGGAACTGGGCGAGGCCGAGGGCAACAGCGCCGAACTGGCGGAGCTGGGCGAGCGCATCGCCAAGGCCGGCATGCCGGAAGAGGCCGAGAAGCAGGCGCGCAAGGAGCTCAAGCGGCTGGAGGGCATACCCGAGGCATCGGGCGAGTACTCGATGATCCGCACCTACCTGGATTGGCTGATCGAGCTGCCCTGGTCGGTATCCACCGAGGACCGCATCGACATCGCCGAGGCCCGGCGGATTCTGGACGAGGACCACTACGGGCTCGACAAGATCAAGCGCCGCATCCTGGAGTACCTGGCCGTGCGCAAGCTCAATCCCACCGGCAAGAGTCCGGTGCTGTGCTTTGCGGGGCCGCCGGGAGTGGGCAAGACTTCGCTGGGCCAGAGCATCGCCAAGGCCACGGGACGCAAGTTCGTGCGGCTGAGCCTGGGCGGCGTGCACGACGAGGCCGAGATACGCGGCCATCGGCGCACGTACATCGGCGCGTTGCCGGGCAACGTGATCCAGGCCATCCACAAGGCCGGTTCGAACAACTGCGTGATGATGCTGGACGAGGTGGACAAGCTGGGCGCCAGCGCCCAGGGCGATCCCGCCGCGGCGCTGCTCGAGGTGCTCGATCCCGAGCAGCACGATACCTTCCGCGACAACTACCTGGGCGTGCCCTTCGATCTTTCCAAGGTGCTGTTCATCGCGACGGCCAACGTGCTCGACGGCATTCCCGGGCCGCTGCGCGACCGCATGGAAGTCATCACGCTGCCGGGCTACACCGAGGAAGAGAAGGCCCAGATCGCGCGCCGCTACCTGGTGCCGCGCCAGCTCGAGGCCAATGGCCTCGCGCCCACGCAGTGCGAGATCACCGACGCGGCCATCCACGAGGTGATCAACGGCTATACCCGCGAAGCCGGCGTGCGCAATCTCGAGCGCGAGATCGGCAGTACCTTCCGCCATGCCGCCATGAGCGTCGCCGAAGGGACGGCGCAGCACGTGCGCATCGACGTGGACGAGGTCCATGCGATCCTGGGCGCGCCACGCTTCGAAAGCGAGATCGCCATGCGTACCGGCCTGGCGGGCGTGGCCACCGGGCTGGCCTGGACGCCGGTCGGCGGCGACATCCTGTTCATCGAGGCCAGCCGCACGCCGGGCAACGGCAGGCTGATCCTGACCGGACAACTGGGCGAGGTCATGCGCGAGAGCGTGCAGGCGGCGTTGACGCTGCTCAAGGGCCGTGCGGCCTCCCTGAACGTCGATCCCGCGCTGTTCGAGCACAGCGACATCCACGTCCATGTTCCGGCGGGCGCGATTCCCAAGGACGGCCCCAGCGCCGGCGTGGCGATGTTCGTCGCGCTGACGTCGCTGATGACCAATACGCCGGTCCCCTCGGACCGGGCGATGACGGGCGAGATCAGCCTGCGCGGACTGGTCCTGCCGGTCGGGGGCATCAAGGAAAAGGTGCTGGCCGCGTTGCGGGCCGGCATCAAGACCGTGCTGTTGCCGGCGCGCAACCGCAAGGACGTCGACGACATCCCGGAGGAATCCCGCAAGCAGCTCCAGTTCATTTTCCTGGAGACGGTCGAGGACGCGATCCGCGCGATGGGCCAGGCCGGCAAGCCGGGGGAGACGACGGCCGACTGATGGCCTGATGTCATTCGTCGGCTGGCAGTGTCGATTCGTCGGCAGGGATTGCGGTGCCCGCATCCTGACAAATAAGATCGTTCGCGTACGACAAACGCACGGTTGCGTTCGTTTGTCGAGTTCTCGCGCATGGGACCCGTACGCACATGACGACGTATCCGCATTCCCCGACGGCCGCCGGCAACGAAGGCGCTTGCAGGCGGCCGTTCCGTCTGGACCTCCTGGCGGCGGCGACGCTGGCCGCCCTGTCGTCGCTGGCCGGTACCGTGCAGGCCCAGGTCGTCCACGACTACCGGGGCGCCGATGGCTCCTGCTGCCATGACCACAACGGCTCGGACGGCGGCAATGGCGCGGATTTCGTCGGCGCGTCCGATTCGTCGCTGAACGTCTCGGTCGGCGCCGGCACCGCGGTCTTCGTGGACGTGAGCGGCGGCCATGGCGGCGACAGCGAGGGTTCCACCGACCCGGGCGATACGAACTACAACCACTGGGGCGGCAACGGCGGGGAGGGCGCGACGCTGGGCTACAACCTGCTGGACAGCACCCTGCGCAGCGGCGGAGCCGGGCTGCGCGCCGCCTCGCATGGCGGCGACGGAGGCAGGTGGGCGATGCAGAGCGGGGGCGGCGCTACGGCGAGGGCGGAGACGGCCACGACGCGAGCGTGGTGGTCTCGGGCACCGGCATCACGGCCGGGACCTATGGCATATGGGTCGATTCCCTGGGCGGCGCGGGCCAGGAACCCTCGATCCGCGACATCCTGCCGTCCGGCGATTCCGGGCGCGGCGGCAATGCGGGCGCGGCCAGCGTGAACCTGAGCTATGGAACGTCCGTGACCGTGTCCGGCGGCACGGGGCAGTCGGAGACCGCCGGCGTGCTGGCCCAGTCCGTCGGGGGCCGGGGCGGGGACGGTTTTCACGGCGGCGTCGGCGGCGGACACAGCACGGCAGGGCAGGGCGGCGACACCGGCGATGTCAGCGTCAGCATCGACGGCAGCAGTTCCATCACCACCGACGGCACGGGAACGGCAGGCGTGATCGCCCGCACCCAGGGCGGCCGGGGCGGAGGCGCGGAAGGAAGCGACGAGGGCGAACCCGCCCAGGACGTGCGCGCCAATCGCGGTGGAAACGCCGGGCATGTCACCGTCTTGAACGCGGGCGCCATCACGACGCACGGCACGGCGTCCGCCGCCATCCTGGCCAGCAGCCAGGGCGGCAGGGGGGGCGATGGCGGGGCCGGCTCCTGGTCGTCAGGACATGACGGCGGCGACGGCGGGTCGGCCAGCGGCGTCACCATCGCCAATTCGGGCCGGATCGCCACCTACGGCGATTATTCCAACGGCATCCAGGTCCGGGTCGCGGGCGGCGACGGCGGCAAGGGCGGCGATGGCGGGCTGTCGGGCCACAGCGGCAGCGGCGGTTCCGGCGGCGGCGTGGGCGCGCTGGCCTACGACATCACCAACAGCGGTTCGATCGCGATCGCCGGCGCGGGCGCCGAGGACGATGACGGGACCACGGGCACGGGATCCTTCGGCATCGTCGCCCAGGCGTCCGGCGGCGAGGGCGGCGCGGGCGCCGAGGCGGCCGGGTGGTTCGTCGTGGGCGGCAACGGCGGCGGCGGGGGCAATGGCGGCGCCGGCCGCGTGACCAATACCGGCAGCATTTCCACCACGCGCGACCAGAGCGGCGCGGTGCTCATGCAAAGCGCCGGCGGTGGCGGCGGCGTGGGCGGCGATGCCGACAGCACCGGCCTGATCGTGTCGATGGCGATAGGCGGCCGGGGCGGCGTCGCGGGCGATGGCGGCGACTTGTCGCTGACCTCGTCCGGACGGATCGCCACGCAGGGCGCGGGCTCCACCGGCGTGATGCTGCAAAGCATAGGCGGGGGCGGCGGGCACGGCGGATCGGCCAAGGCGGCCTCGGTGGGCGTGCTGGTCGGCGTCGCGCTGTCCACCGGCGGAGACGGCGGCGCGGGCGGGACGGGCGGGCACGTCGCCATCGGGCTCGGTCCGGGCGGCTCGGTCACGACCTCGGGGGCCCTCAGCAGCGCGGTGGTCGGCCGGTCGGTCGGAGGCGGAGGCGGCAACGGCGCGTTCGCCGAGTCCGTGCAGGCGACCATCGCGCCGGAACTGGGGCCGGACATCCCGTCGGGCACGGCCAGCATCCAGGTCACGGTGGGCGGTCGCGGCGCCTCGGCGGGTAACGCCGGGGAGGTCGACATCGCCAATGCCGGCTCGGTGGCCACCTCGGGGCACGAGAGCCACGGCATCTTCGCGCAAAGCAGCGGCGGCGGTGGCGGCAGCGGCGGCGTGGCGGCCGCGCCGCTGCGGCCGACGACGATAGGCGCGTCCAGCTTCACCATCAGCTACGGCGTCACGACCGGGGGCGAGGGCGGCAGCGGGGGGCACGGCGGGGCGATCTCGGTACACAACCAGAGCGGCGGCGCGATCACCACCGCCGGCGACCATGCCGTGGCCGTGCTGGCGCAGAGCGTGGGCGGCGGGGGCGGCAACGGCGGCCTCGTCCAGCAGGAGACCGAGCGTTCGTTCGAACCTGTGGTCGGGTCGCCCACCGCATTCCTGGAGACGTTGGCCAAGGTTTCCGAATGGCTGGAGGAAGCGCCCAGCTCGATCTCGTTCGGAGGGCTGAGCTACGCGCTCGATACCCGGGTCGGCGGCAACGGCGGGAGTGGCGGCAATGGCGGCAACGTCGCCGTCGCCAACGACGGCGCCATCGCGACGCAGGGCCTGGCGTCGGCGGGCATCATTGCGCAAAGCATCGCCGGCAGCGGCGGGCGGTCCGGGGCCATCGGCTCGGCCGGGGCATCCAGCCTGCTGTCCGCGATCGACACCTTGCTGAAGGCCGCCAACGAAGGCGTCAGCAACGTGGTTTCCCTGGCGCCTTCGATAGGCACCAATCTGTCGGTGGGCGGGAATGCCGGCGATGGCGGGCAGGGGGGCACGGTGCAGGTCGCCAACACCGGCACGGTCTCGACCGCCGGCAAGGCCGCGGCCGCCATCCTGGCGCAAAGCGTGGGCGGCGGCGGGGGCGTGGGCACGGTCTCGGAACAGGACCTGGCCGAACTGGTGAAAGCGCACGGCGGCGACCAGGCCGCCGAGATCCTGGAGAAGATCGACCAGATCGCCGAACTCCTGGCGTCCAAGGGCATGTCCCTGACCCGCAACATCAACGTGACCGTGGGCGGCGGCGGAGGGGGCGGCGGCAATGGCAGCCTGGCCACGGTCGATGCCAGCGCGGCGGGCAGCGTGGTGGCGACGAGGGGCGACCATGCGCCCGGCATCGTGGCGCAAAGCGTGGGCGGGGGCGGTGGCAAGGCCGAGGTGTCGAGCTTCCTGGTCGGGGCCGGCGGGCTGGCCACGCCGGCCGGACAGACGGAAGCGCCGCTGACGATCGCGATGGGAGGCAGCCGGACCCTGCCGGGCTTCATGTCGGAGGCGGCGGTGATGAGCGGTGGCGGTGCCTCGGTCACGACGAGACAGGTCCGTACCCAGGGCGACGATGCGCCGGCGGTGATCGCGCAGAGCGTGAGCGGCGGGGGCGGACTGGCCTCGATCAGCATCGACGGCCTGGACGCGGCGGGGCTGGGAGCCGGGCACGCGGCACAGGCGCCGGTCATTTCGCTGGGCGGGAAGATCAGCGTGGTGGGCGGGTTCTCGATTCCCCCTGTCTATGCCGGCGACGCGACGGTCACCACGACCGGCGGCAACATCGTCACGTCCGGCACGCTGTCCCATGGCGTGATGGCCCAGAGCATAGGCGGCGGGGGCGGAGCGGCGACGCTGGCCACCAGCGCCACCGCGGCGCCGATGCTGGCGCCGGCGCAAGTGACGCTGGGCATGGATGCGTCGAACCAGGAAGCCGTGCGGACCGACGGCGGGCACGTTTCCGTGACCACCGGCAAATACGACGAAGGGGCGAGCACGATCACCCATACGATGGTCCAGACCTCGGGCGACCTGGCCTTCGGCGTGCTGGCGCAAAGCGTGGGCGCGGGTGGCGGCTACGTGGGCCTGTTGAGTGGCGGGCAGGCGCAGGCCACCGCCAGCGTCGCGCTGGGGGCGCTGGGCGGCGCGGTGGGCGACGGCGGCCAGGTCGATGCGCGCGTGGCGGTCAACAGCTCCATCGACACGCGGGGCAGGAACGCCGTGGGGGTGCTGGCGCAAAGCGTGGGCGGCGGGGGCGGTATCGCCGGCCTGTCGACGGCCGCGGGCAGGACAACGCTGGCCGCGCCCGCGTCGCAGGGCTCGGGCGCGGGCGGCGCGGTCAACGTGAACGTCGAAGGCTCGGTGCTGACCGAAGGGGCGGGCGCCATCGGCGTGCTGGCGCAGAGCGTGGGTGGCGGCGGAGGCCTGGCCGGGGACCTGTCCTCGGTCAGCTACGACGACACCCTGGTCAAGGCCGTCGACGTGGCGGGGGGCGCAGGCAATGGCGGCGCGGTCGACGTGCAGGTGGGCGTCATGGTCGCCACGCAGGGCCGGAACGCGCCCGCCATCGCCGCGCTCAGCCTGGGCGGCGGCGCCGTCTTCTCGGAAGCCGGCATCCAGGTTCGGAGCAGCGGCGGCGGAACGGGCAGCGCGGGTGGGGCAATCAACATCGGGCTGGGCACGGGTTCCCTGGTCACCGCGCAGGGCGGCGGCGCGCCGGCCATCCTGGCCGTGAGCGCCGGCAGCGCGGCGCAGGACAGCGGCGGTGCCGTCACGATAGGCGTGGGCACATCGTCCGCCGTGTACGCGGACGTTGCCAGTGGCACGGCGATCCGGACGGTCACCGACAACGCCACCTCGGTCTCCAACCAGGGCCTGATAGCCGGCGCGACCGCGATCGATGCCTCCGGCCGGGTGGCCGTGGACAACTACGGCTTGTTCATCGGCAGCGTCACGAGCGGCGACGCTGCCCGCGGTACTTTCGTCAATCACCCGGGCGCGGTGCTGGCCAGCGGCCAGCGGCTGGACGCCTCCCTGGTCAACCAGGGGGTGTTCAACCCGGGAGGTCCGGTCGACCAGCGTGGTTCGTACCAGACGACGTTCATGCAGGGTTTCACGCAGGGCCCGGGAGGCGTCTTCCAGGCCGACGTCGATTTCAGCGCGGGCGGACTGGCCGACGTGATCGGCGTGAGCGGGCCGGCGCAACTGGGCGGCAGCCTGCTGGTGCTGGGGCACAACCTGGCCGGCGGTCAGCCCATGCTGATCGCCCAATTCAATACCACGCCGACGGGCTCGTTCAGCCTTGCGGGGCAATCGCCGGTCGTGAACTACGACGTGTCGCTGACCAGCGACGGCCAGCTATGGGTCACGCCCCAGGCGAATTTTCGTCCGCAGAACCTGGGCCTGACCGCCAACCAGGCCAGCATCGCCGGCTACCTGCAAACCCTGTGGGACCGGGGCGATCGCGGCCTGACGACGCTGTTCGATCCCTTCGCACGGCTGGAAGGTACGGATGCGTATGTGAAAGCGCTGGGCGCGGTGGCCTCCGACGCGGCGCTGAGCCGCGCGAGCAACCGCACCTACGAACTTCACTCGGCGCTGGACCGGATGATGAGCTGCCCCCACTTCAGCGATCGAAGCGTCCAGCTGGCCGAGGGCGAATGCGCGTGGGCGCGTGTGATAGGCGGCCGCTTCGACCGTTCGGCGTCCGCCGACGGCGCAGGCTACGACAACCGGCAGACCACGGTGCAGTTCGGCGTGCAGCGCCAACTGGCGCCGGACTGGTTCCTGGGGGCCTCGGCCAGCTACAGCCGCACCAATACCTATTCCGCGGACAACACCGTGCGCATCGCCAGCGACAGCTTCCATGCCGGCCTGACGCTGAAGCGGCAGATGGGGGCCTGGCAGTTCGCCGGCGCGCTGATGGGGGGCTACGAGGAATCGGACCAGGCGCGAAGCATCGTGCTGCCGGGCATGGCCGCGCGAGCGACCAGCAAGCCCGATTCCTACCAGCTGGCGGCGCGTGCCCGGGCCGCCTATCAGTTCTCGTTCGGCGACTGGTACGCCAAGCCGTATGCGGACCTGGACCTCATCTACGATCGCACGCCGGGATACAGGGAGTCGGGCGCGGGCCTCTTCGACCTGGTGCACGACGCCAGCGACCGGTGGAGCGCGGTGCTGACGCCCAGCATCGAGTTCGGCGGCAAGGTCAGTATGGGCAAGGCGGTCGCGCGTCCCTATCTTGCGCTGGGCGTGGGGCTGGTGGCGGGGCGCAATGTGTCGACCGATGTGCGGCTGGCGGTGGCGCCGCAGGATGCGTTCACGTTGTCGACCCGTGTGCCGGGGGTATTCGGCAGCGCGACGGCCGGCATCGAGGTGATGTCGGCCGATGCGTGGTCGCTGCGGGCGGAGTACGGGATCCAGGCGGGCGAGCATCTGGTGGCGCAGACGGCCAGCCTGAAGCTGGGGGTGCGGTTCTAGGGGTTGGGTTGAATTGGGTTCTTTACCCGGTCTTGTCCGGGGTGCCGGGACCGGCTTCGCTGCGCCCCAACGCGAGCCGCCCCACCGCACCGATCAAGGACGGTTCAAGAACCTGATCCCTGCCATTCACGACCGTCGATTCCACCTAAAGCAGCGTCTGCCCCCCATCGATCACGATGGTCGAACCGGTCACGAACGCCGAGGCGTCGGAGGCCAGCCAGACCACGATCTCCTTCAATTCCTCGGGGCGCCCGATCCGGCCCAGCGGCACGTTCCTGACAAAGGCGGCGTGCTTGGCCGGATCGCTCATTTCCCCTTCAGTCAGTGGCGTCAGGAAACGCCCCGGCGCCAGGGTGTTGACGCGGATGCCCTGCGGCGCCCACTCCATGGCCAGCGCGCGCGAGAAGTTGATCATGGCCGCCTTGGCCGCGCTGTAGGGGGAGTTGTTGGGCCGGCCGCGCAGGCCGGCGGCCGAGGCGATGTTGATGATGGAGCCGCGGCCTTGCGCGTGCATGGCCCGTCCCGCCGCGCGGCAGACATAGAAGGTCGAGTCCAGGTTGGCGCCGATCAGGCGCTTCCATTCATCGTCGGCCAGTTCCAGCACGGGTTTGCGCTGGCTGCCCCCGGCCGAGTGCACCAGGATGTCCAGCGTGCCGAATTCCTCGAGCACGGCCGAGACGGCGCGGTCGACCTGCGCGGAATCGGTCGCGTCGGCGGCCAGCGGCAGGGCGCGGGCGCCGGTCGCGCGGATTTCCTCGCAGGCCGATTCGACGTCCCGTGCCGTGCGTGCCAGCAGCGCCACGTTGGCGCCGGCCTGCGCCAGTCCCATCGCGATGGCCCGGCCCAGGCCCTTGCCGGCGCCCGTGACCAGCGCGGTGCGGCCGTCCAGCCGCATGGTGTTCCACAGGGAAGCGTTCATGGGCGGGTCCTAGTTGAAGACGATGTGGGCCTGCTTGATGACGTCGGTCCAGCGCGCCAGGTCGCGTTTCAGGAAGTCCGCGGCCTGTTCGGGCGTGCCCCCGACGATCTCGGCGCCGAGATCCTTCAGTCGTTGGCGGATGTCCGGCTGCTGCAGCCCGGCGTTGACCGCCTCGTTCAGCTTGTCGACGATCTTGCGCGGGGTGCCGGCCGGCGCGAACATCATGTACCAGGCGCCGATTTCGTAGCCTTTCAATCCCGCCTCGTCCACGGTCGGGACCTGCGGCAGCAGGGCCGAGCGCGAGCGGGACGTGACCGCGAGCGCGCGCAACTGGCCGCCGTTGATCAGGGGCAGCAGCGCCGGCATGTTCTCGAAGGCCAGCTGCACGCGGCCGCCCACCAGGTCGACCAGCGCCGGCGCCGTGCCCTTGTACGGCACGTGCGTCATGTCCACGTGGCCCATCAGCTTGAACAGTTCGCCGCCCAGGTGGGACGATGAACCGTTGCCGACGGACGAGAACGCCAGCTTGCCCGGATTGGCCTTGGCGTAGGCCAGCAGCTCGGGCACGGACTTGACCGGCAGCGACGGGTTGACGACGAGCACATTGGGGACGATGGCCACGAAGGCGATGGGCGTCAGGTCCTTGATGGGGTCGTAGCGCAGGTCGGGGAACATGCTGGGCGCGGTGGAGTACGAAGGCATGCTGCCCAGCGTGATCGTGTAGCCGTCGGCGGGCGACTGGGCAACGTGGGCGGTGCCGATCGTGCCCGAGGCGCCGGGGCGGTTCTCGATCACGACGGGCTGGCCGAAGCGCTGGGAGATGGCCTGGCCCAGCGCGCGGGCCAGGATGTCGTTGGCGCCGCCGGGCGTCCACGCGCTGATCAGGCGGATGGGCTTGGCCGGGTAGTCCTGGGCGCCGGCGCAGGCCGCGGCCGTCATCAGGCCAACGGCGGCCGCGATGCGTAGGGAGGATTTCATGAGGGATCCTGTCGCGTGGAGGCGGTCAAGCCGGCGTGATTTCGAAGGTGCACAAGGTCTCGACCGGCGCGGTGTAGATCAGGTCCGGCACGCTCAGGCTGGCGCGGGCCATGGCGGCGCGTTCCGGGCCGAACACCTCGACGAACAGGTCGGACGCGCCGTTGGACACATAGGGTGCGCGCTCGAAGCCCGGCGCACCGTTCACGTACACCACCAGTTGCACGACCCGCACGATGCGATCGAGGTCCTTGAGCACCGCCTTGGCCTGGGCCAGGTGGTTGATCGCGCACAGTCGGGCCGACTGGTAGGCCTCTTCCACCGTGACCTTGTCGCCGACCTTGCCCAGGTAGGGAAAGTCGCCGTTGGTGTGGCCCAGGGTGCCCTGGCAGAAGAACAGGCCGCCGGCGGCCACGCCGGGGACCAGGGCCGGGTTGGCCTTGATGACCGGGGCGTCGGGCAGCGTGATGCCCAGTTCCTTCAGGCGGTTTTCGATCGCGGACATGGTGCTTGCTTCCTTGTCATTCGAGAGAGATGTTGGCGGCCTTGATGGCGTCGCGCCAATAGGTGAATTCGGAACGCCAGAACCGGTCGAGTTCGGCGGTGTTCATGGGCGAGGGGACGGCACCGAGCTCCTTGAGCTTGGCCACCGTTTCCGGATCCCGGGCGGCGGCCAGCACGGCCGACTCCAGGCGGGCCAGCACGGCGGGCGGGACGCCGGCACGGGTGAAGATGGAGATCCAGCTCGAGTTCTTGAACGCGGGCAGGCCGGACTCGGCGATGGTCGGCACGTCGGGCAGCACGGCGATACGCTCTTCCGTGGTCACCCCCAGTGCCGTGACCTGTCCCGCCTTGATCAGGCTGATCGGACCGGTCACGTTGTCGAACACGGCGGTGATGTTGCCGGCCAGCAGGTCCTGGATGGCCGGCGCAGCGCCCTTGTAGGGCACGTGCGTCATCTGGATGCCGGCCATCTTGGCCAGCAGTTCGCCCGACAGGTGCTGCACGCCGCCGGCGCCGCCCGTGCCGAAGGTCACCTTGCCGGGATTGGCCTTGGCCCAGGCGATGAATTCCTGCAGATTGCGCGCGGGCACGTTCTTGTTCAGGATGATCACGTTGGGCAGCTTGCCCACCATGGCGACCGGTTGCAGGTCCTTGATGGGATCGTATTGCAGGTTCTTCTGCGTCAGCGGGTTGATGACCGCCGTGGTCACGATGTTCACCAGCACCGTATAGCCGTCGGGTTCGGCGCGCGCCACTTCGGCGGTGCCGATGGCGCCGGAGGCGCCGGGACGATTGATGACGACCACCGGCTTGCCGAGCTCGGCGGACATCTTCTGCGCGATCATCCGGCCCACGACGTCGGTCGAGCCGCCGGGCGCGAAGCCGATCACCAGCTTCAGCGGCCGGTCGGGAAAGGGCGCCTGCGCCAGGGCGGGCGTGCCGGCGCAGGCCAGCGTCGACAGCGTGGCGGCCAGCAGGGCGCGCCGGATGCGGGTGTGGCGGGTGCTCATGGAAACCTCCGGGTGGGAAGGGAATCAGCGCCGGATGGCGGCGCGCACGTGGGCGATGGCTTCCTGGCGCGTGCCTATCCAGATGTCGTCCGCGGCCTTGGCCTTTTCGATCAGTTGTTCGAACACATGGATGCCGGTGATGCGGCCGAACACGTGGGCGTGGATGGACGGGTCGATGCGCACGGCGCCTTTCTCGCGGGTGCGTACGTAGTCCAGCCAGTCATCGAACATCTCGACCATCATCCGCGGCGAATTGCCGTAGCGGATGTACATGGGCGTGTCGTTCAACTCCATGCCGCCTGGGAACGCGGCGATCTCGCGGTCGCCGAAGCGGACCAGGTAGGGCAGGTCGTCGTTCATGGTGTCGCCGTGCCATTGGTAGCCGGCCTCGGCCAGCAGGCGGGCGGTGCGCGGGCTGGGCGTGGCGCGCGGGCTGATCCAGCCCTGCGGCCGGCGGCCGGTGGCCTGTTCGAACAGCGCCGTGGTGCGCGCCAGGTTGGCGCGTTCCTGTTCCTCGTCCAGGTAGGCGGGGATCACGTCCATGCCGTACGAATGGGCGACGATCTCATGCCCCGCATCCGCGATGCGGCGCACCACGTCGGGATAGCGCTCGGCCAGCACGCCGCAGATGATCATCGTGCTGCGGATGTCATGCTGTTCCAGGATGTCCAGGATGCGATGGATGCCGCGGCGCATGCCGTATTCCACCCACCCCAGCGCGTTCAGGTCCGGCACGCCGGGCTTGAGCGGATTGCCCATCGGCCCCAGCGAGGGCCAGGCGCCGTCCGACCACCCTTCGCAGGCGACGCGGAAGAACACGGCGATGCGCTTGCCGCCGGGCCAGAGGAAATCGGGAGGCAGGAGGTATTCCTGGCCTCCGGCATGGACGTCTAGGGTGGGTGCGGGCATGGGATGGTCCTTGCGATGGCGGGGAGGTGGCGGCCGGGAAGGTGATCAGACTTCAGCCACGCATTCGATCTCGAGCAGGAAGTCCTTGCGCGGCAGACGGGCCTCGACGGTGGTGCGGGCGGGCCATTGCATGGGGTCGTTGCCGAAGAACTCGCGGTAGATCTCGTTCATCTCGTCGAAGTCGGCACGGCGGTCCAGGAAGATGTTGACCTTCACCACCTTTTCCAGGCTGGAGCCGGCTTCTTCCAGGATGTTCTTCAGGTTGGTCAGGCATTGCCGCATCTGCGCCGGAAAGTCGCCCTTGGCCAGCTGCATTTCGCCGAAGTAGGCGGGGCAGCCCGACACGAAGACGAGGTTGCCGGTGCGCACGGCGTGGGCGTGGGGCGCCTTGGTGCGGGTGACGTTGGGGCTGTAGATGACGGTCTTGGTCATGGCGGAGATCTCCGTGTTCGATGGATCCAGGGGTGGAGGAGGCGGCGGGCGCGGGGCCCGCCGCGAAAAGGTGGTCGTTGTCCTTCAGGCGGCGCGGCGGCCCGCGCCCACGGGTGCGAGGAAGCCGGCATCCAGTTCGTCCAGCGTGTTGACGCCCAGCATGGCCATGCCGCGGTCCACTTCGTCGCCCAGCAGCCGGACGGCATGGCGAACGCCCGCAGCGCCCGCCACCGCCATCGCGTAGTTGAAGGGGCGGCCGACGAACACGCAGCGGGCACCCAGCGCCAGCGCCTTGAGCACGTCGGTGCCGCGGCGCACGCCGCCGTCCATCATGACCGCCAGGCCGCCCGCCGCCTCGACGATGGCGGGCAGGACGCGCAGCGGCGACACCGCGCCGTCCAGTTGCCGGCCGCCATGGTTGGACACGATGACGCCGTCCACGCCCAGTTCGCGGGCGCGCGCGGCATCGGCGGGATGCAGGATGCCCTTGAGCACCAGGTGCTCCTGCCAGCGCCGGCGGATGCGCGCCACGTGTTCCCAGTTCAGGTGGTCGCGCGCGGTGAAGTCGCGCATGACGCGGGCGGACAGGATGGGAGCGCCGCGCGTGGCGAACGAGTTCTCGAAATGCGGCATGCCGTGGCGGGCCAGCGTGCGCAGGAAGGTGCCGCACAGCCAGCGCGGATGACTCACGCCGTCCCAGGCCAGCCTCAGGCTGGGGCGCAGCGGCGTGGAGAAACCCGTGCGCAGGTTGTTCTCGCGATTAGCCATGACGGGGATGTCCACGGTCAGCACCAGGGTGCGGTAGCCGGCCTGCGCCACGCGGTCGATCAGTGGATCGATGCGCGCGGCATCGCCGGGCAGGTAGGCCTGGAACCAGGTGCCGGGCGCATGCCGGGCGACGTCTTCGAGCGGGATCAGCGAACTGCCGCTCATGATCGACGGCATGTCCGCCTCGGCCGCGCCGGCGGCCAGCACGATGTCGCCCCGGTAGGCGGACAGCGCGTTGATGCCCATGGGGGCGATGCCGAAGGGGCGCGCGTAGCGCGTGCCGAACAGCGTGATCGACTGGCTGCGCCGGGACACGTCGACCAGGGTGCGGGGAACGAAGCCGTATTCGGCGAAGGCCGAGGCGTTGTCGCGCAGCGAACTGTTGCGCTCGGCGGCGCCGGCGACGTAGCCGAAGATGGGACGAGGCAGGCGCCGCCGGGCCAGATCCTCGAAGTCGTCCAGGCACAGGGCCTCGCGCAGGATGCGCGGCTCGTCCAGCCCGGCCGGCCGGGAGGACGGCTGGGCCGGAGCTGTGCCCAAAGGCAGGGACGTAGGCGTGGGGTCGGCGTTGGCGCTCATCGGGATCGCGGCGTGCGGTAGTTCCAGTCGAACGCCACTCTACGGACCCTGCTTGTATGAAGAAAGCGATAAAATCCCAATAAGCTATTTCGCTTTTTGGAAAATAGATCCGCCCGCCACGCCATGACGCTCAAGCAACTCGAGGCCTTCTACTGGGCGGCTACCTGCGCCAGCTTCGCCATCGCGGCGGAGCGCCTGCACCTGTCCATCTCCTCGCTGTCCAAGCGCATCAACGAACTCGAACAGTCGCTGGGCGTGGGCCTGTTCGACCGTTCCGGCCACAGGGCGGAGCTGAGCGAGGCGGGGCGCAGACTGGTTCCCCGGGCATGGAACCTGTTGCAGGAAGCCGAAGCCGTGCGGCGCTGCGTGGCGGTGGATACCGGCTTGACCGGCCGGTGCCGCATAGGCGTGGGCGAGCTGACGGCGCTGACCTGGCTGCCCCGGCTGCTGAAGCTGGCGCGGCGCGAGCATCCCGACCTCGTGGTCGAGCCCATGGTGGAGGTGGGCGCGGCCCTGGAGCACGGACTGGAAAGCGGCCAGCTCGACTGCGCCGTGATCGCCGGCCGCTCGCCCCGCCCGGACATCTGTTCTGAACGCATAGGAGAGGCCCGTTTCTCGTGGGTGATCGCCTCGGATACCGAGCCCGCGGCAAGCGCGATGAGCGATCGCCTGCTGGACGCCCATCCCCTGATCACGCTGGCGCTGGGCGCCGGCACCACGAGGCTGCTGGACGACTGGTTGAACGACAGCGGACTGGATGTCCGCCAGCGCCTGATCTGCAACAACTGGGGGGCTATCGCCGGCCTGGTCAGCGAAGGGGTGGGCGTGGGGATGCTGCCCGCCGCCTGGGCCGCCGAGCTGGCCAGGCGCGGCCGCATACGGGTGCTCAAGAGCTCGCCCGCGCTGGGGCCTTTGCCTTATTCGTTCCGCTGGCGGCGGGACGATACGCGGCCGGTGGTGCCCGGCATGCTGGCCATCGCCCGCCAGGCCATCGACTTCTCGGCACGGAACCGGCTGCTGTAGGAACAGGCCCTAGTCGAGCCTGATGTTGGCGTCGCGCACCAGCTTCGCGTTCAGCTTGAGGTCCTTCGCGATCAGTGCGCCCAGTTGCGACGGGGCCCCGGGGGCGACGTTGAAGCCCATGCCGCCCAGCGTGGCCCGCGTGGCGGCCGCTTCCAGCGAGGCGTTGATCGCCTGGTTCAGGTAGGCGACCACCGCGGCCGGCGTGCCGGCCGGGGCCAGCACGCCGTACCAGGAGTTGGTCTCGAAATCCGGGTAGCCCTGTTCGGCGATGGTGGGCAGGTCGGGGGCCAGCGCGGAGCGGGCCTTGGACGTGACGCCGTAGCCGCGCAGCTTGCCGTTGGCCAGGTAGGGCAGCATGTCGGGCAGGTTGTTGAACATCAGGTCCACCTGTCCGCCCAGGATGTCGGTCAAGGCCGGCACGCCGCCCTTGTAGGGCACGTGCAGGATGTCCACGCCGGCCATCTGCTTGAGCATCTCGCCCGCCAGGTGGGCGGAGGTGCCCGTGCCGAACGAGGCATAGGACAATTTGCCCGGATGTTGCCTGGCGTAGGCGACCAATTGCGGCAGGGTCTTGGGCTCGAGTCCGGGCCGGCCCACCAGGATGTTCGCGGTGGCGCCCAGCAGGGCGACCGGCGCGAAGCCGTGTTCGGTGTCGTAGGGCAGCTTGGCGTAGAGCGAGGGGTTGATGGTGAAGCTGTTGGCCACCGTGACCAGGGTGTAGCCGTCGGCAGCGGATTTCGCCACCTGGTCGACGGCGATGACCGTGCCCGCCCCCGGCTTGTTCTCGATGATCAGGGGTTGGCCGAACCGGCCCTGCATGCCCTGCGCGACGGCGCGCACGACCTGGTCCATGGTGCCGCCAGGCGGGTAGGGCACCAGCCAACGCACCGGGCGGGCGGGGTAGGACTGGGCGTGGGCGGGCACCGCGGGCAGCAGCGCGCAGCCCGCCGCGCCGGCCATCGTCAGTAGGGCCTGGCGTCTATCCATGAGTGCGTATCCTTTCGGGAAGGGGAGGTGGACCCGCTTCGTGCCGGGCCGCGCGGGTGTTGGCAAAAGTATCGGGAGATCGGCGGCGGGCGGCAATCGTCCCAGCGGATACACTCTGTTCTCGCTGCGAGAACGGATGTCCCCATGCCTCACCTTGCCCATATCGATTTCCATGCTCCGTCGGCCGAAGTCGGTCCGCTGCTGATCGGCGTGACCCTGCTGGTGGACGGCGTGGGGGGACGCATCGTGGAGGCCGAGGCCTACGACAGGGAGGACCCCGCCTCGCACAGCTTCTCGGGGCCCACGCCGCGCAATGCCTCGATGTTCGGCGAACCCGGCAGGGCCTACGTCTACCGGTCTTACGGCATCCACTGGTGCCTGAACCTGGTCTGCCGCGAATCCGGCCACGGCGCCGGGGTGCTGATCCGCGCGCTGGAGCCGACCCATGGCCTGGACATCATGCGCGCAAGACGCGGGGTGGACGATCCGCGGCTGCTGTGCTCGGGACCGGGGCGCGTGGGCCAGGCCCTGGGCATCGATCGCAGCTTCGACGGCATGCGGCTCGATCGCCCGCCCTTCGAACTGGTGGCGCGCGAGGGCGAGCCGGACATCGCCACCGGTCCGCGCATCGGTATCTCGAAGGCGCTGGACGTGCCGTGGCGCTTCGGGATGGCCGGGTCGCGCTTCCTGAGCAAGCCCTTTCCGCGGCGCTGAGCGCCGCGCGCCGCGGCCCATAGAAAAAGCCGAAGGCGGATTCCCGATTTTCGAATTGTTGCGGGGGGCGGGCGCGGCCACAATCGCGGTCACTCGGCATTCATGCCCATACCCATGACAGGAGACCCGCCATGCGCGCACGCATTCTTGCCGCGGCACTGGCTTGCTGCCTCGTGCCGGCAGCAAGCCAGGCCGCCCCGGCCGATACCTACCCCGACCGCCCGATCCGCCTCGTGGTGCCCTATGCCGCCGGCGGCGGCGTCGACCTGCTGGCGCGGAAATTCGCCGAGGCGCTGGGCAGCCAGGTGGGGCAGAGCGTGTTCGTCGAGAACAAGGTGGGCGCGGGCGGCACGCTGGGCGCGGTGTCGGTCTCGCAGGCCAAGGCGGACGGCTACACGCTGCTGTTCGGCGGCTCGCCCATGATCACCAACAAGCTGATCAATCCCGCCGTGGGCGTGGACGTGCTGAAGAACCTGGCGCCCGTGTCGCTGATCAACATGAATCCCTTCGTGCTGGCGGTGGCGGGGACGTCGCCCTATCGATCGATCCAGGACATCCTGGCGGCCGCCCGCCAGTCCCCGGGCAAGCTGAACTTCGCCTCGGGCGGCGTGGGCACGGGCTCGCACCTGGCGGGCGCCGCGCTGGCCACGGCCACCGGCATCGACGTGGTCCACGTGCCTTATCGCGGCTCGGTGGATCTCGTGCCTTCGCTGCTGGGCGGCCAGACGCAGTTCTGCTTTCCGGTCGTGACGGCGGCGCTGCCGCAGGTCGAATCGGGCGCCGTGCGGGTGCTGGGCGTGACCTCGGCCAGGCGGCTGCCCATTCTTCCCGAGGTGCCGACGCTGAAGGAGGCGCTGGGCAACGACGACACGGTGATCGAGTCGTGGAACGGCGTCTGGGGGCCGGCGGGCATGCCCGCGGACATCGTGGCCAGGTTGAACCGCGCGATCCACGAGACCTTCAAGCGCGGCGACCTGAACGCGTTCTTCGACAAGAACGGATCGCCGGTGGAGCTGTCGCCGACCGCGGACGATTTCGCCGACTTCCTGGCGAAGGAAACCGCCAAGTTCTCGCGCATCGTGCGCGCTTCCAAGATCGTTCAATTCTAGGCGCATGGCCATTCTATGAACCAAGATTTCCTGCCGCTGGCGGGCGTGCGCGTGCTGGATTTCTCGCACGTCATCGCCGGCCCCCTGGCGACCTTCTACCTTGCCCGGATGGGCGCCGACGTCGTCAAGATCGAGAAACCCGCCGGCGGCGACGTGCTGCGCCGGTCCGAGCGGGGGCCGTCGGCCTTCCTGTCGCTCAATGGCGGCAAGCGCTGTGTATCGCTGGATTTCCGCACCGAGCAAGGACGCGCCCAGGTCCTGGAGATGGCGTGCGAGACCGACGTGTTCGTGGACAACTTCCGCCCCGGATCGCTGGAGCGGCACGGATTGGGCTACGAAGCGATCCGGGCGGTCAACCCGCGCGTCGTCTATTGCTCGATCTCCGGGTTCGGCCGGACCGGGCCCTGGGCCGACCGGCCGGCCTACGACCACGTCGTGCAGGCGATGACCGGCATGGCGATGATGGGAGGCATGGAAGGCGACGACCCGATCAAGACCGGTTTCCCGGTGGTCGACGCGGCCACGGGCATGCTGGGTGCGCTGGCCATCGTGAGCGCCCTGCACCAGCGCAACCGCGACGGCCGCAGCATCCTGCTCGATGTGTCCATGGCGGCGGCGTCCATGCAACTGATGTACAGCTATGCCGTCGAGGCCCTGACCAAGGGCGTGTCGCCCCGCCGTGTCGGCAACCAGGGCTATTCGGGCAGCCCCGCCGCCGACTTCTTCCGCACGCGCGACGGCTGGATCGCGCTGGGGGCCAATACGCCCGCGCAGTTCGCCCGCCTGCTGGAGGTGCTGGGGCTGCAAGAGCTGGCCACCGATCCGGCCTTGTTCGACGTGTCGTCCGGGCCGGGCGAGCAGGTGTCTTTCCTGAGGGCGAAGGACCCCGTGTTGCTCAAGGCGCGGCTGCGGGAGCGGATAGAAGAATGGGAGGCGGCGCAGCTCGAACAGCGGCTGGCCCAGGCCGGCGTGCCGGCGTCCAAGGTCCGGTCGGTGGCGGAGTTCGCGGCCGACGCCGTCGCCAGCGGTGCGCTGGAGCCGGTGGTGCTCAAGGATGGCGAGGACAGCGCGGTGGTGCCGGGGCTGGGCTTTCGCGCCTGGGCCTGAGCCGGGTCAGGCCGCCCGCGCGGCGGCCATCTGCCGGGCCGCCCAGACCACGGCCTGCCGCAGCGGTTCGACCCCGGGTAGCTGCATCACGGGTTGGCGCGCCAGGAACGCCAGCCGGCTGACCGGGATGTCGTCGGCGACGGGCAGTATGTGCACGCGGCCCATCCCGGCATAGTGGCGGACCGGCGACGACGGCGCGAAGGTCAGCATGCGGGTGGCCGCCACGACCTCCAGGTTCGTGTGATACGGGAAGGACTCGATGCGAGGTTCCGGCGGGACCAGGCCGGCGCCCAGGAACACGCGCTCGAGCACCCGTCGGGCCTGGGACGCCTTGGGCGGGACGATCCATTCCTGGTCGGCGAGATCGCTCAGCCGCAGCGAGGCATGCCGCGCGAGCGGATGGTCCGTCGCGCAGGCGAACAGCCGGCTTTCCTCGTGCAGCGGTTCGATGTGCAGGTCGGTCAGGTGGCCGCCCTGCACGGGCAACTCGTCCAGGTGGCAGATCGCGCAATCGATCTCGCTCCGGTCCAGGCCGCCGTACAGCACGTTGATGCCGCCATGCGTGATGGCGATGCGGGGCAGGGTGCCGGTGGATTCCATCCGGGCCATGGCCTGCGGCAGCAGCCAGGCGTCGAGCAGCGGCAGGACGCCGACGCGCACCAGCGGCGTGCTGCCCCGCACCACGCTTTCCAGCGCCGTGTCGAACGATGCCAGCGCGATGCGCAACTGCTTCAGCGCGAGATTGCCGGCGTCGGTCAGGCTGCCCCCGCGTGCGTTGCGTTCGATCAGCGTCGTGCCGAAGACCTCCTCCAGCGTCTGCACCATGCTGGTCACGGTGGGCTGGCTCAGGTGCAGGGCCTGCGCTACCGCGGCCAGCGAATGGTGCTCGGCCACCAGCTCCAGCAGGCGCAGGTGCTTGATGCGCAACTGGTCGCTGCGGTTGCGTCTGCTGTCGATGTTCACGTCGGCGTCTCGCGGAAAACCTAGGACGCCCGCATGGGCAGCCCCAGGTTGCTCATCAGCGTCTTGGCATTGCGAGGCGCTTCCACCTTCGCGTCATTGTCGAAGTAGCAGAACACATGGCGCCCGGCGGCGCGGCGCGGCGCCTTGCCGCCCATGCGGCGGGCGTCGCGTGGTTCGCCGCCGCGTGCCCAGGCCCGGATGCGCCGGGCCCAGCCATCCAGCGCCGCGTCGGTGTAGCCGCTGACGTACAGCTCCTGGTCGCCGTGCAGGCGGATGTAGACGAAATCGGCGGTGACGTCTTCGTAGTAGGGCCATTTGCCGGCGGTGTCGGCCACCACCAGGGCCATGCCGTAATGCCGCAGCATGTCGGTGAACGCCGGATCGACGAAACTGTCGTGCCGGATCTCGATCGCGTGACGCAAGGGCAGGCCGGGCTGGGCAGCCAGGCTGGCGCGGCCCTGCATGCGCGTCTCGTGGCGGGCCGCCAGCGCGCGGGCGTGATCGGTATCGTGCGGCAGGGCCTTGAAGAAGGTTTCGAACAACGCCGGGTCGAACCGCAGGCTGGGCGGGAACTGCCACAGGATGGGGCCCAGCTTGTCCTTGAGTTCGAAAAGCCCCGACGCCAGGAAGTTGGCCAGCGGCCGATCGATTTCGCGAAGCCGCAGGATGTGGGTCATGTAGCGCGGTCCCTTCACGCTGAAAAGGAAGCCCTTGGGCGTGTCGGCATGCCAGCGGGCGTAGCGCTCGGGCGTCTGCAGCGAATAGAACGAACCGTTCAGTTCTATGGTCGAGAATTCGCGCGACGCGTAGGCCAGTTCCAGCCGCTGCGGCAGGTCGTCCGGATAGAACACCCCTCGCCAGGGAGGGTAGCGCCAGCCGGAGATGCCCACGCGCATGTCGCCCATGGTGTCATGGACCGCCGGGAAGGCTGCGGTCACCCTGGCCCAGCGGCAACTGCATCATGACGGTATCGACCCAGCGGCCGTGCTTGAAGCCCACGCTGCGCAGCACGCCGGCGTGTTCGAACCCGACCTTGCGGTGCAGAGCGATGGAGGCCGCGTTGCCGCTGTCGCCGATGACGGCCACCATCTGGCGCCAAGGCCCTTCCTGGCAGCGCGCGATCAGGGCCCGCATCAAGGCCACGCCGATTCCGCGCCCGCCCGTGCCGTCGGCGACGTAGACGGAGTTTTCTATGGTGTGGCGGTAGGCCGGCCGCGCGCGGTAGCTGCCGGCATAGCTGTAGCCGACGATCGTGCCGTCCTGCTCGGCCACCAGATAGGGCAGGCCAAGCTCGAGCACGGCGGCGCGGCGGGCGCGCATGTCTTCCACGGTGGGCGGAACTTCCTCGAAGCTGGCGATGCCGTTCAGGACATGGAAGGCGTAGATGGCCTGGATGGCGACCAGGTCGGCGTCGCAGGCGTCGCGGATGACGAGCGTGGGCGAGGGGGACAGGAGTGCGGAGGTGCTGGACATGACGATGAACGTTCCTGGAGCCCGGCCGCGGCCGGGCGCAAGCCATTACTTTACCCAAGAACGCCGCCGCCCCCCATCGGAGGGCGGCGAAGTCGCCGGTCAGTTCTTGGTGGCGTACAGGTAGATCTCGGTGCGGCGGTTGGCGGCGCGGCCTTCCACCGTATCGTTGCTGGCGATCGGGTCGTTGGGGCCGCGGCCTTCGGTGGTCAGGCGCGCGGGCGAGACGCCCTTGCTGGTCAGGTAGTTGACCACCGCCTGCGCGCGGTTCTGCGACAGGGTCTGGTTGAGCGACATCTGGCCGGTGTTGTCGGTATGGCCGACGGCCTTGGCGCGCAGTTCGGGATGCTCGTTCAGTGTCTTGGCGACGCTGTCCAGCACGGGCAGCAGCGCCGGCTTGAGCGCGTAGCTGCCGGTGTCGAACGAGACGCTGCTGGGCACGTTGACCTTCAGCGAACCATCGTTCTGTTCGGTCATGTCGATGCCCAGGTCCTTGGAGCCGGACTTCTCGACGTCCTGCTTGACGGTTTTCCAGTTATAGCCGACCAGCCCGCCCGCCACGGCCCCCAGGCCGGCGCCGATGGCCGCGCCCTTGGAGTTGCCCAGCAGAGCGCCCAGCCCGGCTCCCAGGGCGGCTCCGCCGCCGGCGCCGATGGCCGTGTTGGTCTGCTGCTGGTTGGCGCAACCGGCGACGAAGACGCCAAGCGCCGCGACCAGGGCAATTTTGGAGAGGGTGTTGGTTTTCATGTTGACCTCCTGGAGTGGACTGGGCAAAAGCGCCGTTACGTATTCGCGACGCTTTAGCAGGCTGATGTTAGCCCTTCCATATGACCGGGAATCGCAACATTTTGTACGTTTTGAGGATGGTTTGCATTCTTGCCGCGGCGCTCAGCCGGCGGCGCGGCACTGGTTGCGCACGAACTGCCGGATGCGGTCCATCGCGTGCAGCGAGGCGGGCGAGCCCGGTTCGACGGTGATGAACATATGGGCCTCGTCGTCGTACTTCAGCACGTCGATCGCGCCGCCGGCCCGCCGGTATTGCTCGCCGAAGGCATCGGCGCGGAAGTGGTCGACGTTGGCATCGTCCGTGCCCTGTATCAGCAGCACGGGCGGCAGGTGGCGGGCTTCCCCGCGTTCCACGATCAACTGGGGGTTGTCCCGTTCCATGGCGGCCTCGTCCTGCCAGAAGGCGTGGTGCGCGTCCAGCAATGGCGCGAGCCGGCGTTCGCGGGCCATCCGGTAGCGTGCCAGCGGATCCAGGATCGGCCAGCAGGCCACCGCAAAGCGGACCAGCGGCGCCGGATCCGCCGCCGCGCCGGGGGCGCCCCCCAGCAAGGCGTTCAGCATCAGCAGGTGGCCGCCGCTGGACGTACCCAGGCCGCCCACCCATTCGGGACGGCTGCCCAGCCGGTTCGCGTGCCGGCGGGCCCAGGCCAGGCCGGCGTGGACGTCGGCGAAGGTGGTGGCCGCTTCGGCCTGCGGCGGCATGCGGAAATCCAGTGCGAACGTGGCAATGCCCTCGTCCGCCAGCGCCTCGTGCATGGAGGCATTGTTCAGCCGGTTGCCCCGGATCCAGGCGCCTCCGTGCACGTCGACCAGCAGGGGGACGGCGGCATCGCAGCGGGGCCGGTACAGCCGCCCCGGCAGGGCCTGGCCGTCGAAGGCGGGGAACTCCAGGTCTTGAATGTCGAATCCGGACATGGGCGGGCTCGCTTGGAGGCGGACGTCCTGTTTTGGTCGATACGCCCCGATCTTCGCACACTTGGCGGCTTTCCGTGCTTTTCGCGGCGCGCATGCGGGGCGACGGCCGGATGCAACAGCCGGGTTACGTTTGCATTCGCCGTTTTGACGTATATCCGGCAGAATGGCTGTGCTTGCCGCGGCGGGCCTCGACCCTTCCTCCGGAAGCTGCTTGCGGGCAAGCTCACTCAAGGAGAGAGAGCATGAAACGTCGTCAGTTCCTCTACGCCACCGCTACCGCCGGCCTGCTGGTCGCCGCGGGTTGCACCACGACCGACCCCAACAAGGGCGGCGACAGCTCGCCCGCCGCCAAGCGCAGCCGGATCGATTCCGGGGTCAACGAAACGCTGAACCGCCTGTATTCCACGGTCGACGGTTCCCGCGAACTGGGCAACAAGGCGCGCGGCATCCTGGTCTTCCCCAGCGTGATCAATGCCGGCTTCATCGTCGGCGGCGAGTACGGTGAAGGCGCGCTGCGCGAAGGCGGACGCACCACCGGCTACTACAGCACCGCCAGCGGCTCGTTCGGCTTCCAGGCCGGGGCGCAGTCCAAGGCGCTGGTGTTCATGTTCATGAACCAGGCCGAACTCGACCGCTTCAAGTCCAGCAACGGCTGGACCGCCGGCGTGGACGGATCGGTGGCGGTGGTCAAGGCGGGTGTCAACGCCGCGGTCGACACCAATACCGCCCGGGCTCCGGTCGTGGCCTTCGCGCTGACCAACGCCGGCCTGATGGCCGGCCTGACGGTGGAAGGCACCAAGATCTCCAAGCTCAATCTGTAGCGGGACCGGCCGCTGGCGGATGGGGATGACCTTCCTGTCCGTCGCGGGATCCTCGCATTGCCGGTGCGGGGCGGTCCCCGGAAACTGGCGGCACCTCCGCGGACGGTTGGGCACGGCGCCCGGCGCGCGGGGGTGGAGTCCCGCCCATGTCTCTTCCTGTTTTCTCCGCCCGGCGGCGTCGGCAGCGCGGCCAGTCCATGGTGGAGTACGTCATCATCGTCGCGCTCGTGGCCGTGGCCGCGATCGCCGTCTACCAACTGTTCGGGCAGGTGGTCCGTTCCCAGACGGCCGCGATGGCCCGCGAACTCGCGGGCGAGGACGGCTCGACCGAATCGCGGGCGGCGCAGACCGCGGCCAAGGGTGCCCGGTCCCAGACCTCCGCCCGTTCGCTCAAGTCCTTCACCGGCAACGCCGCGCAGGCGGGCGCGAACTAGATGCGCGCCGTGGATCGCTCTCAGGCCGGACAGGCGTTGGTGCTGGCGGTGGCGCTGCTCGCCGCGGCGGCCGCCGGGTTGGTGCAGCTCTTCAACGGCGGGCAGCTGCTGCGCGAGAAGGTCCGGTTGACGCGCGCGCTGGATGCGGCGGCCTATAGCGGCGCGCTGGCACAGGCCCGGAGCCTGAATTTCCTTGCCTATGCCAATCGCGCGCTGGTGGCCCACCAGGTGGGCATGGCGCATGCCATCACGCTGGCCTCGTGGGCCAGATTCGGCGATACGCAGGCGCGCCGGCTGGCGTCTTCCAATCCGCCCGCCAGCCTGATCGGCGGCCTGTTCGGCGCCGCGCATGGCCGGGCCTACCGGAGCGCCGCGGGCGCCGCCGGAGCAGGCAGCGCCGCCGACTGGGGAGACGGCGCGCTGGCCCGCGCCTTCGCCGAACACGATCGCGTCGTGCACGATGTCCTGGTGCGGGCGCAGGCGGCCGTCCAGCAATCGTTGGCCGACACCCGCATGCGGACCATGCGCGCCGTGCTGGCCGCCCACTATGACGATGGCGCCACGCATCTGGACGCATCCCTGCTGGCCGATACGCTGCCGGGTTTCCTGGTCCGGCATGGCGGCGCGGCGCGGAACCGGCTCAGGGGCATGGTGGAAGAGGCCAACGCGCACTACGGCTTTCTGTCGCCGCGCGATCACGACCGTCGCAGTTTGTTGCCAACGGAGTGGCGATGCCCCTGGCTGCGGCACGAGCTGCGGCGCCGGGGCGCGACCTCGCTGATGGGGCTGGATGCCTGGCGGTCGGTCGACACGCTGTCCTTCCATGCGCTGCGGTCCAATCGCTGGATAGGCTGCTACTACCGTGAATACCCCATGGGCTGGGGCAGCGCCAAGAGCGATGCTTCGTTGGCGGACGACGATCTGCCCCATGTCGATGAACCTCCCGAGGATTTCTCCGACCAGGATTTCTGGCGCTGGGTGAGCGGGCATACCGATTGGAACCTGCTGGATGGGGCGGCCAATCCGCTCGCCAATTCGTTCGCGTTGTCGCAAGGCGTGCTGTGGCAGGGCCGAGGACTGCCGTCGTTCGCCGGATTAGCCGGCAAGCAGGCCGGAGAACCGATTCTTCGCTTTGCCGCAAGGGCCACCCGCGATGCGGCGGCCATGAGGACGACGGACGCCGCCGGGCCACGAGGCGGAGCGGGCCGCCTGGCGTCCGGAGCGGGGCTGGGGGCGGGCGGACTGGCCGCGGTCAGCGCCGCGTCGACCTACTATCGACGACCCGTCGGGCGTGCCGACGGGGGCTCGGAGCGACCCAGTCTGTTCATGCCGTACTGGCAGGCCGGCCTGAGTCCCGTCGCGGCGGCGGAGCGCGAGCAGGCATGGCGCAGGCAGGGGGCGACGCGATGAACGGGCCCATGGAGCGCCAGTGTGGCCAGGCCATGGCCGAGGCCCTGCTCGCGCTGGGCGTGCTCGGAACATTGTGGGTGTTGGGCTCGGCACTGGGGCGGCTGCAGGATCTCGCGCTACAGACCGAGTTCGCCGGACGCCATCTTGCCTTCATCGTCGCGCAGGAGGCGCCGCGGGAAATACGCGAGCGCGCACAGGCCTACTTCTTTCATCCTGATCGCCATCGCTGGCTCAACCATGATGGATCTGCATTGCTGCCCGATCGGGCCGGACGATTTTCCATGGACCTCCGGCAGGCGGCCGGGCTGCTGCCAGACCGGGCGCAGCCCGGGGGGAATGCCGAGCCGGCGCGCATGATCAGAGGGGAGTTGTTGCCGGCGTATCCGGGGCTGGTGGCCGGGCGGGCGTCGGTGCAACCCGACGTCGCGCCGGCTGCCAGGCTGGGCGGGTGGGGAACCAGGGCCCCGCTGTCCAGCCGGTTCGCGATCCTGGTGAATGCCGGCCACGCCCGGGACGATGGCGATGTCCAGGCGCGCATCGCCGGCGCTCCCAGGGCGTGGAGCGACGCCGCGCGGCGTACGGAGCGGGCCGGCCGCGCCGTGTCGGCATTGTCGCGCGTCGATCGGCCCTGGGACCGCCCGCCGCCGCAATTCGATTGGCTCACGGCGTGGCAAGGCCTGCTGCCTTCGGACCTTGCGGGAGGCTCGCGATGATCGCCGCCCGGTGCCGCCAGCCGGTGCGAGGTGGCTTCATGCTCGTGATGGGGCTGCTATGGAGCCACGCGGCAGCGGCCCAGCCCAGCGTGCCGCCCGGCGCGGTGGACCGGGGCTGGGGAGGCCGCGTGCGCGTGAACGGCGTGCGGATGGACGTGCGCCTGTTCGAGGTCCGGCAACCGCCGCTCGAGGTCGCCGACGGCGTGGCCAGGCAGCCGGGGCTGGATCCCTGGCTGCTGCCTTTGCCCGATGGCGTGATGCTGAGCGGCATTCGAGACGAGCGCCCCTGGTTGATGCAGCTTCGCCGGTCTCGATCCGGCGCGACGCAGGGACTGCTGGCCGTCGGCCTCGATGCGAAGGCGAATGGGCGCGCCTTGCCCGCCGCGTGGACGCCATCGGGGGCAACGCTGCTGCTGGACCTGCAAACCCAAGACGAGCGGGGTCGGGTGGCCCATCGGCTTTACGTCCACGATGCCGACACCGCGACATTTTCCCGGTTGCTGCAAGCCAGGCTGACGGCGCTTGGATGGCGTGCGGCATCGGATGGAGGACTGATGGAATGGCATCGTGCGCGGCGGGTGCTGCAGCTGGTGGTGGTGGCGCGGGAGCAAGGAAGCGGCTTGCTTGCCGTGGAGATCGAGACGGGCGAATGAAGGAGCGAACGAGCATGATCGTGGCGGGCAGGAGGCGGGGCGCGCGATGGCTGCGGGGGCAATCCGCCGCGGAGTATCTCGTCGTGGCCATGTTGCTGGCCGGCGTGGCCGGCGCAGGATGGTTCGGCGAGGGGGGCGGATTGCTGGCATGGCTGCTCGAGGCCTTGCGCGGTTTTCATCTGCGTTTCGCCGGCTCGCTGGCCTTGCCGCTATGATGCCGCGCCTGCCCCGTCTTCGCGTGGACCGGAAGTGGTGGGTGCTGGTCGTGGCGCTGGGGGCCGGAAGCCTGGCCGCATGGCTTGGGCAGCGCCAGATCCAGGGCCGCATCGACGCCATCGAGGCCGATGCGCGCGCCGCGCGCATCGCCGTGGTCGTTGCCGCGTCCGACCTGGAGGCCGGCCAGCGCCTGTCGGCGGACCTGGCGGCGGTGCGCGAGATCCCGGCCGAGTGGGCGCCGTCCGGCGCCGTCGACCCCGGCAGGTTCGGCGATCTCGACGGCGCTGTGCTGGCCCACCCGGTACGGGCCGGCGAACCTCTCCTGCCGCTGCACCTGGAGGCCGGGCGCCCGGCTCCGCTGGCCGAGCGACTGGGCGAGGGGCGCCGGGCGGTGACCATACCGGTGGACGAGATCAGTTCGGTATCGGGCTTGGTGCAGCCTGGGGACCTCATCGACCTGTACGTGTCCTTCGACCATCGCGGCAAACGGACGACCATGCCGCTGCTGCAACGGATGCGCGTGCTGGCCACGGGACACCAGACCGAGACGCAGGGGGCCGGAGGCGAGGCGCCGCGCGGCGCGTTCTCCACCGTGACGCTGGATGCGACGCCGGACGAGGCGGTCAAGCTCATCATCGCGCGCGATGGCGGAATCCTTACCGCCATGCTGCGCCGCCCGGGGGACGGCAGCCCGGCGCCTGGCCGGGTGTCGGGCGGGCTCGCTTCCCTGCTGGGGCTGGGCGATGCGGAGCCGCCCGAGCCGCGCCGGCGGGCGGGCGCGACCATCATCTATGGCGACCGCGCTCCCCGTCGTATTCCCGGCCTGGGCGAGGCCGGCGAAGGGCAGGGAGGCCTGCCATGAGCGCCGCCATCATGGGGCGAGCCCTGCGCGGCGGTCCCGGTATCGTGTTCGCCATCCTGGCCTGCGCGGCGCAGGCAGCCGAGCCGTCGTCCGCCCCGTGGCCTGCGTGGCTCGAGCAGGAAGAGGTGCCCGCGGCGCCGCCGGCGGCCCAGTCCGGCCAGGACCTTCCGGACGTCGAGATGTACGTCGGCGAGACCCAGGTGTTCCCGGCGCCGGGCGTGGCGCGGGTGGCCGTGGGTAATGGCCGGGTCATCAATGCGGCCACGGCCGACGACAGGGAGGTCGTGGTGTTCGCCAACGCGGCCGGCACGTCGTCGCTGGTCATCTGGGACGGGGACGGCGCCATGCGGCGCATGCGCATCACCGTCGTGCCGGGCCAGTCCTCGCGCGTGCAGCGGGAGATCGAGGCCTTTCTCTCCACCCTCCCATCGGTGCGCAGCCGGCTCGTCGGCGACAAGATCATCGTCGAAGGCGACGACCTGAGCGACGCGGACCAGGCCCGCATCGCGCTGCTGGCGCGCCGCTATCCGCAGGTGGTCGATTTCACCGGGCAGCTCGGCTGGGAACGCATGGTGATGATGGACGTCAAGGTGGTCGAGATGCCGCGTTCGAGGCTGCGCGAACTGGGCGTGCGCTGGGATGGCGCGAGCACCGGCGGCCTGAACGCGGGGCTGGCCTGGGACGCCGCGGTGGGGCGGCCCCTGCGGGCGGCAGCCGGCGACGCCGCGCAACGTCCCGGAGGCGGTCCCATCGAGTTGCCGTTCCCGGCCACGTCCCCGGCGGGGTATCTGGGCATGAATGCCCTGTTGTCCGCGCGCATCCAGGCCATGGCCCAGAGCGGCGAGGCGGTCATCCTGGCCCAGCCGCAACTGTCGGCGCGCAGCGGCTCCACCGCGCGCTTTCTTGCGGGCGGGGAAGTGCCCTATGCGACGGTGGACAGGAACGGCGCGTCGAACACGACCTTCAAGCCCTATGGCGTCACCTTGCAGATCGCGCCGCGGGTCGATGCGGGCGGCACGGTGCGGTCCGTCATCGACGTCGAGGTCAGCGCCGTGGATCCTTCGGTGACGGCCACGGGCGGCCCCGCGCTCAAGGTGCGCAGGACCGCCACGGAGTTCAACGTGCGCTCGGGCGAGACGCTGGTCCTGAGCGGCTTCCTGTCGCGTGAGCAGTCCCAGGACCTGGATGGGTTGCCCGGCCTGTCCAGCCTGCCCATCCTGGGGCCCTTGTTCGGGTCGCGCAGGTTCCAGCGGCGCGAGACCGAACTGGCCATCTTCGTCACCCCGACCGTCGTCACCCAGCGCAATCCCGACCTGCGAGAGCGCATCGACCGCGGGCAGCGAGTGCTGGACGAGACCTTCGGGCCGGAACGGCTGAACGTCCCCGTGCGGCCCGACGTCCCTTTCCTGGAGCGATGATGCTGGACATCGAGATCCTGACCGACGAGGACCATGCGGCCTCGTTGAGCGTGGCGTCGCCGGCGGTGATCGGACGCGGGGATGGCTGCGAGATCCGCCTGCGCCACTGGCGGGTCGCCCGCCGGCACGCCCGGCTGGAAGAACGGACCGAAGGCGTGTTCGTGGAAGACCTGGGGTCGCTGGGCGGGACCTTGGTCAACGGCCGCCGCATCCTCCAATACGGACCCTTGTTGCCCGAGGACGAGATCGTCGTCGGCGCCGTGATGTTGCGTGTACGAGCGGTTGCCGCGCTGGCCGGCGAGGCGTCGTCGCCAGGCGGCGCGCCCCCGTCGGCGGACGGGGCGGCCGCGCCGGTTGCCCGGTCCGCCGCGGGCCACACGCAAGAAGCGGCGATGGTCGAATGGCGGCGCCGGCTGCATGCGCGCCTGCTGGAGGCCCTGGACCTGCGCCGGCGCGACGTGTCCGCCATGAGCGATGCGGCCTTGCGGCAGGAGGCCGACCGCCTGCTGGAAGCGCTGGTGCTGGATGCCGATGCCGAGATTCCCGCTGACCTGGACCGCGATGCGCTCCGCCGGCAGGTCGTGGACGAGGCGGTCGGGCTGGGCCCGCTGGAGTCCTTGCTGGCCGACCCGGACATCTCCGAGATCATGGTCAACCGGCACGATGAGCTGTATGTAGAGCGCGGCGGCGTCCTGTGCCGGTATCCGGCGGTATTCAGCAGCGATCAGTCGGTCCTGGGAGTGATCGAGCGCATCGTCTCGCCGCTGGGCCGCCGCATCGACGAAAGCTCGCCCATGGTCGATGCCAGGCTGCGCGACGGCTCGCGGGTGAATGCGATCATCGCGCCGTTGGCGCTGAAGGGGCCGGCCCTGACCATACGCAAGTTCCCCGCCCGCCGCTTGCGGATGGAGGACCTGGTGGAGGGCGGATCGCTGGATGCGCACATGGCGGCGTTCCTGCGCTTGTGCGTGGAGCGGCGCAAGAACATCGTCGTCTCCGGCGGGACCGGCTCGGGCAAGACGACGCTGCTCAACATCCTGTCGAACTTCATCCCGCCGGCCGAGCGTGTCATCACCATCGAGGACGCCGCCGAATTGCGCCTGGCGCACGAGCACCTGGTCTCGCTGGAGGCGCGGCCGGCCAACCTGGAAGGCCGGGGCGCGGTCTCCATCCGGGACCTGGTGCGCAACGCGCTGCGCATGCGGCCGGACCGCATCGTGGTGGGCGAGTGCCGGGGCGCCGAGGCGCTGGACATGTTGCAGGCGATGAACACCGGCCACGAGGGCTCGTTGACGACGCTCCACGCCAACACGCCGCGCGACGCGATGTCGCGGCTCGAGACCCTGGTGCTGATGGCGGGCATGGACCTGCCGCTGGGAGCCATACGCGAGCAGATCGCCTCGGCGATCGACATCGTGGTCCAGCAGGGCCGCAGCGCGGCCGGGCAGCGGCGGGTGACCGCCATCGTCGAGGTCAGCGGCATCGAGAGCGGCCGTATCCAGCTGCAGGAGCTGTTCCGTTTCGAGCGGCCGGATGGTGCGGTGCCCGGCGATGCCGGATACTTCCAGGGCTGCGAGCTCATGCCCAGTTTCCTCGATGAGTGGCGGGCCGCCGGCGCCGTCATTTCGCCGCAATGGTTCTGCGAGCGCACGCCGGCGCCGGACGGGCCCCGGAGCCTTGCATGAGCGCACGCGCCATCGACGCGCTCATCGCCTGCGCGGTGCTGGTCTGCGTATCGCTGCTGGTCTGGATCGCCTGCGGGTGGGTGCGCGACAGCCTTGTCCGGTACCGGGCGGTGTTCACCGAGACCGCCCGCGTCCGCATGAGCGAGTTCTTCCTGTTCGTGGACGTGAACCAGCTGTGGGTGGCGCACGTTGCGGTGGTCGGCCTGCTGGCGGCCGTCGGCGGGTGGTTCGCGCAGAGCTGGGTCTTCGCCGCCGCCGGCGCGGCGGCCGGGGCGTGGCTGCCGCGCCAGGTCGCCCGCCACCTGCGCACGCGCCGCATGCGCAGGTTCGATGCGCAGTTGCCCGACGCGCTGCTGGCCCTGGCCAGCGCCTTGCGCGCCGGCGCCAGCCTGCAGGCGGGGCTGCGCCAGATAGCGACAGAAAGCGAGGCGCCGCTGGCCCAGGAGTTCGCGCTGCTGATGCGCGAGCAGCGCTTTGGCGTGAGCATGGACCAGTCGCTGGCGAACCTGCATGCGCGCGTACCCACCGAAGCGGCCAGCCTGGTCGCTTCGGCGCTGCGGATCGCCGCCGATACCGGCGGCAACCTGGCCGAGACACTGGAGCGGATAGGCGCGACCGTGCGTGCACGGCTGCACATGGAAGGACGGGTACGCGCGCTTACGGCCCAGGGCCGCTTGCAGGCCAGGGTGGTAGGAATCCTGCCGTGGCTGCTGCTGGCCGCGCTGCATCGCCTGGAGCCCGAGGCGATGCAGCGTCTGTGGACCACTCCCGGGGGATGGGCCGTGCTGGCCTTGGTCGCGGCGCTGGACATCCTCGGGCTGTGGATGATCGCCCGCATCGTCCGGATCGACATATGACAACCGAAGGCGGACTTCATGGGGAAGGCGGCGCTCACGCGACGAGGCCGGCATGGACATGACCGCGCTGCTGATCGGCCTGGCCGTGGCGGCGCTGGCGGTCCTGGCCTGCCTGCTGGTCATCGACCCGCCCCCCTTGCCGGACCGGACGGCCGAGGCGCCGCCGCGCGCGTTCCGGCTGGCCTGGCCCCTGGTCTCGGCGGCCGCCCACTATGGCCGGCCCTGGCTTTCGTGGCAGGGCCGGCGCCGCATCGAGTCCCAACTGGTCCGGTCCGGCTTGCGACATGGCCTGGCACCGGTGCACATCCTGGGAGCGCAGGTGCTGTGCGCCTGCGCCGGTGGATTGGCCGCCGCGCTGCTGGCGTCGTCGTGGTCCGGGCTTCCCGCCCTGGCGGCCTGGGCCGCGGCGGGCGCGGCGGCGGGCGGAACCTATCCGCGTCTCTGGCTGCGCGACCGGGTGCGCCGCAGGCGGCGGGACATCCTGCGGGCCCTGCCATTCGTGCTGGACATGACCACCCTGTGTGTCGAGGCCGGCCTGCACGTGGGCGCGGCTCTGCAGCAGGCGGTCCAGAAAGGGCCGCCCGGGCCGCTGCGCGATGAACTGCGCCGCGTGCTGGGGGACGTGCGCACCGGCGTGCCGCGCACGCGCGCGCTCAAGGATATGGCCGAACGCCTGGAGATTCCCGAGATACGGGCCTGGACCGGCACGCTGGCCCAGGCCGACGCGCTGGGCATGAACCTCGCTCCCATCCTGCGCGCACAGTCCGACCAGCGCCGGGCCGAACGCTTCCTGCGCGCCGAGCGCCTGGCGCTGGAGGCGCCGGTCAAGATGCTGCTGCCCCTGATCGCCTGCATCTTTCCGTGTTCCTTCGTCGTGATCGGCTTTCCGATCGCGGTCAAGCTCATGGATACGGGTTGGTAGGGGCATGGCCTGGCATCGCGCGACCAGCTGCCTGGGCCGCCTGCGCGGATGGTTGGGGCAAGTCCCGCCGGCGCCGGGCGATGGCCTGTGGATCGTGCCCTGCCGGGCGGTTCACACCGTGGGCATGTCCTGGCCCATCGATGTCGTCTTCGTGGACCGGCGGGGCAGGGTGCTGCGCATCGTGTCGGCATTGCGCCCGGGCCGGGCGGCCTGTTGCTGGCGCGCGTGGGGCGTGCTCGAACTGGCGGCCGGAGAAGCCGCGCGGCTGGGATGGAGGCAGGGGATAAGAGTGAGCCGGCGCCGCGGATCGACGCCGATGCGGTCCGGCCCATGAGGCGGGTGCGGCGCGGGCCGCACCCCGCGGAGGTCAGCCGCGCGTCTCGTCCAGCACGCGCTGCGCTTCCTCGCGCACGCGGGCCGGGGCGGTGCCGCCGATATGCGAGCGCGATGCCACCGAGCCTTCCAGCGTCAGTACCGCGTGGATGTCCTCGCCCACCAGGGGATGGAAGGCGCGCAGCTCGTCCACCGACAGGTCGGCCAGGTCGCAGCCGCGTTCCACGCAGGCACGCACGGCCAGCGCGACCGCTTCGTGCGCGTCGCGGAAGGGCACGCCCTTCTTGACCAGGTAGTCGGCCAGGTCGGTGGCGGTGGAGAAGCCCTGCAGCGCGGCGGCGCGCATGGCCTCGGGCTTGACCTGGATGCCGCCGGCCATGTCGACGAAGATGCGCAGGGTGTCGCGCACGGTGTCGGCGGTGTCGAACAGGCCTTCCTTGTCTTCCTGGTTGTCCTTGTTGTAGGCCAGCGGCTGGCCCTTCATCAGGGTCAGCAGCGCCACCAGGTGGCCGTTCACCCGGCCGGTCTTGCCGCGCGCCAGCTCGGGCACGTCGGGGTTCTTCTTCTGCGGCATGATGGAGCTGCCGGTGCAGAAGCGGTCGGCCAGGTCGATGAAGCCCACGCGCGGGCTCATCCACAGCACCAGCTCTTCCGACAGGCGCGAGATGTGCGTCATGACCAGCGCGCCGGCGGCGCAGAATTCGATCGCGAAGTCGCGGTCGGACACCGCGTCCAGCGAATTGCGGCACACGCCGTCGAAGCCCAGCGTGCGGGCCACGCGCTCGCGGTCGATGGGATAGGAGGTGCCGGCCAGCGCGGCGGCGCCCAGCGGCAGGCGGTTGACCCGCTTGCGGCAGTCGGCCAGGCGCTCGGCGTCGCGGCCGAACATTTCGGCATAGGCCAGCAGGTGGTGGCCGAAGGTGACGGGTTGGGCGACCTGCAGGTGGGTGAAGCCGGGCAGGATGGTGTCGGCGTGCTGCAGCGCGAGCGTGGCCAGCGCGTGGCGCAACTGGCGCAGCAGGTCGGTCAGCGTGTCGATCTCGGCGCGCAGCCACAGCCGGATGTCGGTGGCGACCTGGTCGTTGCGCGAGCGGCCGGTGTGCAGGCGCTTGCCGGCGTCGCCCACCAGTTCGGTCAGGCGGCGCTCGATGTTCAGGTGGACGTCTTCCAGGTCGAGCAGCCATTCGAAGCGGCCGGCGTCGATCTCGGTTTCGATGGCGGCCATGCCGCGGCGGATGTCGGCAAGGTCCTGCTGGGTCAGGATGCCCACGGCATGCAGCATGTCGGCATGCGCCAGCGAACCCTGGATGTCGAACTTGGCCAGGCGTTTGTCGAAGTCCACCGAAGCGGTGTACCGTTTGACGAGGTCGGACACCGGTTCGGAGAACCGGGCTGACCAGGCTTCGGCCTTCTTGGCGAACTGGTCTTGGGGGCGGGGGTCGGTCGATTTGGACATGGCGCGGATTATAAAGCGGGTTATGGCGGTTACTGTATCGGGAACGGGCTCGCCCGGGGTACTGGTGGTAGGGCGGGACGCGGCGTTCTGCCGCCGCCTGTCGGCGCAGCTCAGGACGCTGGCCAGGCGCCTGCCGTTGCATCTGCTGCCGCCCGCCGTGGGCGCCGATCAGGCGCGGCGGGCGGATCCGGCTCCCGGCGTGGCGCTGCTCGACCTGGGCCTGCCCGACGCCCAGGGCTACGCGCTGGCCCGGGCCTGGGAACGGTCGGGGCCCCGGCTGGTGCTGCTCCTGCCCTCGCTCGACAGCCTGCCCCAGGCCGAGCAACTGCGCGCGAGCGACCTGCTGGTGCCGCCGATACGCATCGACCGCCTGGAGCAGGCGCTGCGGCAAGCGCTGGGCACCGGCCCATCGCCGGACGCCCTGATGGCCCACGGGCGAGACGGCACGGTCGCGGTGCCGGTGGAAGAAGTGCTCTACCTGCGCGCCGACGGCAAGTACGTCAGCCTGCGCACCCGCCAGGGCGAATTCCTGACCGATCGCGCGCTGGCCGACCTGTCGCGCGCTTTCCCCGAACGTTTCATCCAGGCCCATCGCAACGCGCTGGTGGCCCGCTCGGCCATCGCCGGCGCGCGCCTGGTCACCCCGGAACTTACCGGGGGCGATGCCGATCCCTATTGGGAACTGCTGCTGCATGGCGTGCCCGACCGCATCGCGGTGGCGCGCCGGCGCTGGCCGCTGGTGCGGCGCTGCCTGCCGCAAGGCCGTGCGGCCCAGTCCCTTTCCCCGGAGGCGATTTGACCGATACCGCCGTCGAATTGATCGACGACCTGGGCACCCTCGATCCGGCCGCCTGGGATGCCCTGGCCGCCGGCAACCCTTTCGTCGCGCACGCCTATCTGCACGGCCTGCACGCCACCGGCTGCGCCGTCCGGCGCACGGGCTGGCAGCCCAGCTGCCTGGTGCTGCGGCGGGCGGGCAAGCTCGTGGGCGCCATGCCGCTGTACGTGAAGTCCCATTCCCGGGGCGAATACGTGTTCGACCAGGCCTGGGCGGAAGCCTTCGAGCGCCATGGCCTGCCGTACTACCCGAAACTGTTGTGCGCCGTGCCGTTTACGCCCGTGGGCGGCCCGCGCCTGCTGGCGGCGGCCCACGAGGACCGGGTGCTGCTGGCCCGCGCCGCGATCGAGGTCGCGCGGCAGGCGGGCGTCTCGTCGCTGCACGTGCTGTTTCCCCGCGACGACGACCTGCGGGCGCTGCGCGAGGCGGGGTACATGCTGCGCGAAGGGGTCCAGTTCCATTGGCGCAACGACGGCTATGACAGTTTCGACGCCTTCCTGGCCGCGATGAACCACGACAAGCGCAAGAAGATCCGCCAGGACCGCAAGAAGGTCGAGCAGGCGGGCATACGCTTTCGGCACCTGCGCGGCGTGGCCATCTCCGCCGACGACCTGGCGTTCTTCTATCGCTGCTACGCCTCCACCTATGCCAACCACTGGTCCTCGCCCTACCTGAAACCGGCCTTCTTCCAGGCGCTGCACGCCGCCATGCCCGAGGCGCTGCTACTGGTCATGGCCGAGCGGCACGGCGAGCCGGTCGCCTGCGCGTTGAACGTGGCCGCCGGCGACACCCTGTACGGCCGCTACTGGGGCTGCGTGGATTTCGTATCGGGCCTGCACTTCGAGACCTGCTACCTGCAGGCCATCGCCTATTGCATCGCCCACGGCATCGCCCATTTCGAAGGGGGCGCCCAGGGCGTGCACAAGATGTCGCGCGGCCTGCTGCCGGTGCCGACCTGGTCGGCGCACTGGGTGGCGGACGAACGTTTCGCCGCCGCCATCGCCGATTTCCTGGACCGCGAAACCCGTGGCATGAACCGGTACCTGGACGAACTGGAGTCGCACTCGCCCTTCAAGGCCCCGGCCGATTGACCGGGCAGGGCGGCTGCCGGGACGTCGGCGGGCCATCGGCCTTATGATGTGAGCTACTCCTTGGCGCTGACTTACACGATGAAAGGCAATTTCTTCAACCTCTACGCGCACCGGTTCGCGCGGGTGGCCGTGGGCGTGCCCCGCTGCCGGGTGGCCGACCCTGCGTTCAACGCGGCACAGACGCTGGACCTGGCGCGGCAGGCGGCCGCGCAGGGAGCGGCGCTGGTGGCCTTCCCCGAACTGGGGCTTTCCGCCTACACCTGCGACGACCTGTTCCACCAGGCCGCGCTGCTGGAGGCCTGCGAACGGGCGCTGGGCGACATCGTGGCCGAGTCCGCCGGGCTGCCGGCCGCGCTCATCGTGGGGCTGCCGCTAAGGGTGAACCATTCCCTGTTCAATTGCGCCGTGGTGGTGGCGCGCGGACGCATCCTGGGCGTCGTGCCCAAGACCTACCTGCCCAACTACGGCGAGTTCTACGAAGCCCGCCAGTTCACCGCCGGCGATGCCACGGTGGCCACCCACGTCGAGCTGGCCGGACAACGGGCGCCCTTCGGGCCGGACCAGTTGTTCGAGGTGGCCGACGTGCCGGGGCTGCGCTTCCACGTCGAGATCTGCGAGGACGTGTGGGTGCCGATTCCGCCGTCGTCCTTCGCGGCACTGGCGGGGGCCAGCGTACTGGTGAACCTGTCGGCGTCGAACATCGTGGTGGGCAAGTCGGGATACCGGCACCAGCTCGTCAGCCAGCAGTCGGCGCGCTGCCTGGCGGCCTACCTGTACACCTCGGCAGGGCGGGGCGAATCGTCCACCGACCTCGCCTGGGACGGCCAGTCCATCATCTACGAGAACGGCGAGCTGCTGGCCGAGTCCGGCCGCTTCCTGGACGACTCGCATCTCATCCTGGCCGACGTCGATCTCGAGCGCCTGTCGCACGAGCGCATGCGGCAGACCACGTTCGGCCAGTCGGTGCTGCGCCACAAGGCCGAGACCGAGCGTTTCCGGACGACTGCCTTCGAGATCGGCCTGGCCGTGGACCAGCCCCTGGCGCTGCGGCGCAAGGTCGAGCGCTTTCCCTACGTGCCGGCCGACCGCCGGCGCCGCGACGAGCGCTGCGACGAGGTCTACAACATCCAGGTCCAGGCGCTGGTGCAGCGGCTGTCCGCCATCGGCATGGACAAGGTGGTGATCGGCGTGTCCGGGGGACTGGACTCGACCCACGCGCTGTTGGTCTGCGCCAAGGCCATGGATCGCCTGAACCTGCCGCGCGCCAACATCATCGGGGTGACCATGCCGGGCTTCGCCACCAGCGGGCGCACCCTGCAGCAGGCGCGCGCGCTGATGCGCGTGGTCGGCTGCACGGCCATGGAGATCGACATCCGGCCCAGCTGCGCGCAGATGCTCAAGGACATCGGGCATCCGTACGCCTCGGGCCAGGAACTCTACGACATCACCTTCGAGAACGTGCAGGCCGGCGAGCGCACCAGCCACCTGTTCCGGCTGGCCAATTTCCACAACGCCATCGTCATCGGCACCGGCGACCTGAGCGAACTGGCGCTGGGCTGGTGCACCTATGGCGTGGGCGACCACATGTCGCACTACAACGTCAACGCCAGCGTGCCCAAGACCCTGATCACCCATCTGGTGCGGTGGGTGGCCGAGACGGGCAAGGTGGGTGACGGCAGCCAGGTGCTGCTGGACATCCTGGGCACCGAGATCAGTCCCGAGCTGGTGCCGGGCAAGACCGACGGCGCGCCCGCGCAGCGGACCGAACAGTTCATCGGGCCCTACGAGCTGCAGGACTTCAACCTGTACTACATCCTGCGCTATGGCTTCGCGCCGTCGAAGGTCGCCTTCCTGGCGCTGGCCGCCTGGCACGACCGCGAGCGCGGCGACTGGCCCGAGGAAGCGCACGTGCCGCGCAACCAGTACGAACTGGCCGCCATCAAGCGCAACTTGGGCATCTTCGTGCACCGGTTCTTCAAGACCAGCCAGTTCAAGCGTTCGTGCGTGCCCAACGCGCCCAAGGTCGGCTCGGGCGGTTCGCTGTCGCCGCGCGGCGACTGGCGCGCCCCCAGCGATTCCGAAGAGATCGTCTGGAAGGCCGACCTTGCGAACGTTCCCGATACTCCGCCGGACGCCTGAAGGCCGGCGCCCGGCCGGCTACAATCCCAGTCATCGCATCTTCGCCATTCCCGCCAGCATCTCGACAAAGGTCCAGCCATGAAGCAAGTCACCGCCATCATCAAACCGTTCAAGCTCGACGAGGTCCGCGAAGCACTGGCCCAGGTCGGCGTCAATGGTCTGACCGTGACGGAGGTCAAGGGCTTCGGCCGCCAGAAGGGACATACCGAGCTCTATCGCGGCGCCGAATACGTGGTCGACTTCCTGCCCAAGATCCGCATCGAGCTGGTGATCGCCGACGAACTGGTCGACCAGGCCGTGGAGGCCATCATTCGCGTGGCGCGCACGGGCAAGATCGGCGACGGCAAGATCTTCGTGACACCCGTCGAGCAGGTCATCCGCATCCGCACCGGCGAGACCGGCGAAGCCGCGGTCTGACGTCCGGGCGGCCATTGCCGCCCCCGGCGTCCGCCATATATTTCTCATAAGAATAAAGAAATGATGAATATATGGTTTGATGACATATGTGGATTTGTTACGTTTACGTCTCTCGCATCCACATAGTCAGAAGAAGGACGCCGTTTCATGTTCAAGAAGATCATCGTGCTCGCGGCCACCTCGGCCGCGCTGCTCACGGCAGTGACGGGGACGGCGCAAGCCCAGGACAAGCCGCTGCTGAACGCCTCGTACGACGTTGCGCGCGAGGTGTTCGCCGCGGTCAATCCCAAGTTCCAGGCGTACTGGAAGGCCAAGACCGGCCACGACATCAAGATCGACCAGTCGTTCGCTGGTACCTCGCGCCAGGCGCAGGACATCATCCAGGGCAAGAAGGTCGACGTCGTGACCTTCAACCAGGTGCCCGACGTCGACATCCTGGCCCAGCGCGGATTGCTGCGCAAGGACTGGCAGAAGGCCTTCCCGAACAACAGTTCGCCGTACTACAGCACCATCGCCTTCCTGGTGCGCAAGGGCAACCCCAAGAACGTCAAGAACTGGGACGACCTGGCGCGCGACGACGTCAAGCTGGTGTTCCCGAACCCCAAGACCTCGGGCAACGCGCGCTATACCTACCTGGGCGCGTGGCTGTACGCCAACGAGAAGTTCGGCGGCGACCAGGAGAAAATCAAGCAGTTCGTCGGCAAGGTCCTGCACAACGTCGTCAACTTCCCCACCGGCGGGCGCGGCGCGACCGTGGCGTTCGCGCAGAACGGGCAGGGCGACGTGCTGCTGACCTTCGAGTCGGAAGTAATCAACATCGCCAAGGGCGAGGAATTCAGGGCGGGCGGCTATGAGGTCGTGGTGCCGCCGGTGTCCGTACTGGCCGAGTTCCCCGTGGCCGTGGTCGACAAGGTCGTGGACGAGAAGGGCACCCGCCAGCTCGCCACCGAATACCTGAACTACCAGTACACCCGCGAGATCCAGCTGCTGCTGACCACCTTCAACTACCGGGTCAACCATCCCGACGTCGCCAAGGTCGTGGCCGACCGTTATCCCAAGGTGCGCCTGATCGACCCGACCAAGGTGCTGGGTTCCTGGGATGACATCACCAAGAATCACTTCGGTTCCAACGGCGTGTTGGACCAGTTGCTGGCCAAGCGCTGATCGTGGCGGCGCCGGTCCCGGGGCCGGTGCCGTACAATCCTTCCCGGCAAGGCGCGGCCACCCCGCAGGTGGGCCGCGCTTCTTCGCTTCCGCCCCGATCCCGCCGCCTACGCCGTGAATCCGTCCTTCCGTTTCTTCCGTCGTCCGCCGGTCCTGCCCGGTTTCGTACCGAGCTTCGGCTTTTCGGTGCTGTTCCTCAGCCTGGTCATCCTGGTGCCCTTGTCGGCCCTGCTGCTGTACGTCGGCGACATGACCTGGGCGCAGTACTGGCGGGCGATCTCCGATCCCCGCGTGGTGCAGAGCTACAAGATCACGGTGTCGGGGGCGTTCTACTCGACCGTCATCGTCACCGGCGTGGGCTTCGTGCTGGCCTGGATCGTGTCCCGCTACGATTTTCCCGGCCGGCGGCTGATCGATGCGCTGGTCGACCTGCCGTTCGCCCTGCCCACGGCGGTGGCCGGCATCACGCTGTCGGCCCTGTTCGTGCCCACCGGCTGGCTCGGGCGCTGGTTCGAGCCCCTGGGCATCAAGATTTCGTACGCCTACCCCGGACTGGTGGTGGCCATGATCTTCACCAGCCTGCCGTTCATCGTGCGCTCGCTCCAGCCCGTGCTGGAAGACCTCGAGCCCGAATTCGAGGAGGCCGCGTCCACGCTGGGCGCCACGCGCTGGCAGACCTTCTGGCGCGTGCTGCTGCCCAGCCTGGTGCCGGCGCTGATCTCTGGCGCTTCGCAGGCCTTCATCCGCAGCCTGGGCGAATTCGGCGCGGTCATCATGATCGCCGGCAACATCCCGTTCCAGACCGAGATCACGTCGCTGATGATCTTCGTGCGCCTGCAGGAGTTCGACTATCCCGCCGCCGCCGCCATCGCCTCGGTAGTGCTGATCGCCTCGCTGCTGCTGCTGTTCCTGCTGCAAGTCGTCCAGGGACGACTGCTACGCCGATGATGAGCCCACCCCCTACGCGCTTCGCGCGCCCCCTCAAGGGGGCGACGCTGGCGGACCGGCGGAGCCGGATCCGCGGCGTCCTGGGTCGGGCGGGGCCTTCTGGCCTTATGGATAACTGACACGACTGCCCATGACCAACAAACGGCCCACTCTCGTCCATCAATGGTTGCTAATCGCGCTGGGCATCGTGCTGACGGTGCTGATCCTGGTCGTGCCGCTGGCGCTGATCTTCTCGCAGGCGCTGTCGGGCGGCTGGAGCCTGCTGGCCCAGAACCTGGATGAAGACTTCATGAAGCACGCGATCGGCCTGACCGTGCTGACCACGCTGGCGACGGTGCCGATCAACCTGGTGTTCGGCATCCTGCTGGCCTGGTGCGTGACCCACTACGATTTCTTCGGCCGGCGGCTGCTGACTACCCTGGTCGACATCCCCTACGCGACCTCGCCCGTGGTGGCGGGCCTGTGCTATCTGGTCGTCTACGGGCTGGAAAGCACGCTGGGCAAGTGGCTGTACAGCCATGACATCCAGCTGATGTTCGCCTGGCCCGGCATCATCATGGTGACGGTGTTCGTGACCTCGCCCAGAGGTGGCTCCGGTTGTTTGGACAGTATTTTGAGATTTTAAGTGGAACGCTCCGGGCACATCATGCTGCCGTTTTAATCGCAGGCAGCATCGCGA
>NZ_BAAAEN010000021.1:0-118825 GCF_039523035.1 Pigmentiphaga daeguensis | reverse complement strand
ACAGTTCGCTCGGGTATCTGACGCCCAAGCAGTTTGCAGACAGTTTTTTAACCGCAGACTCTAATTTGGTTTCGTACTAAATTGGGGAGCAGGTCACTTCAAGCTTTTCCAGACGTTTGGCTAGGAATTTCTCCCACCAACGTGGTCGGAGTGGCACCGGTGCCGCCGGCGGCGACACCGAATAGGGTTCGGGATGAAACCGTGGCGGCGTAGAGGGGGAAGGCGTGTGCAGATGAATGGTAGTCAGTGCGTCCAATTCCCCGTTGATCTGGTCGCACTTGCGTTGAATCAACCCCAGGATGGCACTGCGGTTTTGCTTCTTGGCAACTTCGACCAGAGCATCGTCCAAGACGTTGCCGTGTTCATCCTGAAAGGACAGTACGCCGTCGTCATCCACCGAGCAGGTCAGCGGAATAGCTCGGGTTGGTGGTAGCAACGCGCGCGGCGTGGTTTGGCGAGGGCGGGGGGGAGGACGTGATAGGGCTTGGCTGGAGGAAAGCCCCATGAAGCTTGTATTCAAGCGGGCACCGCGCTTGCCGATACCGACCGTCGCACCGCGAGGCCCGAGCGTCCAGCTCACGCCTGATCCACTGACATTCATGCGGATGCCTGGCGCCAGTTTGATGGATCGCCGAAAGCGTAGCGCCATGCCTCTTCCTTAGGTTTTTGTATTCCGCTTGCTGTTCCTTATATATCACGAATAGTTACATAATGGGGCTTCGTCGGGAACCTGTTCGAGGGGTCGCCTTCGCAATAAGCCAGGATGACCTGCCCTGAGATTTTCGTACCAGCGGAAACTTGAGAGGATGGCTTCCAACCGAGAAGGAAGTCATGAAGAAGAGCCGGTTTACAGAAGAGCAGATGGTCAACATGCTGCGCGAGGCTGATCGAAGCTCCGTGGCAGCCGTGGCCAAGGCGCACGGAGTGAGCGAGCAGACCTTGTACAACTGGCGCCAGCGCTTCGGCGAGATGAACAGCGACGAGGTTCGCCGGCTCAAACAGTTGGAGTAGGAGAACGTCCGGTTGAAGAAAATCCTGGCAGGGCGTGATCTCGAGGTCGAGGTGATGAAGGAGATCACGGCAAAAAAGTGGTGAGCGTGTGCGTCCGTCGCCAGCAAGTCGGTTTTGCGGTGAACCGAGGGCTGTCGCAGAGACGGGCGTGCACGCTGCTATCGGTTGCCCGATCATCATTGCGTTACGAGCCGAGGTTACCCGAGGGCGACGCCCCGGTGTTGGCCGCGATGATGGCGTTGCCGGCGTAATACCCTCGCTATGGCTATCGTTGCATTCAGGTATTTCTGGAGCGCCAGGGGCTGCCGATGAGCGCCGATCGCGCTTATCGGCTGTGGTGTGGCGCGGGTCTGCAAGTGCCGCCCAAACGGCCAAGGCGCCGGCTTGAGGCAAGTCGACCGCGACCTGCCACTTCCGAAGCGGCCAATCAGGTATGGGCGTACGACTTCGTATTCGATGCCTGTGCCAACGGCCAGCAATTGAAATGTCTGACCGTCGTGGACGAGTACACCCGAGAGTCCTTGGCGATCGATGTCGCGGGTTCGATCCGTTCGACTCGGGTCATCGAGGTCCTCAGCCAGTTGATAAATGTGCGGGGTGCGTCGCGCGTTCTTCGGTCCGACAGGGGCCCGGAATTTGTCTCACGCGCACTACTGCGCTGGGCTACCCAGCAAGGCCTGAACATGGCATTAATCGATCCCGGCGAACCCTGGCAAAACGGAACAGCAGAGAGTTTCAATGGAAAATTCAGAGATGAATGCCTGGCGATGAAATGGTTCCGTAATCGCATCGAAGCGAAGGTCGTCATCGATACGTGGCGACGACATTACAACGAGGTCAGGCCGCATTCCAGTCTAAAAAACCTGACCCCCTACGCATTTGGATTACAGTGCGGCCTAGTTGCCACTTAAACCGAAGCCGTTTTCCAAGCATCCAGTGGTCCGAAGAAACCCGGCAGGTCAGAAGATCTGATCTTGATCCAAAATACCTGGCATGGTTTTCCGGATCCTCCGGAATGGGGGCTAGCCTCGCGGCCCGCAGGCCAGGTTAATGCGCAATGGTCGCATTGGGGCCATTTCCCTGGTTTGCCGACTCTGTGGGTGATGCCAGAGGCGGCGTGAGTTCTTGACCCGTAATAGGTCGAAAGCAGACCCCGACGCACCTACATTCGCCCAGGGCTTGCAGGAACAATTCCATCCGATCCGGCTCTCAATGGAAATTCCTGCTCGACACAACCAAGCTCCCCAATAACGGCGTCAAATCCACCAGCCGCTTGGCCAGCAGATGCCGCACGTTCTGATGCGACTGCCACGTGCCATACACCCCCAGCAGCGGCGCCCCCACCAGTTCCCTGCGTTGGCGTTCGACCAGCCCCGGCCAGACGATGACGTTGACCTGCCCGGTTTCGTCTTCCAGCGTGACGAAGACCGCGCCCTTGGCGGTGCCCGGGCGCTGGCGTACGGTGACGATGCCGCAGGCGCGCGCCAGGCGGCGGTCGGGGTAGGTGTGCAGGGCTTCGGCGGGGACGAAGCCGCGTCGCGCCAGGCGGTCGCGCAGCAAGGCCAGGGGATGGCGCCGCAGGGTGAGTTTCAAGGCTTCGTAGTCGGCGCGGATGTCGTCGGCTTCGTTGGGCATGTCGAGCAGCGGCGCCTGTTCGTGCACCATGGCATCGCGCAGCAGGTCGCGCTGGGGCACGCTGTCGGTGGCTTCCCACAGGGCGGCGCGGCGGTGGCCGGACAGGCGGCGCAGTGCATCGGCCGCGGCCAGGGCCTGCAAGGCATGCCGATCGAGATCGGCGCGCCGGCCCAGGTCGGTGGCGTCCTGGAAGGGCGCCTGTTCGCGCGCGGCCTGGATGCGCAGGCCGGTTTCTTCGGACAAGCCCTGCACCTGGTTCAGTCCAAGCCGCACGGCGGGACGTTCGCCGCCGGTGTCTTCCAGGGTGGCGTCCCAATTGCTGACCAGCACGTCGACAGGCAGGACGACCACGCCATGGCGCTGGGCATCCTGGATCAGCTGGTAGGGCGAATAAAACCCCATGGGCTGGCTGTTGAGCAGGGCGGCCAGGAAGGCTTCGGGTTCGTGCCGCTTGAGCCAGGAGCTGGAATAGGCCAGTTGCGCGAAGCTAGCGGCGTGCGATTCGGGAAAGCCGTATTCGCCGAAGCCTTGGATCTGGCGGCAGATGGAGTCGGCGAAGGCGCGGTCGTAGCCGTGGATCAGCATGCCGGTGACGATGCGTTCGTAGTGCTGCGCCAGGTCGCCCTTGCGCCGCCAGGCCGCCATGGAGCGCCGCAGTTCGTCGGCCTGGCCTTCGCTGTAGCCGGCGGCGTACATGGCGATCTGCATGACCTGTTCCTGGAAGATGGGCACGCCGTAGGTGCGGGCCAGGGCCTTGCGGACCTTGGGGCTGGGATAAGGAATCCGGGCGGGGCCGTGCAGGCGTGCTTGTTCGCGCTGTTTCAGGAAGGGGTGCACCATGCCGCCCTGGATGGGGCCGGGCCGGACGATGGCGACCTGTATCGTCAGGTCGTACAGATTGCGCGGCTGCAGACGGGGCAGCATGCTCATCTGCGCGCGGGACTCGATCTGGAAGACGCCTATGGTGTCGGCCTTGCAGATCATGTCGTAGGTGTCCGAGTCGTCGGGAGGAATGCTGTAGAGATCGAGCAGCCTCTGCTGCCGCTGGCTGGCGAATTCCAGGGCGCGCCGCAGCGCCGTCAGCATGCCCAGCGCCAGCACGTCGACCTTGAGCAGGCCGACCGCGTCCAGGTCGTCCTTGTCCCATTGCACGACGCTGCGGTCGGGCATGGCGGCGTTCTCGATGGGTACCAGGCGCGACAGCGGCCCGCGCGACATGACGAAGCCCCCGGGATGCTGGGAAAGGTGGCGCGGAAAGTCCAGCAATTGCTCGGTCAGTTTGGCCCACAGCTGCGCCGCGGGCGAGTCGGCGGCAAGTCCGCATTCCTCGAAACGGTTCAGCAGGTTCTTCCTGCCGTCCCACCATTGGTGGGCCTTGGCGACGCGATCGACCAGGGCCAGGTCGATGCCCAGTGCGCGCCCCACGTCGCGCAGCGCGCTGCGCGAACGGTAGCTGATGACGACGGCGGTCAGCGCGGCGCGGCGCCGTCCGTATTTCTCGTAGATGTACTGGATGACTTCTTCGCGCCGCTGGTGTTCGAAGTCGATGTCGATGTCCGGCGGCTCGTTGCGTTCCTTGCTGATGAAGCGTCCGAACAGCGAGTTGTCGTCGGGCGGAACCACGGTGATGCCCAGGCAGAAGCAGACCGCGGAGTTGGCGGCCGATCCGCGTCCCTGGCAGAGGATGCGGCGGCTCTTGGCGAACCTGACCAGATCGTGGACGGTAAGGAAGTAGGCCTCGTACTGGAGTTCGCTGATCAGCGCGAGTTCTTTTTCGAGTTGATCGCGCACTTTGTCCGGGATGCCTTCGGGGAAACGCCTGTTGGCGCCGGCATAGGTTTCGTCGCGCAGGTAGGTGGCGGGCGTGGCCCCTGCCGGCACCAGTTCCTCGGGGTATTCGTACTCGAGTTCCTTCAGGTTGAAGGTGCATAGCCGGGCCACGCGCAGGCTTTCCCGCATCAGCTCGGCGCCGTAGACCTGTGCCAGGTGCACACGCGCGCGCAGGTGCTGTTCGGCATTCGGCACCAGCGCATAGCCGCATTCGGCCACGGACTGGCGCAGGCGGATGCCGCACAGCGTGTCGTGCAAGGGCTTGCGCGAGCGGACGTGCATCTCGACCTGGCCCAGGGGCACGACGGGCAGGTCCATCGTGCGGGCGACGTCTTCGACGGTCTGGCGGTGGGGGCCGTCGCCGGCGCGATTGAGCAGCGACAAACCCATCCAGCATCGCCCCGGAAAGGTCCGCGCCAGCCAGTCGGCCTGTTCGGCAAGCACATCGCGGGCGACGCCGTGGGCGGGCGCGAGGATGGCCAGGCAGTCCGGCACGCAGCGCAGATGAGCATGCCCGGGCTCGGGGTGGGAAAGGTCGCCGGGCAGCAGGCGGTAGCTGCCCTTGGCGGCGCGCATGCGAGCATAAGTGATCAGTTCCGACAGGTTGCCGTAGCCTTCCTTGTTGGTGGCCAGCAGGATCAGGTCCAGGGGCGGGATGCCGTCCTGGGCGTCGAGCCGGAACTGGCTGCCCAGGATCAGGCGCAGCTTGTGTTTCTTCGCTTCCTCGTGCGCGCGCACGACGCCGGCCAGGGAGCATTCGTCGGTGATGGCCAGGGCCGTGTAGCCCAGTTCGGCGGCGCGCTCGACCAGTTCCCCGGGCCAGGAGGCGCCGCGCAGGAAGGTGAAGTTGCTCAGGCATTGGAGTTCGGCATAGCCGGGCAGGGAAGGGAGCGAGGGCGGGGGCGATGACATGGCGATTCAGGCGTAGAGCCCGTGCAGGTACCAGCGCGGTTCGTCCAGCGCCTGGTCCAGGTAGAGCCAGTAGCGGATGCCGTTTTCGCTTTCGGCCACGAAGTAGTCGCGCGAGATGGGGGCGCCGTCCCACCAGCCGCTTTCCAGGCGTTCGGGGCCGCGCAGCAGGCGCAGCGGGGTGCCGTAGTAGGGCCGGTTGCCGCGCAGGACCAGGGCAATGGGCTGCGCGAGCAGCCACAGCGGGCGTTCGGCCTCGAAGGCCATGTCCTGAGGACCAGTACGTGACGCCGACAAGGCCGGTTGCCAGCAATTGGCGGCTTCCGGCCGATGGTCGGCGCGTGGCCGGGCGGCCAGCACGCGGTCGGCGCCCAGCCGCGCCGTCAGCAGTTCCAGCAGGCGGTCGTGGTCGGCCGGGGTGCCGCCGGGATCGGTGAACAAGGATTCGGAGGGCGCGGCGCGGGAGACGAGCTGGTCGGCGTGCAGGGCCACGGCGATGGCCGGCGCTTCCAGCGTCAGGCGTTCGAGATGTTCCTTGAGCAGGCGCAGCAGGTGATCGGCCTGCCAGCCGGGCTGGGCCAGGGCCACGGTCAGCCGCGTGGGCGGCCGGGCGTGGCGGCCGCGTTCGTGCTCCAGCAGGAGAACGATGGCGCTGGCCGCTGTATGCGTAGCGCCCAGCCATCCCACGAGCTGCTGGACGAGGCGGCGGGCCACGATCAGGACGGCAGCGGTGTGCTCGAGGCGGGCGATCGGTTCCAGGCGCGCGGAAAACCGGAGCGGCGCGCGGATCCAGTCGAACAGCTCGGGCGCCTGGCCGCGAGCCTGGTCGAGCATGTGCGGCAGGGCGTGGCCGCAGCGCTTTTGCAGGCCGGCGCGCGGCAGCCGCATCAGGGCGGCAAGGGTACGGCACCCTATGCCGTCCAGCCAGGCCTGGTGCGGCCGCGCCGGCGGCAGCAGCAGGCAGGGCAGTGGGTCCATCCGGCGCAGCAGCCGGTCCAGCCGCAGGACGCGGCGCGGGCCGGGCGTGGCCCGCGCCGCCAGCAGCCAGGCGCCATGGGCGGTCGGCGCCATGCCGACGCGGGCCCGGCAGCCCAGTTGTTCCAGCGTGCGCCGGATGCGCCGGCACAGCGCCAGGGGGCCGCGGAAGACACGCAGGCTGGCGTGGACGTCGAGCAGCAGGCTGGTGTCGGGGCCAAGGGTGACTTCCGGCGTGTATTGCAGCATGGCCAGCGCGGCGGCATCGAGCAGTTGCCGTTCGCGCTCGATATCCCGCTGGATGAACGCGGCATGCGGGGCCAGGGCGCCGGCGCCTTTCTTGCGCATGCCCGGCCGCACGCCCAGTTGCGCGGCGGCAGGCGTCACGGCCACCACCGCCTCGTGTTCGAGGACCACCAGCGGGCCGGCCGCGTCATCCGGCCAGGACGGGCTCAGTGCGTCGAGGCTGGGGTGCGTCAGGTAGACGCTGATCCACAGGCGCATGGGAAGGCTCGGAAAAGGCGGGAATCGAACCCGCGGCCGGAGCCGCGCGCGAAGGCGCGAGCGGCACCAGCAGGCTGGTGTCGTGGACGGGGCCGCGGCGCTTGAGGATGTCCACGCGCAGTTGGTCGCCGGCGGGATGCAACAGCAGGCGCAGCGGCGCGGGCGATGCCTGGCGGGCCGATTCGGCGGGGCGGAACAGGAAGAAGGCGGTATCGCCGGCCTGGGCGGCCAGGTGCAGCCGGCGCAGGGCGGTCGCGGGCGGGCGGGAGGCCCAGTACAGCAGGGCGCCGCAATGCCCTTGCTTGAGGACTTGCTCGGCCGCCCACAGGGCGTCGGCCGCGTGGGCGGGCGCGACCCACAGCAGTTGCCGGCTGGCGAAGCGATGGGCTTGCCAAGCCTGGACGGACGGCTGGTGGGGCGGGTGGAGCAGGACGATGCTGCGTTGGGCGGGCAATTGCCGCAGCGCCGGCAGCAACAGGCGGATTTCGCCTATGCCCGGCTGCGGCAGCAGCAGTTCGGTCAGGCTGCCCAGCGGCCACCCGCCGTCGGGCAACTGGCGGGAAAGCTCGGCATGGCCGGTATCCAGGCCGGGGCGGCAGTTGCGGGCAAGCTGCGATCCCCGCCACAGGAGGGGATGGATCGCGGTGCTGGCGCGCGGCGTGGAGATTCCGGCAGAAGGCATGGGACAACAACGGTTTACGGCAGGATACTGTATAAATATACAGTGATCGAGTCAAGCCGTGGAAAGCCATCGCAACGCCGAGGCGGCCCCCCGCTTTTTGGGGATTTCGTGTTCTATGTTCTAGTATCTTGGCTTGGGAGCGCTGCTGCCCCACTCTCCGGAAGACCGTGCATGAAACCCATCAACAAATCGAACAAACTAGCCCACGTCCTGTACGACATCCGCGGCCCCATCATGGACAGGGCCAAGCAGATGGAAGACGAAGGCCAGAAGCTCATCAAGCTCAACATCGGCAACCTGGCCGTGTTCGGTTTCGACGCTCCCGAGGAAATCCAGCTCGACATGATCCGCAACCTGCCCAACTCGGCGGGCTATTCGGACAGCAAGGGCATCTTCGCCGCGCGCAAGGCGGTCATGCACTACACCCAGGCGCAGGGCGTGCAGGGCGTGACACTGGAAGACATCTACCTGGGCAACGGCGCCTCCGACCTGATCGCGATGGCCACCAACGCGCTGCTGGACGACGGCGACGAGTTGCTGCTGCCCGCGCCGGACTACCCGCTGTGGACGGCGGTCGTGAGCCTGTCGGGCGGCACGCCCGTGCACTACCTGTGCGACGAGGCCAAGGGCTGGATTCCCGACCTGGACGACATCCGGGCCAAGATCACCCCGCGCACCAAGGGGATCGTGGTCATCAACCCGAACAACCCGACCGGCGTGGTCTATCCCGACCACGTGCTGCAGGAGATCGTCGCCATCGCGCGCGAGCACGGGCTGGTCATCCTGGCCGACGAGGTCTACGACAAGGTGCTGTACGACGACGCCCGCCACACCGCGCTGGCGAGCCTGTCCACCGACGTGCTGACGCTGACCTTCAACTCGCTGTCCAAGAGCTACCGCGCCTGCGGCTACCGCGCGGGCTGGCTGGTGGTCTCGGGCGACAAGCGCGCCGCGCGCGATTACATCGACGGCCTGAACATGCTCGCCAACATGAGGCTGTGCGCGAACGTGCCGGGCCAGTGGGCGATCCAGACCGCGCTGGGCGGCTACCAGAGCATCAACGACCTGGTGGCCCCGGGGGGCCGGCTGCGCCAGCAGCGCGACCTGGCCTATGAATTGATCACCGCCATTCCCGGCGTGACCTGCGTCAAGCCGCAGGCCGCGCTCTACATGTTCCCGCGGCTGGATCCCGAGGTGTATCCCATCGAGGACGACCGCCAGTTCTTCCTGCAGATGCTGGAAGCCACGCGGGTGATGCTGGTGCAGGGAACGGGGTTCAACTGGCCGCATCCCGACCACTTCCGCATCGTGTTCCTGCCGCACGAGGCGGATCTGCGCGAGGCCATCGGCCGCATCGCCAAGTTCCTCGAGGACTACCGCCTCAAGCACGCCAGGAAGGCGCCGGCGTCGCCCGAGGCCGGCGCGGACGATCGTGCCGTCGTCGTGCCGGCCAAGTTCGGGGCGAAGGCCGGCTAGCGCGGGCGTCGATCCTGCGGGCGCTGCCCAAGCTCCCGCATGGTTGCGCCGATCCAGTCAGCGATGGCGTCCACGCCCAGCGCCAGGTTGTCGACGCTGCAATGCTCGGCGCCGCCATCGCGCAGCGTATGGACGAACAGCTCCGCCTTGGGGCTGTTCACGCATTCGGCGACCAGGCGTTCGGCCTGGACCAGCTTGATCTGCCGGTCGTTCTCGCCGTGCGTGACCAGGATGGGGCAGCGTATGCGATGCAGCACGCCCTCCAGCGTCATGCGGTCCGCCGTGGCCAGCAGGCCTTCCATGGTGGTCTGGCCGAACACCCACATCACATGTTCCCAGTAATGCGGAACGGGTAGCCGCGGGTCCTGGCTCTGGTGGCGGTAGCGCTGGGTCGCGCCCCAGTCGTAGTTGGCGCCCCAGGCCACGCAGCAGCGCAGGCGGGGTTCGAAGGCGGCGGCGCGCGGCGCGTGATAGCCGCCCAGCGACAATGCCATGATGCCGATGCGCGAGGCATCGACGTCGTCGCGTCCCTCCAGGTAGTCGACGCAGGCCGAGGCGGGCACCTCGGCCTCGGGGAAATTGGTCAGGCCCTGCAGGCGCAAGGCCTCGCCCACGCCGGGGTTGTCCACCAGCAGCACGGACACGCCGCGCTCGCGCAAGGCCTCGCCCATGCCCATCAGGTACAGGATCTCCTTGGTCACGTCCAGTCCGTCGAAATGCACCATGCAGGGCGCGCCGCCGGGCGGTATCTCGCGCGCCGGGACGTACAGGGCCGGCAGGGTGGTGCCCTGGTAGGGCACGTCCACCCATTCGACGGGCTGGCCGGTCAGCTCGGCGTAGCGCCGAAAGCACTCGAGCATGTTGCGGAAGGCCGCGTCCCGGCCAGGGAAGCGCGGCGCCTGCATGCGTTCGGCCTGCACGTAGTAGATGGCGGCGCGCTTGAACTTGCGGCCCGCGCTGTAGGTGCGATCGTGCTGGAGGTCCTGCTGCGCCAGCGCCTTCACGCGGTCGGCCAGCCCGGTCCAGGCGGCGAACAGGATCTCGGCCGCATGCGGGTCGCCGCGGCGCGACGCTTCCTTGACGGGGCCGGAGGCGTCGTCGAGCTCGCCGATCTCGGCGCCCATGCCGAGCGCCAGGTTGACGGCCATATTCCAGGTGTAGTTGTCGCCGAAGTATTCAAACATGGTCGATGTCCATTCGTGGTTGCGTGGAAAGTGCGGTGGCGCCGGCGAAGGTCAGTCGGCCTTGATATTCTTCTCGGCGATCAGCCTGGCCCACATCGATTGCTCGGCGACCAGGTCCCTGGCGAATTGGTCGGGCGGCTGGAGCACGAGGTCGTAGCCGTCTTTTTGCAGGCGGGCCTGCATCTCGGGCATGCGCATGACCCGGGCGATCTCCGCCGCCAGCTTGTCCCGTATGCCGGCGGGCAATCCCTTGGGCGCGAAGACGCCTTGCCAGACGTAGGCCTCCACCGGGACGCCTTCCTCGCGCATGGTCGGGATGTCGGGGATGGCGGGCGAGCGCTGCGCGGCGGCCAGCGCCAGTCCCCGCATCTTGCCCGCGCGGACCATGGACTGCGAATTGCCGACGGAGTCGCACAGGAAGTCCACCTCTCCGGCGATGACCGAGGTCTGTGCCGGCCCCGCGCCCGAATAGGGCACGTGCAGGGCCTTGATGCCCGCCGCATCCAGCATCTGTTCGCAGGCGAGGTGGCTGCCGCCGCCGGTGCCCGCGCTGGCGTAGCTCAACGCGCCTTGCCGGGACTTGGCCAGGGCGAGGAATTCCTTGAAGGTCCTGGCCGGCAGCTTGGCCGAGGCCACCAGGTAGGCGGGAAAGCGCAGCGCCTCGGTGATGGGCGTGAAATCGGCGGCCGGGTCGAAGGTGTGCTGCCTGTGCAGCAGCGGGCCGATGACGTGGGCGCTGTTGGTGGTGTAGAGCAGCGTGTAGCCGTCGGCTGGCGCATCCTTGACCAATCGGCTGCCGATCAGGCCGGTGGCGCCGGCGCGGTTGTCCACGATCACGGGCTGGCCCAGCGCCTCGCCCAGCAGCTTGCCGGCCAGGCGGGCATAGGTATCCGTGGAACCGCCCACGGGGAAGGGCACGATCAGCCGGATCGGCCGGGTGGGATAGGCCTGCGCGCCCGCCGTGGCCGCGATCAGCAGCGACGCGGCGGCAAGGACAAGGCGCGGCGCGATGAGATGGCGTTGCATGGTGTCTCCGTCTTGTTCATGTGCCAGGACATTCTGGACGGACTCGCGGCGCAGGAGAAATGCCGTTTTTCGGGGCGAGCTATAAAATAATTCGATAGCGAAAACGCATGGCGAGGCAGCGATGGATCTGGTTCAACTCCGGTATTTCGTGCGCGTCGCGCAGTTGAAGAGCTTCACGAAGGCCTCGGTGGCGCTGCACATCGCACAGCCCGCGCTGACGCGGCAGGTGCTGCTGCTGGAGGACGAACTGGGCGTGCAGCTCCTGTTCCGCCACAGCCGCGGCGTCGAACCGACCGAGGCCGGCATGCGGCTGCTGTCGGGAGCCGAGGCCATCTTCCGATTGGTGCGCGAAGTCCGCGCCAACGTCATCGCGTCCAGCACCACTGTCGCCGGCACGCTGCGGATCGGCTTTCCGCCTTCGTTGGGCGGCTTCGTGATCGGCACGGTCGCGGCCGCGTTCCAGAAGATGTACCCGCAGGCCACGTTCGACCTGTACGAGGGCCTGAGCAACGAATTGCGCGACCGGCTGCTGGCCGACAGGCTCGACCTCGCGGTATTGGCCGGGGGCGCCAATCCGCTGCTCGTCAGCACGCACCTGTGCGACGAGGAGTTCTGGGTGATGATGCCCCGCCGCCGCAAAAGCCGGCATGCGCTCAGGACCTACTCGCTGAAGGAGTTGGCCGGGCTGCCGCTGATCCAGCCCGGACGCGCGCAACTGGCGCGCCAGCACATCGAGAGCGAGGCCGCGCGCCTGGGCGTGGCGCTGAACGTGACGGTGGAGACCGATGCCTTCCAGGTCATCAAGGATCTCGTGCGCCGCGGGGTAGGGGCCCACATTTCGCCGTACTCCGGCATAGGCGCCGACATCAAGCGCGGGGACTTCGACGGCGGCCCGGTGAAGGGCCTGTTTCTGTCGCGCTATCTCGTGCGGCGCATCGATCGGCCCATCAGCCTGGGCATCACGAAGTTCCAGGAGATCCTGGTCGACACGCTCAGGGACCTGGGGGCTTCTGACCGGGCGATCCGGCTGCCTGCCTGAGGTCCGCCGATAGCCGGCCGTTATCCTGCGGCGCCGTGCTCGGCCACGATGCGCACCACCACTTCGCCGCGGCCGGTACGCTTGGCGTGGTCCAGCCCTTCGTTGGCCAGCGCATCCGCGCGTTCGTTGCCGCGATGCCCGCTATGTCCGCGCACCCACCGGAAGGTTGCGCGATGCCGGTCGGCCTCGGCGATCAGCGCCTTCCACAGCTCGACGTTCTTGACGTCCTTCCAGTTCTTGCGTACCCAGCCGTGGCGCCATTGCGTCATGCCGTTCACGACGTATTGCGAGTCGGTGTAGACGACCACCTCGCAGGCCTGCGGCAGCCAGCGCAGCGCTTCGATGGCGGCGGTCAGTTCCATGCGGTTGTTGGTGGTGTCGGGCGAGCCGCCGAAGATTTCCACGGTGGCCTCGGTGGTGCGGATCCACGCGCCCCAGCCTCCTGGGCCGCCGGGGTTGCCGCGGCAGGCGCCGTCGCAGTAGACGATGGCGCCGCCGGCCGGGGGCGTTTCGTCCCCCGTGGGCTGCGGCGCGGGGGGCGCCTGAGCTGGCGAGGGCGCGTCGGCATCCAGCCAGCGCTGGAAGGGCGCGGCATCGGCGCCGTCCTTGACGTACCACTTCTTCTGCGCTGGCGACCATCTGGCCCCGAGCGCCTTGGCTTCGTCTTTCTCGGCAAAGGGCACTTTCAGCCAGACAACCATGGAGTCACCAATTCTATGCAAGGGGCGAGACCTTAATCGGCGCGGCAAGCGGTTGTCAAGGCGGCACGCCGGGAACGGGCCTTGCTCATTTCGTGGGCGGGGAACCTCGGAGCCTGCTGTGATGCGGGTCGCTTCGTCCTGTTCCAGGGCTGTCCCCAACGTTGTCCACAGGATGCGGGGATAACTGGTTACACGTTGTCCAGCCGTGCGGCCGCCCGGTCCGGAACTCGCGATAGAGCGTGCGCGGCGCGGCCAGGTGCAGCGTCAGGCCGCGCAGGGCATTGAAAGCGAGGAAGGACAGCCACAGTCCATGGTTGCCCAGCCGCGGCAGCAAGCCCAGCGACAGCGCCAGGAACGCCGCGCCGCAGACCAGCATGGCCCGCATCAGCGCGCGGGTCTGGGTGGCGCCGATGAAGATGCCGTCGTACAGGTAGGCCGCGACCGAGGCGATGGGCGCCAGCGCCAGCCAGGGCAGGAAGCGGCCGGCGGTCTCGCGCAGCGCCGCCTGGTCGGTCAGCAGGCTCACTATCCATGGACCCACGGCCAGGTAGACCAGGGCATAGGCGAGCGCGCCGGCGAAGGCCCAGCTCATGCACAGCCGCACGGCGCGCCGCAGGCCCGGGCGGTCGCCCGCACCCACGGCGGCGCCCACCAGCGCCTCGGCCGCATGGGCGAAGCCGTCCAGGCCGAAGGCCATGAAGGTCAGGAAATTCAGCAGCAGCGCGTTGGCGGCCAGGACCATGTCGCCCTGGGTGGCGCCCAGGTGGGCGAACCATCCCATGCTGGCCAGCAGGCAGGCCGTGCGCACGAAGATGTGGAAATTGATGCCGACCAGGCGCCGCATCGCGGCGGCGTCGCGCAAGACCGCCAGGCGCAGTCGCGGCCAGGCGGCGCGGTGCGAGCGCCACAGCAGGATGCCGCCCGCCAGCGTGCCGGCGCCGTCGGCCACCGCGGTCGCCGCGCCTATGCCCGCCACGCCCAGGCCGAAGCCATGCACGAACAGCAGCACGGCGCCCAGGTTGACCACGTTGATCAGGATCTGCAGGGCCAGCGCCAGCCGCACGCGCTGGCACCCCAGCAGCCAGCCCAGCACCACGTAGTTGACCAGCGCCAGCGGCGCCGCCCAGATCCGGCCCGAGCAATACGCGATGGCCTGGCGCGTGGCCTCGGCGCTGCCGCCCAGCAGGCCCAGCACCAGCGAGATCAGGGGCCGCTGCAACACCAGCAGCGCCAGGCCGATGGCCAGCGCAAGGGATACCGCCCGCACCACGCTGGCGGCCAGCGCCTGTTCGTCGCCCTTGCCCCAGGCCTGGGCGACGAGCCCGGTCGTGCCCATGCGCAGGAAGCCGAAGCCCCAGAACAGGAAGCTGAAGAGCAGGCCCCCCAGCGCCACGCCAGCCAGGTATTCGGGGCCGGGCAGGTGGCCCGCCACGGCGGTGTCCACCGCGGACATCAGGGGTTGGGTCAGGTTGGCGAGGACGATGGGCAGGGCCATCGCAAGCACGCGCCGATGGGTGAGGGGGGAAGCGTTGGCTGGCACGTGTTGTCTCTGACGTGTTGTCTCTGTTTATTGGTCCCTGTTTTTTTATTGGTCCCCGCATTATCCCTGCCGAGCGACCGGACCGCACAAATGAAAACGGACGCCCGGGGGCGTCCGTTTTCATTTTTAATCTTGGCTCCCCGAACTGGGTTCGAACCAGTGACCTGCGGATTAACAGTCCGTCGCTCTACCGACTGAGCTATCGGGGAAAGGAGCCCGCAAATATAGCAGAAAAATGACGTTCGTCAAAGCAAGGCGCAAGGGGCGCGGTAAACTCGCCGCATGAGTTCCCTCTTCACGCTCGAGGCGCCTTGCAGCTACCGCGAGGAGGTTCGCAAGAGCCGGTTCGTCGCCCACGCGGCGCCCGTGGCCAGCGCCGACGAGGCGCTGGCTTTCTTCGCCCGGCATGCCGACCCCACGGCCACGCATAACTGCTGGGCCTATCGCATCGGCGCCGCGTACCGTTTCAACGACGACGGCGAGCCGGGCGGGACGGCCGGCCGCCCCATCCTGCAGGCCATAGACGGGCAGTCCTGCGATCGCGTGGCGGTGCTGGTGGTGCGCTGGTTCGGCGGCACGCTGCTGGGCGCGGGCGGCCTGGCGCGCGCCTATGGCGGCTGCGCGGCCAACTGCCTGCGGCTGGGGCGCCGGGTGCCGCTGCTGGACCTGGCCGAGGCCGAGGTCGCCTGCACCTTCGCCGAGCTGCCGCTGTTCAAGGCGCGGCTGAAGGAGCACGGCGCCGAGGTCCTCGGCGAGCTTTTCGACGAACAGGGCGCGACGCTGGCATTGAGCGTGCCGCGGCCGCGCCTGGAGGCGCTGCGAACGATGCTGTCCGACCTGAGCCGGGGCCGCGCCGTCCTGGCCGTGCGGGACGAGGCGTGAGGCGGGGCCGTTCCTACAGCCCCGCCAGGCGGCACGCGCGCTGGGTCAGGATGCCTTCGGGCGAGGCCAGGTCGTTCAGGATGGTGAAGTGGTTGCGATCGGGCAGCCGCAGCAGTTCGCCGGGCAAGCCCGCCCGCGCGGCGGCGAAGGTCTCGGACTGGCGTTGCAGCTCGGGCAGTTCGGAGGCGCCGTAGGCCAGGACCAGCTCGCGCTGGCTGAGCGGGCGATGCAGGGGGCTGAGCCGCCGGACGTCGGGCGGACACAGGCGCAGCTTGTCGTTCAGGTAACTCAGGCGTATGGGCTCGAGATCGTAGACGCCGCTGATGGCCAGGCCGCCGCATACCCCCGGCTCGTCCAGGACCATGGCCGCCAGGTGGGCGCCGGCGGACCATCCGCTGACGATCATCCGTTCGGGATCGGTGCCCCATTGTGGGGCCTGCCGTGCCAGCCATCCCAAGGCAGCGCGTATTTCGCCGACGATGCCGTCCAGGGACTGCTCGGGCGCCAGGGTATAGCCCACCAGCGCGACGTGCAGCCCATGGGCCAGCGGCCCGGCGGTCAGGAAACTGAAGTTTTCCTTGGAGCGCGTCTGCCAGTAGCCGCCATGGATGAAGACCATGAGCGGTCCCGGACGGGCCGCGGGGAAATAGTCGATGCGGTTGCGGGGAGCCGGGCCGTAGCGCAGGTCCAGGTATTGGGGATGGGCGGCCCGCAGCTTGGCGCTGCGTTCGTCGAATTCCGCCATCAGCACCGCGCTGTTGAGCACGGCGGCGGAATTGTTGTAGGAAGCGTCCAGCGCTTCCCGGGTCATTCCGTTGTACAGCGCAGTCATTCGGCAGTTCCGGTCCGGGCAGGGGGCAGGGCTATCGAGGGCACGGTTTGCAACCAAAAGTGTCCGAAATAGAAGAATTCATCCTTTCTCGTTCGATTGCAAGACCCGTGCCGGCCTTCCCGGCACGGACCGCCGCGTCAGTGGCGATGGCCGCCCGCTCCATGGCCGCCCGAACCTGCCCCGGCGCCGGCGGGCTCGACCTTGAAGTCCACCTTGACCTCGCCCGCCTTCTCGAAGACCAGGGTGGCGGGGAAGCTGGTGCCTTCCTTGAGCGGCGCTTTCAGGCGCATGAACATGATGTGGTAGCCGCCGGGCCTGAGCTCGACGGTCTGGCCCGCGGGCAGGGCGATGCCGTCGACCTGGCGCATGCGCATGATGTCGCCGTCCATCTGCATGGTGTGCAGTTCGGCGGTGGCCGAGATGTCGGCGCGGACGGCGATCAGCTTGTCGTCGGCCCCTTTGTTGGTCAGCTTCAGGAAACCGCCTCCGGCGGGCTGGCCGGTGACGGTGGCCCGGCTCCAGGGGTGGTTGATCTGGATCGCGCCGGCCGTATAGTCGTGGGCGACGGCCTGGCCGGCGGCCAGCATGGAAAACAGCAGCGACAGGGTGAACGTACGAATCTGCATGAGGGTCTCGTCTTGGAAATATGGCCGGCAAAGCCTGCCGGCGTGGCGCGTCGAGGAGAGCATGGGCTCAGGCCGGCGGCGCGCGGGACGAGAAATGCAGGTGGGGCGGGATGGGCAGGGACGGCAGGGCCCGGGTGGGCCGGCAGGCCTGGCCGAGGTCGCGCGCGGGCGCGATCTGCGCCTGCACGGCGGGCGGGGGCAGGGCGGCATGGGCGCCGGCCAGGCATAGCGGGCATTGCAGGGCGGCCAGCGCATGCGGATCGCCGTCGCGCGGATCCTGGGGCGCGGGAACGCTGCCCTGCGCCGTGCACAGCACGGACAGCCATGGCGGCGGGCCCGCCGATGCGTGCGCGACGGGCTTGGCCGTGTGCCAGAGCACGCACAGCAGTGCCAGCCAGACGAAGCGCGGGGAAGCATGAACGGCCATGGGCGGGATGATACCCCAGTCCCGCTCCGGGGCCTGCCGCGCTACTCGGGCTTGATGCCCGCCTTGCGCGCGACGTCGCCGAACAGTTTCACCTCGCGTTCGATGCGGGCTTTCATCTGGGGCGCGGTCTCTCGCATCGGTTCGAAGCCGGCGGCGCGCAGCCTGTCGGCGTACTCGGGGTTGGCGACGACCTTGCCGACCGCCTCGGCCAGCCGCGCGCGGACGGCCGGCTCGACCCCCATGGGCAGCATGATGCCGAACCAGATGCTCATGATCACTTCGGGATAGCGCTCGGCCGCGGCCGGCACCTCGGGCAGGGCGGGCAGGCGCCTGGGTTCCATCACCGTCAGCGGCAGCAGCCGGTTGCTGCGTATGTATTCGGCCGACGGCGCATAGGTGGCCGAGGCCAGGTTGATCTGCCCGCCGACGGCGTCGGCCACCACGGCGGCCGCACCTTTGTAGGGCACGTGCACCAGATCGATGCCCGCGGCCGACTTCAAGAGCTCCACGGCGAAGTGCTGCGGCGTGCCGTTGCCCGAACTGCCGTAGGTCAGCCTGCCCGGATTGGCCTTGGCGTACTTGACCAGCTCGTCCAGGGTCTTGACCGGTGCCTGGGGATGGGCAAGCAGCAGCAGGGGGGTACCGCCGATCAGGCCGATGGGATCGAGGTCGCGCGCGATGTCGAACGGCAGGTCCTTCTGCATGGACGGCGCGATCGTGCGCGCGCTGTCGGCGAACAGGATGGTGTAGCCGTCGGCGGGGCCCTTGGCCACCATGTTGGAGCCGATCACGCCGCCCGCGCCGGGACGGTTCTCCACCACCACCTGCTGGCCGAGTTCGGCCGACAGGTAGGGAGCGATGAGCCGCGCGACGATGTCGGTGCCGCCGCCGGGGCCGAAAGGCACGACGAAGCGGATGGGGCGGGAAGGGAACGTATCGGCCCTGACGGGCGCGGCGGCCGCGCAGGCCAGGCCCGCCAGCGCGGCCGACAGCAAGGCGCGTCTCTGCATGGTGTCTTCTCCGGTGGTGCGGGCGCGATGGATGCTCGCCGCCTCGTCATGGGAACGGCCGGAGCCTGACATGCTGCGGAACACAGGCGCCGGACCGGCCGTGCTGCGGCAAATTACCGGACGGTCCGGTGTTGATCAAGATTGAATGTTGAATGAAGTTTCAGGCGGGAACCGCCCGCGCCAGCGCGGTTCCAGGCGTGGTGGCAGCCGTGGCTTTAGATATCGAACCCACCTTGGTCGGCGATGGCTCCAAGGTCGCGCATGCCGTGCAAAACGCGCACGATCACGACTGCGGTTTCGCTTGCCTGATAGTAGATGGCGTAGGCCCCGTGGAAGACCACACGCAGGTCCCGCCCGAGTTGTCGCCGTTCCGGATGTCCCAGAGGGTATGCCAGCAATCGCTCGCACGTTCCGTACAGCTTGTTCAGGAACCGGGTAGCGGTCGCCTCCGAAGCTCCCTCGGCAATATACGACCAGATTTCCGCCAGATCCTGTTCGGCGCTGTCGGTTATTTGGAGCGTGCGGCTAATAGCTGCTTCCCCCGGGCGATGATGCGGTCCGCGTCAAAGGTCTTGACTCGGCCTGCGGCTACGTCGACCAAGCCCTGGTCGATATCCGCCTTGAGGGCGGATAGTTCATTGAGCATCAGTTGGCGGCGTGTCTTCCATTCGCGCAAGGCCTCACGTACGACCTCGCTGGTCGAGGCGTATTCGCCGTCATCCACGGCTTGCTTGATGGAGGCGGCCATTTCCGATGGCATGGTGATTGTCAGGCGTTCCAGCGTAGTGGGCATGAATCACTCCCGATAACATCTTCATAAATCATACTTTTTCATACTGAAGCGCTCAAGTCCTCCGCCGCGAGAGGCCGGTCGGACGCGAGAAGGCCAAATGGCAAGGGAAAAGCAAAAAGCCCTTACGGCGAAACCGTAAGGGCTTTTTGCTTGAATCTGTGGCTCCCCGAACTGGGTTCGAACCAGTGACCTGCGGATTAACAGTCCGTCGCTCTACCGACTGAGCTATCGGGGAATCGAGCCCAAAACTATAGCATGCCCCAACGCTAGAGCGCAACCAGGGCATCCCGGATCCGGCTCTGGCGGTCCGCCAGTGCCGCCCCGCGGGGTCCGGCGCCGGGCCGCCCCAAGGCGGGCCCCGGCCCCCTCGGGGGGCTGCCGCGTAGCGGCTGGGGGCTCACCATGCCGGGCGCGCGTAAGCGCGTAGGGGGGTTACTTCAACACAGCGGCGATGCCGTCGGCGACGGCATCGATGTTGCGGCTGTTGAGCGCGGCCACGCAGATGCGGCCGGTCGAGACGGCATAGATGCCGTGCTCTTCGCGCAGGCGGTCCACTTGCGCGGCCGTCAGGCCCGAATACGAGAACATGCCGCGCTGCTGCAGCACGAAGCCGAAGTCCCGCGCAACGCCGCGTTCCTTGAGCTTGGCGACCAGGGCGGCGCGCATGGCGCGGATGCGTTCGCGCATCTCGCCCAGCTCGGCTTCCCATTCGGCCCGCAGTTCGGGCGAGGTCAGTACCTGGGCGACCACCGTGCCGCCATGGGTGGGCGGGTTGGAGTAGTTGGTGCGGATCACGCGCTTGAGCTGGCTCAGCACGCGGCCGCTTTCTTCCTTGTCGGCGGCGACCAGGGACAGGGCGCCCACGCGCTCGCCATACAGCGAGAAGGACTTCGAGAAAGACGAGCTGATCAGGAAGGTCAGTTCGGCGTCGGCGAACTGGCGCACGGCCGTGGCATCGGCGTCGATGCCGTCGCCGAAGCCCTGGTAGGCGATATCCAGGAAGGGAATGAGCTGGCGCGCCTTGACCACCTCGACCACCTTGGTCCACTGGTCGGCGGTCAGGTCCACGCCCGTCGGGTTGTGGCAGCAGGCATGCAGCACGACCACCGTGCCGGCGGGGTAGCTTTCCAGCGCGGCGATCATGCCGGCGAAGTTCACGCCGTGGGTGGCTGCGTCGTAGTAGGGATAGTTGACGACCTCGAAGCCGGCGTACTCGAACAGCGCGCGATGGTTTTCCCAGCTCGGGTCGCTGATGGCGACCTTGGCCTGGGGAACCAGGCGCTTGAGGAAGTCGGCGCCGATCTTGAGCGCGCCCGTGCCGCCCAGGCTCTGGGCCGTCAGGACCCGGCCCGCGGCGATCAGCGGGGAGTCGGCGCCCAGCAGCAGCTCCTGCACCGCGCGGTTATAGCCCGCCAGCCCTTCGATGGGCAGGTAGCCGCGCGCGGCGGCCGCGTCGATGCGCGCCTGCTCGGCCTTGCGAACCGCCTTCAGAAGGGGAATCCGGCCTTCGTCGTTGTAGTACACGCCCACGCCGAGATTGACCTTGTTGCTGCGGGTGTCGGCGTTGAATTGTTCGGTAAGGCCCAGGATGGGGTCGCGAGGGGCCAGTTCTACGGCGGCGAAGAGCGAAGTCATGAAAAGCGTCCGTTAAGCGCGCGGGGTTGAAGGGAGAAGTGGTGCAGGGGATAATGGCAGGTTGGTTTTTACAATACGAAACGCATCGGGGTCCGGAACTCTGGGACCCTTTCGCTGCCGAAGTTTTCCTGATGAAACAAGAGTCTAGCATGCAGACTACGCCTTCCGATGGGTTGAACGACGCCGCCGCGGTGGTGGCGGCAGCCGCCGGCGAGCAAGGCTTCGAGCCCCGTTTCGTCACCTACGACGGCAGCCCTTTCCAGCTCTACCAGCCCTATCCGCCCGCCGGGGACCAGCCGACGGCCATCGCGCAACTGTGCGAAGGCATCGAGGACGGCCTGATGTACCAGACCCTGCTGGGCGTGACCGGCTCGGGCAAGACCTACACCATGGCCAACGTGATCGCCCGCATGGGGCGTCCGGCCATCGTGCTGGCGCCCAACAAGACGCTGGCCGCCCAGCTCTACGCCGAGATGCGGGAATTCTTCCCGCGCAACGCGGTCGAGTATTTCGTCTCGTACTACGACTACTACCAGCCCGAAGCCTACGTGCCGACCCGCGATCTCTTCATCGAGAAGGATTCGTCCATCAACGAGCACATCGAGCAGATGCGCCTGTCGGCCACCAAGAGCCTGCTCGAGCGCCGCGATACCATCATCGTGGCCAGCGTTTCGTGCATCTACGGTATCGGCAATCCCGACGACTATCACGACATGGTGATGCTGCTGCGCACCGGCGACCGCATGGGGCAGCGCGACATCATCGCGCGGCTGGTGGCCATGCAGTACACGCGTAACGATACGGAGTTCATGCGCGGCACGTTCCGGGTCCGGGGCGAGCTGATCGACGTCTTCCCGGCCGAACACGCCGAGCTGGCCCTGCGCATCACGCTGTTCGACGACGAGGTCGAGACGCTGGAGCTGTTCGATCCGCTGACCGGCAAGGTGAGGCAGAAGATCCTGCGCTTCGCGGTCTACCCGGGCTCGCATTACGTGACGCCCCGCGCCACCGTGCTGCGCGCGATCGAGACCATCAAGGAAGAGCTGCGCGAGCGTACCCGCTACTTCGTCGACAACGGCCAGCTGGTCGAGGCCCAGCGCCTGGAACAGCGCACCCGTTTCGACCTCGAGATGCTGCAGGAGCTGGGATTCTGCAAGGGCATCGAGAACTACTCGCGGCACCTGTCGGGCGCCAAGCCGGGCGATCCGCCGCCGACGCTGGTGGACTACCTGCCGCACGACGCCCTGATGATCATCGACGAGAGCCACGTCACGGTGGGGCAGGTCGGCGCCATGTACAAGGGCGACCGCTCGCGCAAGGAAACCCTGGTGAACTACGGCTTTCGCCTGCCGTCCGCGATGGACAACCGGCCGCTGAAGTTCGAGGAATTCGAGTCCAAGATGCGCCAGACCATCTTCGTCTCGGCCACTCCGGCGGACTACGAAAAGAAGCATGCCGACGCCGTGGTCGAGCAGGTGGTGCGGCCGACCGGCCTGGTCGATCCCGTGGTCGAGATCCGGCCCGCGCTGAACCAGGTGGACGACGTGCTGGGCGAGATCAACGAGCGGGTGGCCCGCAACGACCGGGTGCTGATCACCACGCTGACCAAGCGCATGGCCGAGGACCTGACGGACTTCCTGACCGACCACGGCGTGAAGGTGCGCTACCTGCACTCGGACATCGATACGGTCGAGCGCGTGGAAATCTTGCGCGACCTGCGCCTGGGCACCTTCGACGTGCTGGTCGGCATCAACCTGCTGCGCGAAGGGCTGGACATCCCCGAGGTGTCGCTGGTGGCCATCCTGGACGCCGACAAGGAAGGCTTCCTGCGGTCCGAGCGCAGCCTGATCCAGACCATAGGGCGGGCGGCGCGCAACCTGAACGGCAAGGCCATCCTGTATGCCGACCACATGACCGACTCGATGCGGCGGGCGCTGGACGAGACCACCCGCCGCCGCGAGAAACAGTTGCGCTTCAACGAGGAACGCGGCATCGTCCCGCAAGGGGTCAAGAAGGAAGTGCGGGACCTGATCGACGGCGTCTATGCGCCGTCGGATGGCATGGACGGCGGCGAGTCGCTCGAGGCGGCCCGCTTCGAGGCCATGGGCGAGAAGCAGATCGCCAAGGAGATCAAGAAGCTGGAGAAGGCGATGCTCGAGTACGCGCGCAACCTGGAGTTCGAGAAAGCCGCGCAGGCCCGCGACCAGTTGCTGGCGCTCAAGCAGAAGGTATTCGGCGCGGGCGGGCAGCAGGCCGACGAGGACGCCCTGAACGCCGCCGGGCCGGCGCGCGCGTGAAGCACCCGTTGGCGGGTGCGGCGGACTTGTGCATCGCGAGATAGTTGTGCACCGATTTGGTGCTCGAACGGGGCGAGACAAGGATTCGTCCGTGGAACCGCTATTGTGCGCGGTGTTTGCCCATGGTGCCCAATCGCTAACGCGTGAAAGGTAACGCCCTGATTCTAAAGAGGTTTTTAAAGCACCACATTTTCATGTGCTTATAAAAAAAGCTTGAACTATCCGGGGTTTTCCCGCACACTTCTGGACATGATGACCAAGGTACTGTTTGTGTGCATGGGCAACATCTGTCGCTCGCCGAGCGCAGAGGGCGTGTTTCGCCGCTTGGTGAAGGACGCCGGTCTTTCCGACGTTGTCCGTATAGAATCGGCCGGGACGCACGCCTTCCATATTGGCGAGCCGCCCGATGCCCGTATGCAGGCTGCCGCCCGCAAGCGTGGCTATGACATCAGCGAAATCCGCGCGCGCCAGATCCGTGTGGACGATTTCCGCGAATTCGACATGATCCTGGCAATGGACTGGGACAACCTGTCCTTGCTGCAACAGCAGGCGCCCAAGCAATATCAGCACAAGCTGATGCTGCTGATGCGCTTCGCCAACGAATACGAGGAAGCCACCGTCCCGGATCCGTACTACGGCGGGCCGGAAGGCTTCGCCAAGGTGCTCGACTATATCGAGGACGCCTGCCAGGGTTTGCTGGAAGTCGTGCGCAAGCGCGCCACCCAGTACCAGGCGGCCTGACTCCAGGTCGCCGTTTCGTTCTGTCCCTCATTGCAGGCCCGGATCGCGTCCGGGCCTTGTTTTGCCGGCGACGGCCCCGTCGCCAGACGCCGCGGCTGGCCCCCCGACCGAATTTTTGCGCCGCAGCATCACCCCCTGGTAATTTCCCGAATTAATCCCTAGAAAAACATTCGGGAATTGGCTATACTTGAGCAAATCGTTAAGGATTTGCTCCCGCCGGTTCACCTCAGGGGTTTCGAATGCGACTCACCACCAAAGGACGCTTCGCCGTCACTGCCATGATCGATCTGGCGCTGCGCCAGCACAGCGGCCCGGTCACCCTGTCCGCCATCAGCCAGCGCCAGAACATTTCGCTGTCCTATCTGGAGCAGTTGTTCGGCAAGCTGCGCCGGCATGAACTGGTCGACAGCATGCGCGGTCCGGGCGGTGGTTATTCGCTGGCCAAGCTGGCTCGCCACGTTACCGTGGCCGACATCATCTTCGCCGTCGACGAACCGCTGGACGCCACCGACTGCGGCGGCAAGCAGGATTGTTCCCGCGGCAACGACGGCAAGGCCGGTAAGTGCATGACGCATGAACTGTGGTCCACGCTCAACCGCAAGATGGTCGAGTACCTGGACTCGGTGTCCCTGCAGGACCTGGTCGACCAGCAGCGCATGCGCGAGTTGCAGGAAGCCAACGCCGCCAAGTCGGTGCTGATGGATCGCCGCTCGGGCGCTCCCGAATCCACCGCGACGGCCTGAGGGCCGGCGCAGCAACACAAGGGTTGGATGTCATGATCAAAACGCCGGTTTATCTCGATTATTCGGCGACCACGCCGGTGGATCCGCGGGTGGTCGACGCCATGGTCCCGTGGTTGTACGAAAAATTCGGCAACCCGGCCTCGCGCAGTCATGCCTACGGCTGGGATGCCGAACGGGCCGTCGAAATCGCCCGCGAGCAGGTTGCCGCCCTGGTGAACGCCGATCCGCGCGAAATCGTGTGGACCTCGGGCGCCACGGAGTCCGACAACCTGGCGATCAAGGGCGCGGCGCATTTCTACGCCGAGCGCGGCAAGCACATCATCACGGTGAAGACCGAGCACAAGGCGGTGCTGGACACCTGCCGCGAACTGGAGCGGGAAGGCTTCGAGGTCACCTACCTGGACGTGCAGGAAAACGGCCTGCTCGACCTGGAGGCCTTCAAGGCGGCGATCCGCCCGGACACGATCCTGGCCTCGGTCATGTACGTCAACAACGAGATCGGCGTCATCCAGGACATCGAGAAGCTGGGCGAGATCTGCCGCGAGAAGGGCGTGATCTTCCACGTCGACGCCGCCCAGGCCACCGGCAAGGTCGTCATCGACCTGGCCACGCTGAAAGTCGACCTGATGTCCTTCTGCGCGCACAAGATGTGCGGTCCCAAGGGCATAGGCGCGCTGTACGTGCGGCGCAAGCCGCGGGTGCGCATCGAGGCGCAGATGCACGGCGGCGGCCACGAGCGCGGCATGCGCTCGGGCACGCTGGCCACGCACCAGATCGTCGGCATGGGCGAGGCCTTCCGCATCGCCAAGGAAGAGATGGCCACGGAAAACGAGCGCGTGCGCATGCTGCGCGACCGGCTGTGGGCAGGCCTCTCGACCATCGAAGAGGTCTACCTCAATGGCGACATGGAGCAGCGCATCCCGCACAACCTGAACGTCAGCTTCAACTACGTCGAGGGCGAGTCCCTGATCATGGCGGTGAAGGAGCTGGCGGTCTCCAGCGGCTCGGCCTGCACCTCGGCCAGCCTGGAACCCTCGTACGTGCTGCGCGCCCTGGGCCGCAGCGACGAGCTGGCGCACAGTTCCATCCGCTTCACCCTCGGCCGCTTCACGACGGAAGAGGAAATCGACTTCACCGTCCAGCTGATCCGCGGCAAGGTCGACAAGCTGCGCGAAATGTCCCCGCTGTGGGAAATGGTCAAGGACGGCATCGACATCAACACGGTGCAGTGGGCTGCACACTGAACCAGGAGAAAAAACATGGCCTATAGCGAAAAAGTCATCGATCACTACGAGAACCCCCGCAACGTCGGCTCCTTCGAGAAGGGCGACGACTCCGTGGGAACGGGCATGGTGGGCGCGCCGGCCTGTGGCGACGTGATGAAACTGCAGATCAAGGTCAACGAGCAGGGCGTCATCGAGGACGCGCGCTTCAAGACCTATGGCTGCGGTTCGGCCATCGCCTCCAGCTCCCTGGTGACCGAATGGGTCAAGGGCAAGACGCTGGACCAGGCGCTCGATATCCGCAACACGCAGATCGCCCAGGAACTGGCGCTGCCCCCGGTCAAGATCCACTGCTCGATCCTGGCCGAGGACGCCATCAAGGCGGCCGTGAACGACTATCGTGCCAAGCACGGAAACAGCTAAGAGGAAGCCATGTCGGTAACGTTGACCGAACGCGCCGCGCGCCACGTCAGCCGCTACCTCCAGAAACGGGGGAAGGGCATAGGGCTGAGGCTGGGCGTGCGCACCACCGGATGCTCGGGCCTGGCGTACAAGCTCGAATACGTGGACGAGGCCCAGGCCGACGACCAGGTGTTCGAGAGCCAGGGCGTGAAGGTGTACGTCGATCCCAAGAGCCTGCCGTACCTGGCCGGCACCGAACTCGACTATGCGCGCGAGGGGCTCAACGAGGGCTTCAAGTTCAACAACCCGAACGAAAAGGCATCCTGCGGCTGCGGTGAGTCTTTCACCGTCTGATGCAACACGATCCCGATCACTTCGAGCTGTTGGGCCTCGCGCCCGGTTTCGCCATCGACCGCGATGCGCTGGACCGGGCCTGGCGCGAGGTCCAGGCGCGGGTCCACCCGGACCGGCACGCGGCCGGCTCGGCCCAGGAGCGGCGCGTGGCCATGCAGTGGGCCTCGCGCGCGAACGAGGCCTATCGGGTGCTGCGCGCGCCCTTGTCCCGGGCGCGCTACCTGTGCGAGCGCGCGGGCGTCGACCTGCAGGTCGAGACCAACACGGCCATGACCCCGGCCTTCCTGATGCAGCAGATGGAGTGGCGGGAGGCGCTGGACGAGGCCCGGTCGGCCCGCGACCCGGCCGCGCTGGAAGCCCTGGCGGGAGAGCTGGCCGCCGCGCGCAAGCGCATGACGGCCGAGGTTGGCCGGCTGCTGGACGAACAGCATGACTATGCCACTGCCGCCGCCCGCGTGCGGGAGTGGATGTTCATTGAAAAATTCTCCGAAGAGATCGACCTCGCCGTCGATGCTCTGGCGGAACAAGACTGAGAACAACAGGAACGCATGGCGCTTTTGCAGATAGCCGAACCCGGCATGTCCGACGCCCCCCACCAGCGCCGTCTGGCGGTGGGCATCGATCTGGGCACGACCAACTCGCTGGTGGCGTCGGTACGCAGCGGCGCCGCCGAGGTCCTGCGCGATGAAGAGGGCCATGCGCTGCTGCCCTCGGCGGTGCGCTACCTGCCGGGCGGCGACGTCCAGATCGGGCGCAAGGCGCTGGCGGCCCAGGCGCAGGATCCCCACAATACGCTGGTGTCGGTCAAGCGCTTCATGGGGCGCGGGCTGGAGGACGCCCAGCGGCTGCACGTGCCGTACGAGTTCGTCGATGCCCCCGGCATGGTGCGCATCCGTACCGTGCAGGGCGACAAGAGTCCGGTCGAGGTGTCGGCGCAGATCCTGGCCAAGCTGCGCCAGCAGGCCGAGGATGCCCTGGGCGACGATCTCGTGGGCGCGGTGATCACCGTGCCCGCGTATTTCGACGACGCCCAGCGGCAGGCGACCAAGGACGCCGCCCGGCTGGCCGGATTGAACGTGCTGCGGCTGCTGAACGAACCGACGGCGGCGGCGATCGCCTACGGCCTGGACAACGCGGCCGAAGGCATCTACGCGGTCTACGACCTGGGCGGCGGCACGTTCGACATCTCCATCCTGCGCCTGTCCAAGGGCGTGTTCGAAGTCATCGCCACGGGCGGCGACACGGCGCTGGGCGGCGACGATTTCGACGCCGCCATCGTGGCGTGGGCCGTGAACGACCGCAAGCTGTCCGGGCTGGGGCCGGAAGACCAGCGCGCCTTGCTGGTCGCGGCGCGCCAGGCGCGCGAGGCGCTGACCGACGCGGAGCAGGCCGAACTGGCCGCCACGCTGTCGGGCGGCCGCACGCTGGCGCTGGCGTTGACGCGCGAGCATTTCGAGATCCTGGCGCGTCCGCTGGTGGCCCGCACGCTGTCGAGCGCCAGGCGGGCGCTGCGCGACGCCGGCCTGGCCGCTGACGAGGTCAAGGGCGTGGTCATGGTGGGCGGCGCGACTCGCATGCCCATCGTGCGCCGCATGGTGGCCGATCTGTTCGGCACCGACCCGCTGATCAATCTCGATCCGGACCAGGTCGTGGCGCTGGGCGCCGCCATGCAGGCCAATCTGCTGGCGGGCAACCGCACGGCCGACGACGAGTGGCTGCTGCTGGACGTGATCCCGCTGTCGCTGGGCCTGGAAACCATGGGGGGGCTGGTCGAGCGCGTGATCGCGCGCAACAGCACGATCCCGGTGGCGCGCGCCCAGGACTTCACGACATTCAAGGACGGCCAGACGGCCATGGCCATCCACGTGGTCCAGGGCGAACGCGAGCTGGTGTCCGATTGCCGCTCGCTCGCCCGTTTCGAGCTGCGGGGCATTCCGCCCATGGTGGCCGGCGCCGCCCGCATCCGCGTGACCTTCCAGGTCGACGCCGACGGGCTGCTGAGCGTGACGGCGCGCGAGCAGAGCTCGGGCGTGGAAGCCTCGATCTCGGTCAAGCCCTCGTACGGACTGTCGGATGACGAAGTGGCGGCCATGCTGGCGGACGGCATGAACAGCGCCGACGTGGACATGAAGCTGCGCGCGCTGCGCGAGCAGCAGGTCGAGGCCCGGCGCCTGGTCGAGTCGGTCGAGGCGGCGCTGCAGGCCGACGCCGACCTGCTGGATCCGGATGAACAGGCCGCGATCCGGGCCCAGCTGGCGCGCACCGCCAGCGCCGCGGCCAGCGACGACAGCGAGACGGTACGGGCCCAGGTCGAGGCGCTGGCGCAGGCCACCGAGGACTTCGCCGCCCGCCGGATGGACCGCAGCATACGCCGCGCGCTGTCGGGGCGCCGCGTGGACGAAATCGTGTAAGGAAGCGCCCGGCGCTTCCGTTCGCATCATTATCAGGTTGCCATCATGCCCAAACTCACCGTGCTTCCGCACGCCGAACTCTGCCCGGAAGGCGCGGTCATCGAGGACGCGCCCTCGGGCACATCCATCTGCCGCGTGCTGCTCGACCATCACATCGAGATCGAGCACGCCTGCGAACTGTCGTGCGCCTGCACCACCTGCCACGTGATCGTGCGCGAGGGTTTTTCCTCGCTCGAATCCGCCACGGACAACGAGGAAGATCTGCTGGACAAGGCCTGGGGCCTGACTTCCACCTCGCGCCTGTCCTGCCAGGCCGTGATCGAGGATGCCGACCTGACGATCGAGATTCCCAAGTACACCATCAACCACGCCGCCGAGAATCATTGACGATGCCGGCGCAAGGCCAGGAGAACCCCGATGAAGTGGACGGACATCTACGAAATCGCCGCGGCGCTGGCCGACGCCCATCCCGACGTGGACCCGGAGCAGGTGCGTTTCACCGACTTGCACAACTGGGTGCTGGAACTTCCTGGCTTCGATGACGATCCGAAACGTTCCGGAGAGAAAATTCTCGAAGCCATACAGATGGCGTGGATAGCCGAGGCCTAGGGCCGGCGGTGCCGGCGTGCGCCGCGAGAGCCGGCCGAGTCCGGACCACGGCGATACGGACGAGCATGCGAGTGACGTTTCTGCATTTCCTGACGCGGGCCGTGCCCATCCTGGCGTCGACGGCGGCGCTGCTGGCGCTGGGCGCGTGCGCGCCCGCGGTTTCCCTGCAAGAACCCGCCGCCGCCTCGATGGTGCCCGCGGGTCCGGCCGTGCCGCCGGAGCCGGCCGCGCCCGAGCCCGAGCTGCCCTATACGCCGGTGCCCATCGTCTATGCCGTGACGGACGAGGGCACGGTCAGGGTACCGACCGCGCCGGCCTGGAACCCCGGGGCGGACATGTCGGTGGACACCCGTACCGGTACCCAGGCCTACGACCAGGCGAACCGGAAACAGTCCAGCTACGAGTTCGAGCAGAAGCTGGACGACACCTGGGTGGTCAAGCAGAACGTCCGCTATGGCCGGCCCGATAACCAGCCCGCCGTGGATTGGATCAACGGATCGCCGGCGCCGCAGGATGCGCTGGGGCCGGGGCTGGGCACCTTCAACGTCGGCTCGCAGGCGCAGGCCCGGTTCACGACGCTGGGATTCCAGCACACGTTCAAGTTCGGCTTCGATTACGTCAAGTCGCGCGACATCTACGAAAGCCGGATCGCGCCGTCGCCGTCGCTGGACATCTTCGATGCGGCCTACGGCACGGCCATCGGCCAGCCGCGCATTGCCGCGCGCTCGTTCGCGGAAGAAAGCAAGCTGGGATTCTTCGTGCAGGACCAGGTGCAGTACCGGCGGTGGGTCCTGTCCATGGTCGGGCGGCGCGACCAGAATACCCACCGCACCATCGACCTGAACGCCGCCGGGAACGACGGCACCGGCCTGCGCGAGGACGACGTCTACAGCGGCCGGCTGGGGCTGCGCTACCAGTTCGACATCGGCCTGGCGCCGTACGTGAACTATTCGCAAAGCTACGCGCCCCAGGCCGGCACCGCCGCGTCCGCCACCAGCCAGCAGTACGAGACCGGCGTGCGCTACCAGCCGCCGGCGCTCGGGCAGTTGATGACCATCACGGCGTTCAACCAGATCCAGAACAATGCCCAGACCTCCGAGGCGCAGGAAGGCTGCGCCGTGGCAGGGTGCAGCGCCTGGGCCGAACTGCGCATACGCGGCGCCACGGTCGAGAGCCGGATGCAGCCGCTGCAGGGCCTGAACCTCGTGGCCACCTACGCGGTCACCAGCTCGACCGTGATCGGCGCGAGCGAGGACGCCTACGCGGCCATGCTCGGCAATCGCTATGCGGACGTGTCCGAGCAGCGTGTTTCCGTGGGGGCCAGATACGCCGTCACGCGCGGCAGTTTCGCCGGCCTGAGCCTGGACGGCAGGGTGGGGCGCGCGGGCGCGGTCTACAGCAACGTGGCCCAGCCGGGCCTGGCCGTGGCCTATACCCTGGTGGATGCGGGCATCAACTACGACTTTGCCCACCTGAGCCCGGACCTGAAGGGCCTGAAGCTGCGCGCCAGCGCGAACAACATGTTCGATACCAGCTACGCGTCGTACTGCTACACCGATTCGTGCACCGCCGGCGGCCGCCGCTCGGTGTCGGCCATCCTGAACTATCAGGTGCCCTGGCCCTGAGACGCGGCCTGCGCCTCGTTCATTTTCTTCAATAGCCGCAGCAATTCCCGCCGTTCGGCAGGTGCCAGCATGGCCGTGGCCTCCTGATCCAGGTCCAGCGCCGTCGCGGCAGCCTTGCGGTAGAGGCGGGTTCCGGCCGGCGTCAGCAGCAGGATCTGCATGCGCTGGTCCGTGGGCTGGCGCTCGCGGCGGACCAGGCCGCGTTCGAGCAGCCGCGCCAGCACGGCCGCCATGTTGGGCGGCGAGACATTGATGGCGTCGGCCAGGCGCTTCTGGCTGATGCCCGGATTGGCGTCCAGCAGCGACAGCACGGCGAACTCCGCCTGCCGCAGGTCGTGGTCCGCCATGCGCTGGGCAAACAGGGGGCGGATGCCGGACGAGGCCAGCCGTGCGCTGTGGCCCACTAGGCCGAGCAGGAAGGTCTGGTCCAGGGGCTCCTGCGCCATCAGGCGAAACCCAGCAACTTGGCCGCGTTGTCCTTCAGGATGAGCGGATGGACCTCGGGGCGAAAGCCCGCGGTCTCGAAATCCTGCATCCAGCGTTCGGGCGTGATCAGCGGGAAGTCCGAGCCGAACAGCATCTTGTGCTTGAGCTGGGTGTTGGCGTATTGCACCAGTTCCTTGGGGAAGTACTTGGGCGACCAGCCCGACAGGTCGATGTAGACATTGGGCTTGTGCAGGCAGACCGACAGCGCCTCGTCCTGCCAGGGCCATGAGGGATGGGCGATGATGATCTTCATGTCGGGGAAATCCGCCGCCACGTCGTCCAGGTGGATGGGATTGGAGTACTTCAGCCTGAGCCCGCCGCCGCCCGGCATGCCGGTGCCTATGCCCGAATGCCCGCTGTGGAAGATGGCGGGTAGGCCGGCCTCGGCGATGACTTCGTACAGGGGGTAGGCCAGTTCGTCGTTCGGGTAGAAGCCCTGGACGGTGGGGTGGAACTTGAAGCCCGCGACCTTGTAGTCCTGGATCAGCCGGCGTGCCTCGCGCACGCCCATCTTGCCCTTGTGCGGATCGATGCTGGCGAAGGCCAGCATCATGTCGCTGTTCTCCAGCGCCGCTTCCGCGATTTCTTCATTGGGGATGCGCCGCCGGCCCAGGTTGGCTTCGGCATCGACGGTGAACATGACCAGGCCGATGCGTTTTTCGCGATAGCGCGCGATGGTCTCGGGTATGGTGGGCCGGTGCGTGAACTTGAAGTATTTCTCGGCGGCCTCGTCGAATTCCTTGCCGAAGGCATCGGGCGCGCAGCGGCAGGACACTTCAGCGTGGACATGGATGTCGATGGCGATGAGGTCGTCGATGTTCATGAGATAGTTATGAAACATAATAGATATTTTTCATAACTATACGGAGGCTGGCGGCGGGTGTCAGGAGGGGAAACCCTAGAACAAGACCGCGATGGGGACTTGCGCTATTCTTGCCGGAATGCCATGTGGCGTGATTTTCGATGGAACCGGCCTATGGCTACCGACAAAGACAACGATCCCGACCTGCAAGCCCTGATCCAGTGGTGCACCGAAGTGGAGGGCTTCCTGGTGGCCGCGGGCGCGAGCCGCGAAGAGGCCCAGGACTACATCGAGCAGGAAGCCGAGTGGTTCACCGACCAGTTCTACGACGGGCTGACCCCCGAGGAAGCCGCCAAGGCCAGCTTGAACGACCAGTAGTCCCGGCTCCGGTCACGGCCGTCCGCGCCGTGGCCGCGCCGGCCGGATCAGGGCGATGAGCTGGTCTGTGACCGGTTGCAGCGCCTGCCTGGGCCAGACCACGTGGATGGGGCGCTCGGGCAGGGCGTGCGCGACCTTCAATATCCTGAGGCTGCCGTTACCGGCATGGCGCCGCGCGACCTGCCGCGGCATGACGGCCAGCATGGGCGTGGTCGGCAGCACGCTGGCGATGGCGTCGTAGGTCCGCGCCGCCACCCGGCAGGCGGGGGGCGGCACGCCGTGGTGCTGCCAATAGCGGTCGAACTCCAGCCGCGAGGGGGTCTCCGGCGCCGGCGCGGCGAACGGATGCCGCGCCAGGGCCCCGGGTGTCAGCGGTCCGTCGGGCATGTCCGGGCCGGGTACGCCGCACACGAACACGTTGCGGTCCAGGTAGAGCTGGCGCGAGAGCAGGTTAGGCGGCATTTCCCCGAACAGCGAGAGGATCGCCAGGTCCAGTTCCCCCCGTGCCAGGGCTGCGAGCAGGGTCAGGCTGTCGTCTTCCCGCAGGTCGATCTCGACCTCGTCGGCCAGCGCGCCGGCGGGGCGATGCAATAGGCCGGGCACGACCAGGTCCAGCGCGCGGGGAATGCACCCCACGCGCAGGTGCCAGCGGCCGTCCCGCGCCATGTCCTGCAGGCGCCGCACGTCGGCGGCGACGCGGCGCGCCACCTGCTCGGCCAGGGCGCCCGCCGCCGTGGCTCGGCTGCCCTGGGCCGAGCGCTCGAACAGCCGCACGCCCATGCGTTCCTCGGCCTCGCGCAGCAGCCGCGACAGGGCGGGCTGGGAGGTTTCCAGGGCAATGGCCGCCTGGTGCAGCGATCCGGTCTCGGCGGTGGCCAGCACGGCGCGCAGGTGGCGAAGTTCCAGGGATTTGCTCATGATGGGGGGATAAGGGGGATGCGAATCTGATATCGATATATCTCATATCCATATCATTTTCAAATAACCTGGGCTTGCGTACGCTGGCGGCATTCCAACCCATGCAAGGGGCAAGTCGTGAAAGTGCGAAACGCCGAGTGCCTGACCGTTCATCCCGGCTGGCGCAAGAACCTCATCTTCATCCGGCTCGAGCTCGAGGACGGTACCGTCGGCTGGGGCGAAAGCTACAGCCAGTACGACCGCGACGAGGCCGTGGCGGCGCAGGCGCGCGAACTGCTGCGCTACCTGGTGGGGCGCGACGTCTTCAACATCCGGTATTTCTGCCAGGTGGCGTTCGACGACTATGCCCAGCGCCGCTCTTCCCTGGAGTTCTGGAGCGCGCTGTCGGGCATCGAGATGGCGATGTGGGACGCTGTGGGCAAGCTGCTCGGGCAGCCCGTGCACCGGCTGCTGGGCGGGCGGTGCCGCGAGCGCGTGCGTGTCTACGCGAACGGGTGGGGGTACAAGCTCAAGACGCCCGATGACTATGCCCGTGCGGCCGAGCAGGTGGTGGCCGCCGGCTTCGACGCGCTGAAGTTCGACCCGCTGCCGCGGCCCTGGCGTACCTATATTCCGCGCGAGCACATACTGCACGCCGTCGCGGTGGTGCGCGCCGTGCGGGACGCGGTCGGCCCGGGCGTCGAGCTGCTGCTCGACCTGCACCGCCGGCTGGCGCCGGTGCATGCCATCGAGCTGGCGCGACAACTGGAGCCGCTGAATCCGTACTGGATAGAAGAGCCGTGCCAGAAGGAGAACATGGAGGCGATCCAGGAAGTGCGCCAGGCCACGACCATCCCGGTGGTGACGGGCGAGGCGCTGTATGGCCGCGCGGATTTCCGCAGCGTGTTCCGCAGCCGGGCCGCCGACATCATTAACCCGGACGTGTCCAACTGCGGCGGCATCCTGGAACTGCTGTTCATCGCCGCGCAGGCCGAGACCGAGATGATCGCGGTGTCCCCGCACAACTACAACTCGACGCTGCTGTCGCTGTCGGCCACGGTGCACGCGGCGGCCTGCATGCCCAACTTCACGATCACCGAGTACTTCGTTCCTTTCGAGGAGTTCTCGCAGCGCATCTCGCGCCAGGCGCTCGTGCCGGTGGACGGCCACATCCGGGTGCCCGAGCTGCCCGGACTGGGGCTGGACATCGACGAGGCGGCGCTGCGGTCCATGCCCTCGCGTCCGTATCCGACGCGCAGCCTGCGGCACAGCGAGGACGATCTGCAAGCCACGTTCTGACCGCGCGTTCCACGACAACGACAAGCAAGGAGACGATCATGAATTTTCCGGTCCGTTGGTGGGGCGCCTGCGCCCTGGCGGGGATGATGCTGGCGGCGTCGCCGGCACGGGCGGCGGAATGGCCCGAGCGCCCGCTGCACTTCATCACGACCTCCGCAGCCGGCTCGCCGCTCGACACGATGATGCGCGCGCTGGGCAAGGAACTGGGCGACGTGCTCGGGCAGACGGTGGTGGTGGAGAACCGCCCCGGCGGCACGGGGGCGGTGGGCATGAACATGGCCTTGAACGCGCCGGCCGACGGTTACACGGTCGTGTCGGCCACCGGGTCCACGTCGTTCCTGATGGCCGAGAAGGACAGCCGTTTCCAGCCGTCCGATTTCATTTTCCTGCGCGCCTTGCAGACCGAGCCGTCCAGCGTGGCGGTGCGCAAGGACAGCCCGTACCACAGCCTGAAGGACCTGGTCGAGGCACTGAAGCGCCAGCCCGACAAGGTCAATATCGGCGGCTACGCCACCGCCGGATTCCACCAATACGTGCTGTACCGCCTGGAGCAGAAGGCCGGCTTCAAGTCCACCTGGATTCCCTACCAGGGCGGCACCAGGCGCTGCTGGCGCTGATGGGCGGACACCTGCATGCCGCGGTGATCACGCCCAGCACGGCCATGGCCCAGATCCGCAGCGGCGACGTGCGCCTGCTGGGCATCAGCAGCGAGTCGCGCAACGAGTTCTTTCCCGACGTGCCGACCTTTCGCGAGCAGGGGTACGATGTGGTGGAAACGCTGTGGCGCGGCGTGATGGTGATCAAGGGTACGCCGCCCGCGGTCACGGCGCGGCTGGTGCGGGGCATGGAGGATGTCGAGAAGCGGCCCTCGTGGAAGACGTTCATGCGCGAGAACATGCAGGACAGCATGCCCCTGTCGCAACCGGACCTGCAGCGCTTCGTCGCCGGCGAAGTCGCCGACCGGCGGCAGTTCCTGATGTCGCTGCAGAAGAAATAAGGCAATGAATATTCTTTGTTCGGAACGCGGCGCGCGGGAACTGGCCGACGCCGGCCTCCTGGCACGCTGGCCCGGCCGGGTCGACCTGGTCGGCATCGGGCAGGCCGACCAGGCCGACGTGGTCTTCCTGACGCGCGACATCGTCTGGCCGTCCACCGACGACTGGCTGGCGCCGGCCACCGCGGCGTTCTACGACGCGATGCTTGCCGCCCCCAGGCTGCGCTGGGTCCACACCTATGCCTCGGGCGCCGACCGGCGCATCTACCACGACCTGCGCGCGCGCGGCGTGCAGGTCACCAACTCCGCCGGCGCCAACGCCGGCGCGGTGGCGCAGACGGCGCTGGCGGGGTTCCTGTATTTCGCCCGCCGGCTGCACGTGGCGCGCCGCCAGCAACTGGAGAAGCGCTGGCAGCCGATGGCGCACGACGAGGTGCGCGCGTTGCGCAGCACCGAGGCCATGGTGGTGGGGTGGGGCGAGATCGGCAGCCGCATCGGGCAATACCTGTCCACCCTCGGCATGCCGCTGCGGGTGCTGCGCCAGAGCGCGGAACCCGTGGCCGGCGTGGTCGCCACCGGCGGCTACGAGCGCTTCCACGAATGGGTGGGGCAGGTGGACTGGGTGTTCTTCGCCTGCCCGCTGTCGCCGGCCACGCGGGGGTTGTTCAACATGGGCACGCTGGAGGCGCTGCGGGCCGAGCGGCCGCTGGGCGTGGTCAACGTGGCGCGCGGCCCCCTGATCGACACGCAGGCGCTGCTGGCTGCCCATGAGCGCGGCCTGGTGCGCCACGCCCACCTGGACGTCTTCGATACCGAGCCGCTGCCGCCGGACCATCCCCTGTGGGATTGCGAGGATTTCCTCGTGACGCCCCACATGGCCGGGACCTCGGACGGCAACCGCGAAGAGGTCGTCGACCGTTTCCTGGGGCTGCTCGCCCGCTTCCTGGAGGCCGGCGGCAACTGACGCCGGCGGCCCGGTTCAGGAGAAGAACTGGCGCCGTGCCTCGGCCGACACGTCCACGCCGGCGGCATGGGCACGCCGCAGCACGTCCCAGTAGTAGCGGTAGCTGGCGCGGTCGTGCAGCCGGCCGGCTTGCGGATCCCCGTCGCGGATGGGGCCCCAGTCGGCGCGGGCGGCGGCCAGCAGGATGCGCTCGGCGTCCGCGACGTCGGCCGCGGTGGGCGACAGGGCTTCGACGATGGGGTCGATCTGCGAGGGGTGGATGCTCCACATGCGCGTATAGCCGAATTCCTGTCCGGCGCGCCGGGCGGCGCGCGAGATCACGTCGGGTGCGTTCAGTTCGGTGACGACGTTGTGCGAGGGCACCTTGCCGTAGGCGTGGCAGGCGGCCGAGATCTCGAGCTTGGCGCGCGCGATCAGCGGATGGTCGAACTGGCCTTCGGCGGTCAGCGCGTGCGCGGGAATGGCGCAGTGGTGCGAGGACACGAAGTCCATCAGCCCGAAGGACAGGCATTCGATGGCGGGATGGGCGGCGATGCGGAAGACTTCGCGCAGTGCGCCGTGGGTCTCGATCAGCACGTGGACGGGGATCTTGCGGTCCAGTCCCATTTCCATGCCTATGCGTTCGATGGATTCGGCGGCGTTGAGGGCGTCGTTGGCGGAGTTGACCTTGGGGACGGTGATGTAGGCGAGCCGGGGGCCGGCGATGCCGATGAGGATGTCGAGGTCGCTGATGAAGGAGGGGTGGTTGACGTCGTGCACGCGCACGCCGACGCGCCCGTGGCGGTTGGCATCGCTGGCGGCCAGGCGGGCGGCCATTTCGGCGTGCTCGGCCTCGCGGCCGACGGCAGCGCCGTCCTCGCAGTCCAGGGTGACGTCGAACACGGGGCCGGCCTGGGCCTGGCGTTCCAGGCTTTTCTGCATCAGCTTTTCGGAGCCGGCGTAGTGGTCGCAGACGGGGAGGACTGCGGGGGGCTTGGCTGACTGGTGGAGGACTTCGGAGGGGTGTTTCATGGGTGCGATGTTCTGTCTGAGTTCTTGAGACGGCCGTGTCCGGGGCGGGCCTGAGGCGGGGCGCAGCGACGCCGGTCCCGCTGCGCGGGACTTCCCGTCGTCGGCAGGCTTGGCGGGGCGGTCGCAGAACTCGCGCGGGGACAGTCCCCCGGACTGTCCCTACTGCCGCGCTCGAACAGCTGCGCCCTTGCTTCCCCGCCAAGCCTGCCGACGACGGCGGCGCCGAATGCGCCCCGCCTCAGGCCCGCCCCGGACACGGCCTGCGGCAGCGAATATTGTCGCGCCGCAGGGGTAGGGGGGCGAAAAAAAGCACGCGAGACGATATCGTACTCGCGTGCTTCCTTGCCGGGCCAAAAGAACGCCGTTCTACGCCAGCCCGGTGTTACCCCAGGATGCGGTGGATCCGGCTTTGCCGGTCCACCCGCATCGCCCCCTTGAGGGGGCGCCCGAAGGGCGTAGGGGGGTGGGCTTCCCTTACAGCAGGTGCTTGACGCCGTCGCGCTCTTCGGTCAGTTCCTTCAGCGTCAGGTCCATGCGCTCGCGCGAGAAGGCGTCGATCTCGAGGTCCTTGACGACCGCGTATTCGCCGTTCTTCGTGATGACGGGAACGCCGTAGATGATGCCTTCGGGGATGCCGTACGAGCCGTCCGACGGAACGCCCATCGTGACCCACTTGCCGTTGCTGCCCAGGATCCAGTCGCGGACGTGGTCGATGGCGGCGTTGGCGGCGGAGGCGGCGGAGGACAGGCCGCGGGCGTCGATGATGGCGGCGCCGCGCTTGCCGACGGTGGGGATGAACACGTTGCGGTTCCACTCGTCGTCATTGACCACCGACAGGGCGGGCTTGCCGGCCAGGGTGGCGAAGCGGTAGTCGGGGTACATCGTGGGCGAGTGGTTGCCCCAGACGATGAGCTTCTCGATGTCGCCGACGGCGCAGCCGGCCTTGGCGGCCAGTTGCGACAGGGCGCGGTTGTGGTCCAGGCGCAGCATGGCGGTGAAGTTGCGGGCGGGCAGGTCCGGGGCCGACTTCATCGCGATGTAGGCGTTGGTGTTGGCGGGGTTGCCCACGACCAGCACCTTGACGTTGCGGCTGGCGACGGCGTTCAGGGCCTTGCCCTGGGCCGTGAAGATCTGCGCGTTGACGGTCAGCAGGTCCTTGCGCTCCATGCCGGGGCCGCGGGGGCGCGCGCCCACCAGCAGGGCCACGTCGGCGTCCTTGAAGGCGGTCATGGGGTCGCTGTGGGCGGTGACTTCCTGCAGCAGCGGGAAGGCGCAGTCCTCGAGCTCCATGATGACGCCCTTGAGCGCTTTCTGCGCCTTTTCATCGGGGATTTCCAGCAGCTGCAGGATGACCGGCTGGTCCTTGCCGAGCATTTCGCCGGAAGCGATGCGGAACAACAGGGCGTAGCCGATCTGGCCGGCGGCGCCGGTGACGGCGACGCGCATTGCGGGCTTGGTCATATGAGTCTCCGAAGAGGATGGGGGTGAGTGAGAATGACGCGACGCGCAGTGTAACTCCGCGAGGGAAGGGCACGGCGCGATACACGATGGAGAACCGGGGACGGGAGATCGACGGCCACGGCCAGGCCAGGCCAGGGCGGCTGGGCGCCAGGGTGCTGCGGGCGGCGCGGCAAGCGTGGGTCGGCATGATCGTGGGAGTGTAGGAAAATCGCCGTTGAGCGTCAATAAACATATCTTATGTTTTATATAAGACATAAGATTTTTTACGGGTTTGGTTGGACATCGCGGGTTACGCTGTGACACAATCCCGGCCATGCCGTTCAAGCCCCATCCGCCCTGCCTGTCCGCCTCGACCGACGCGCCCGCGACGGCTGGCCCGGCCATGGCCCCGGAGCCGGGTGCCCCGGGCGCGGCATTCAGTCCTTTATACAGGCAAATCAAGGGCCTGATCCTGCAAAGCCTGGATCGCGGCGAATGGAAGCCGGGCGAGGCCATCCCCAGCGAGCTGGACCTGGCTGCCCGCTTCAAGGTCAGCCAGGGCACGGTGCGCAAGGCCATCGACGAACTGGCCGCCGACAACATCCTGCTGCGCCGGCAGGGCAAGGGCACCTTCGTCGCCACCCATCACGAGGACCGCGTCCGGTTCCGCTTCCTGCGCCTGGCGCCCGACGACGGGCAGCACGCCCGCTCGCGCAGCCGCTTCCTGGAGTGCCGCCGCCTGCGCGCGCCAGCCGAGGTGGCCAAGGCGCTCGAGCTGCGCGCGGGCGACAGCGTGGTGCTGGTACGCCGTGTGCTGTCATTCGGCGAGGTCCCCACCGTCATCGACGAGATCTGGCTGCCGGGTTCCCTGTTCAGGGGGCTGACGGCCGAACGCCTGGCCGAATACAAGGGCCCGATGTACGGCCTGTTCGAAAGCGAGTTCGGCGTGCGGATGATCCGCGCCGACGAGAAGATCCGCGCGGTCCCGGCCGGAGAGCCGGAGGCCGAGCTGTTGGATATCGAGGCGGGAACGCCTCTGCTGCAGGTGGAGCGGATCTCGTTCACCTACGGCGATCGCCCGGTCGAGATGCGCCGTGGGCTGTATCTGACTTCGCGCTACCACTACCGGAACAGCCTCAATTGATGCCGTTTTGGGACACGATTTGATACGGTGGCGCTGAATGGGCGAAAATAGCAGGGTTTGCCTTACTCGGCGGCTTTCGGGCGGCTTTGCGACGCCGGCTCCTGGAACCCCGACGAGAGCCTGGCCTGCCGGCCCGGTTTTCCTAGACGACTCCTGACGCCCAGTCTCGCAACAATGGTTTTTTTCATGGTTCGCTTACTTTACCCGAGGTCGTGATGTCCGACTCTGCCGCAAAACCCCGCCCACAGTTCAGAAACATCAATATCACGCAGATCGCGCGCTACCGGCTGCCGCTGGCCGGCAAGGTGTCGATCCTGCACCGCGTTTCCGGCTTCGCGTTGTTCCTGGCGCTGCCGCTGGTGCTGTTGCCGCTGTTCGAGCGCAGCCTGATTTCTGAGATCGGCTTCGCGCAGTTCCACGATTTCGTTTCCCATCCCCTGGTCAAGATCGTCCTGCTGGGCCTGATCTGGGCGTACCTGCATCATTTCTGTGCGGGCATCCGGTTCCTGGCGCTGGATCTGCACAAGGGACTGGAAAAGCACACCGCCCAGCGCACCGCGGGCATCGTGCTGGTCGTCAGCCTGGCGCTGACCGTCGTCTTCGGTTTGAAACTGTTCGGAGTATTCTGATGTCGGCCCCGCAAAATATCGGTCCCAAGCGCCTGGTCGTCGGCGCGCACTACGGCGTGAAGGACTGGATCCTCCAGCGCATCACCGCCGTCATCCTGGTCGTCTACACGCTGGTGCTGGGCATCGGCGCGCTGGTCACTCCGGAATTTACCTACGAAAACTGGGTGCGCCTGTTCAATTTCGAAGTGCTCAGCTTCCCCCTGGGCAAGCTGCTGGCCATGCTGGCCTTCCTGTCGCTTGCCTATCACGCCTGGATCGGCGTGCGTGACATCTGGATGGACTACGTCAAGCCGACGGGCATCCGCCTGGCGCTGCAAGTCCTGACCGTTCTGTGGCTGGTCGGCTCCGTCGTCTATGCCGCTCAAATTCTGTGGAGAATCTAAGTCGTGGCCGCCGTTAAATCTTCTCTTCCGCGCCGCCAGTTCGATGTGGTGGTCGTCGGCGCCGGTGGATCCGGCATGCGTTGCTCGCTGCAGCTGGCCCAGGCCGGCCTGAGCGTCGCCGTCTTCTCCAAGGTGTTCCCGACCCGTTCGCACACCGTCGCGGCGCAGGGCGGCATCGGCGCCTCGCTGGGCAACATGAGTGAGGACAACTGGTTCTGGCACATGTACGACACCGTCAAGGGGTCGGACTGGCTGGGCGACCAGGACGCCATCGAATTCATGTGCCGCGAGGCCACCAACGCGGTCTACGAGCTCGAGCACTTCGGCATGCCGTTCGACCGCAACCCCAACGGCACGATCTACCAGCGTCCGTTCGGCGGCCATACCGCCAACTTCGGCGAAAAGCCGGTGCAGCGCGCCTGTGCCGCCGCCGACCGGACCGGCCACGCGCTGCTGCACACCCTCTACCAGCGCAACGTCGCCGCCCGTACCCAGTTCTTCGTCGAATGGATGGCGCTGGACCTCATCCGTGACGCCGAGGGCGACGTGGTGGGCGTGACCGCGCTGGAAATGGAAACCGGCGAGATCTACATCTTCGAAGCCAAGACCACCGTGCTGGCCACGGGCGGCGCGGGCCGGATCTGGGCCGCCTCGACCAACGCCTTCATCAACACCGGCGACGGCCTGGGCATGGCGGCGCGCGCGGGCCTGCCGCTGGAAGACATGGAGTTCTGGCAATTCCATCCCACCGGCGTGGCCGGTGCCGGCGTGCTGATCACCGAAGGCGTGCGCGGCGAGGGCGGCATCCTGCTGAACAAGGATGGCGAACGCTTCATGGAGCGCTACGCGCCCACGCTGAAGGACCTGGCGCCGCGCGACTTCGTCTCGCGCTCGATGGACCAGGAAATCAAGGAAGGCCGCGGTGCCGGCCCCAACGGCGACTACGTGCTGCTCAAGCTCGACCACCTGGGCGCCGAGACCATCAACAAGCGCCTGCCGTCGATCCGCGAGATCGCGATCAAGTTCGCGAACGTCGATCCCATCAAGGAACCGATCCCGGTCGTTCCGACCATCCACTACCAGATGGGCGGCATCCCGACCAACTACCACGGCCAGGTGGTCGTGCCCAAGGACGGCAATCCCAATGCCGTGGTCAACGGCCTGTACGCCATCGGCGAGTGCGCGTGCGTGTCGGTGCACGGTGCCAACCGCCTGGGCACGAACTCGCTGCTCGACCTGGTGGTGTTCGGCCGCGCGGCCGGCAACCACATCGTCGGCGCCGATCTGAAGCGCCGCAGCCACAAGGCCCTGCCGGGCGACGCCGCCGACTTCACGCTGGGCCGCGTCGACGCGATGGAAAGCCGCAAGCAGGGCGAGCGCGTGCAGGACGTCGCCAACGACATCCGCAACTCCATGCAGCGCCACTGCGGCGTGTTCCGCACCCAGGCGCTGCTGGACGAGGGCGTGGGGCAGATCCTGGAACTGGCCGAGCGTGCCAAGAGCGTGGCCTTCCAGGACCATTCCAAGGTCTTCAACATGGCACGCGTGGAAGCGCTGGAGCTGGAGAACCTGATCGAAGTGGCGAAGGCGACCATCGTGTCGGCCGCGGCTCGCAACGAGAGCCGCGGCGCCCATGCGCACAGCGACTTCCCCGAGCGCGACGACCAGAACTGGCTGCGCCACTCGCTGTGGTACTCCGAAGGCAACCGCCTGGACTACAAGCCCGTGACGATGAAGCCGCTGACCGTCGACAGCTTCCCGCCCAAAGCTAGGACTTTTTAACCCCCCCTACGCGCTGACGCGCGCCCCCCAGGGGGCGGCGCTGGCGGACCGGCAAAGCCGGATCCGCGGCGCCCAGGGTGAGGACCCCAACTTTTTTGGAGTGCTCTGATGAGTGCTAAACGTGTTGTGAAGTTCGAAATCTACCGCTACGACCCCGACAAGGACGAGCGTCCCTACATGCAGAAGCTCGAGGTCGAGCTGGGCCCGAACGACAAGATGCTGCTTGACGCGCTGGTGCGCATCAAGAACGACGTCGACGACAGCCTGTCCTTCCGCCGCTCGTGCCGCGAGGGCGTGTGCGGGTCCGACGCCATGAACATCAACGGCAAGAACGGCCTGTCGTGCACGACCAACCTGCTCGACCTGAAGCAGCCCATCGTGCTCAAGCCGCTGCCCGGCCTGCCGGTCATCCGCGACCTGATCGTGGACATGACCCACTTCTTCAACCAGTACCACTCGGTCAAGCCGTTCCTGATCAACGACACGCCGCCGCCCGAGAAGGAGCGCCTGCAGTCGCCGGAGGCCCGCGAAGAGCTGGACGGCCTGTATGAGTGTATTCTGTGTGCTTGCTGCTCGACGTCGTGCCCGTCGTTCTGGTGGAACCCCGACAAGTTCGTGGGTCCGGCCGGGCTGCTGCAGGCATACCGCTTCCTGGCGGACAGCCGCGACGAAGCGACCGGGGAACGTTTGGATAACCTCGAGGATCCATACCGTTTGTTCCGTTGCCACACCATCATGAACTGCGTCGATGTCTGTCCCAAGGGGCTGAACCCCACCCGGGCAATAGGCAAGATCAAGGAAATGATGGCCCGGCGGGCGATCTGACGCCGTGGTGCCGGAGTTTTCCCTGCATGACCGGACGCGCCTGCGCTGGCGCGCCCGGCGTGGACTGCTCGAGAACGACCTGATACTGACGCGTTTCCTGGATGCGTACGAATCCCGGCTTACCGACGCCGACGTGGCGGAGCTGACCCGGTTGCTCGAGCTGTCCGACAACGAGCTGATGGACTATCTGTTGGCTCGCAAGGAACCCGAGGGAGACCTTGCTACGCCAGCCATGCGGGACTTGCTGAAGCGGCTGCGCTCGGTGTGAGCGGCCGGAGTCCATGTGAATTGATTTTGATGGAAGAGGAACATCCGATGAAACTGTCCGACAAGAAAGCGACCCTGACCTTCTCCGATGGGAGCCAGGGTGCCGAGTTTCCGGTTTATGAAGGCACGATCGGCCCGTCGGTCGTGGATATCCGCAAGCTGTACGCGCAAACCGGGATGTTCACCCTCGATCCTGGTTTCATGTCGACGGCCGCTTGCTCGTCCAGCATCACCTACATCGACGGCGACAAGGGCGAGCTGCTGTACCGTGGCTATCCGATCGAGCAACTGGCGGTCAAGTGCGACTTCCTGGAAACCAGCTACCTGATCCTGAACGGCGAACTGCCCAACGCCAAGCAGAAGGCTGACTTCGAGCACCTGGTGACCCATCACACCATGGTCAACGAGCAGCTGCAGTTCTTCCTGCGCGGCTTCCGCCGCGACGCCCACCCGATGGCCGTGCTGACCGGCCTGGTCGGCGCGCTGTCGGCGTTCTACCACGACTCGATCGACATCACCCAGCCCAAGCACCGCGAGATCTCGGCCATCCGCCTGATCGCCAAGATGCCCACGCTGGTGGCCATGGCCTACAAGTACTCGGTCGGCCAGCCCTACGTCTATCCGAAGAACGACCTGTCCTACACCGGCAACTTCCTGCGCATGATGTTCGCCACGCCGTGCGAGGAGTACGTCGTGAACCCGGTCATCGAGCGCGCGCTCGACCGCATCTTCATCCTGCACGCCGACCACGAGCAGAACGCCTCGACCTCGACCGTGCGCCTGTGCGGTTCGTCGGGCACAAACCCGTTCGCGGCCATCGCGGCGGGCGTGGCTTGCCTGTGGGGCCCGGCCCACGGCGGCGCCAACGAAGCGGCGCTGCAGATGCTGGAAGACCTGCTGGCCGCCGGCGGCGTCGACAAGCTGGGCGAGTTCGTCGCCAAGGTCAAGGACAAGGATTCGGGCGTGCGCCTGATGGGCTTCGGCCACCGCGTCTACAAGAACTACGACCCCCGCGCCAAGCTGATGCAGGAAACCTGCCGCGAAGTGCTGGAAGCCATGGGCCTGCAGGACGACCCGCTGTTCAAGCTGGCCATGGCCCTGGAAAAGATCGCCCTGGAAGACGACTACTTCGTCCAGCGCAAGCTGTACCCGAACGTCGATTTCTATTCGGGTATCGTCCAGCGCGCCATCGGCATCCCGACCCAGCTGTTCACGGCCATCTTCGCGCTGGCCCGCACCGTGGGCTGGATCGCGCAGTGGGACGAAATGATCTCCGATCCCGACTACAAGATCGGCCGTCCCCGCCAGCTGTTCACCGGTTCGCCCGCGCGCGACGTGCCGGACCTGGGCAAGCGCTGATCCCTTGGCCGGCGGCTTGCCGCCGGCGAGCGAGGTCCTTCCCCGAAACCCGCCTGCTTGCAGGCGGGTTTTTTTCATCGCCGGGCCCGTCCCAAGAGGAAAGAGTGCCCCCTTGGGGGGGGGCATCGCCGCGGGTCAGAGGCTTCGGGCGGCCAGGCCGCGCCGGTTCCACGGCAGCCTGGCCAGCACACGGGCCAGGCCGCAGAAGCCGGACAGCCCGGCGAATACCAGCCCGCCACCGACCAGCCCGGACACCAACTGGAACCAGGGACTGATCGTCACGCCCAGGACCACGCCCAGCACGACCAGCGTGCCGGCAACGATCTGGACCTGCCGCTGGAGTTCCAGCGGCTGGGAGCGATCCCGCACCACGGGCAGGCCGGCGCGTTTCCAGGCATCGAGTCCGCCTTCCAGGATGCAGGCGTCGCCAGGGGCTTGGGCGGCCAGCGCCTGCGCATGCATGCGCGTGCGGTTGCCGGATCGGCAGTGAAAGACGATGGACGTGCCGGGGGCCGCCAGCGGCCCGGCGTCGGCCAGCCGGGCAAGCGGTATGTGGCGCGCGCCCGGGATGCGTTCCCGCGCGTGTTCGTCGGCATCGCGGATGTCGACCAGCAGGGCGCCCTGGTCGAGCAGGGCGGAGGCGGCGTGGGGGGTAAGCAGGCGGGGCGTCATGATGTGCTGTCCTTGGAAGGGGGGCAGAAGATCGCCTTGAGCGTGGCGATCAGCCGCGCCACGTCGGGGTTGGCGATGCGGTAGTGCAGGGTCTGGGACGTCCTGCGGAACGAGACCAGGCCTTCGTCGCGCATCCTGGCCAGGTGCTGGGACAGCGCGGACTGGCTGAGCGGCACCTGGGCCAGCAGTTCGCCCACGGTGAGCTCGCCGTGTTCGATCAGCAGGCACAGCACCAGCAGCCGGGATTCGTTGCCTACCGAGCGCAGCAGCGCCGCGGCCTGGGCGGCTCCTTCTTGCATGAAGCGTTTGTCTTCCGGGGATGAGGGCATGGTCTTGATTAATTAGTAAAATCTAATTTAGATAATTCTAAATAAATGGGCGGAAATTGTCCATCAAGATGGCCAATTCTCGTATCTTGGTTCGATCCCGCACATCGCAAAATCGCGCGAAGCCAATCGTTGCTTCGCAAAAAAACCGGCTTTCATAGGCCGGTTTTTTGTTTCTCATCATGGAATTTAAATTTTAAGTTATTGATTTTATTAAATAAAAAATAATTCTTATACAAGAGAAGAAAGATTGATTGCGTTGCAGCATATCTATAGATTGTTTCTTACCCGGCACCGCGGCCGCCAGGATTTCCAACCGTCGTTCCCTACCCTTGAAGGAGACATTCATGTCACAACGCAACGCCGAAATCGAGAAGCTGGAGCAGGAGTGGCGCGAGAACCCGCGCTGGAAGGGCCTGCGCCGGGGCTACGACGCCGAACGCGTCGTGGCGCTGCGGGGCTCGGTGCAGCCCGAGCACACCCTGGCCCGCCGTGGCGCCGAGAAGCTCTGGAAGATGCTGAACGAGGAGCCTTTCGTCAATTCGCTGGGCGCGATGACGGGCAACCAGGCCATGCAGCAGGTCAAGGCCGGGCTGCGCGCCATCTACCTGTCCGGCTGGCAGGTCGCGGGCGACGCCAACTTGGCGGGCGAGATGTATCCCGACCAGTCCCTGTATCCGGCCAACTCCGTCCCGTCGGTCGTGCGCCGCATCAACAACGCCTTGCAGCGCTGCGACCAGGTCCAGTGGATGGAGGGCGGCCGGCCGGGCACCCCGGATTACATCGATTATTTCGCACCCATCGTGGCCGATGCCGAGGCCGGCTTCGGGGGCGTCCTGAACGCCTTCGAGCTGATGAAGGCCATGATCGACGCGGGCGCCTCCGGCGTGCATTTCGAGGACCAGCTGGCTTCGGTCAAGAAGTGCGGCCACATGGGCGGCAAGGTCCTGGTGCCCACGCGCGAAGCCGTCTCCAAGCTGATCGCCGCGCGCCTGGCCGCCGACACGCTGGGCGTGCCGACGCTGCTGCTGGCCCGCACGGACGCCGACGCGGCCGACCTGATCACCAGCGACGTCGATGAGAACGACCGGCCGTTCATTACCGGCGAGCGCACGGTCGAAGGCTTCTTCCGCACGCGGGCGGGCATCGACCAGGCCATCTCCCGCGGATTGGCTTATGCGGCGTATGCCGACCTGATCTGGTGCGAGACCTCGACCCCCAACCTGGACTACGCGCGCCGCTTCGCCGAGGCCATTCACAGCCGGTATCCGGGCAAGCTGCTGGCCTACAACTGCTCGCCGTCGTTCAACTGGAAGAAGAACCTGGACGACGCCACGATCGCCAGGTTCCAGCGCGAACTGGGCGCCATGGGCTACAAGTTCCAGTTCATCACGCTGGCCGGTTTCCATGCGCTGAACTACGGCATGTTCGACCTGGCCTACGGTTATGCCCGCGAGCAGATGACGGCGTTCGTTGCCCTGCAGCAGAAGGAGTTCGCGGCAGCCGAGCGCGGCTTCACTGCGGTCAAGCACCAGCGCGAGGTCGGCACCGGCTATTTCGACGCGGTGACGCAGGCGGTGGAGGGCGGGCGGTCGTCCACCACCGCGCTGCACGGCTCGACCGAGGCCGAGCAATTCGAGGAGCATGCCGAGCAGAAAGTGGCGTGAGCGTGAAGAGGGCGTGATGGCGCTCCCGGTGTGGTGCATGCACCGCATCGGGAGCGGACAGGCGCTGCGTTGCAGCACCGGAACTTAAGGACATGCGCGGGGTCATCCAGTACAGTGGCTGTCGTTCAAACCGCCACACTCGCCTGGCTTTTCCGAGCGAGGGAAGTCCCTAAGTGCTATGCTTTACAGGTTTATTGATTTAATTCCTTCCAACCGAAAGGTTCCATCAACCGCCTTCTGCACTAGCTATCCGCTAATCGGCCAAGCCGTGTCGCGGAAGGTCCGTCCTGCATCGAACGGGTGAAACACCCGGCAAGGTGAAGCGCAAATCATGTCCAGCATCCAAGAATCCAGCACCTCGTATCTGTTCGGGGGTAATGCGCCGTACGTGGAAGAACTCTACGAGGCCTACCTCGACAATCCGGGTTCCGTTCCCGACAACTGGCGCAATTACTTCGACCAGTTGCAGCACACGCCGGCGGTTGACGGCCAGGAATCCACCCGCGACCAGGCCCATGCGCCGGTCATCGAATCCTTTGCCCAGCGCGCGCGCGCCAATGCCTTCCTGCCGCGTACCGCCGAAAGCGACCTGTCTGTCGCGGGCAAGCAGGTCCACGTCCAGTCCATCATCGCCGCCTACCGCTATCTCGGCGCGCGCTGGGCCGATCTCGACCCGCTGCAGCGCCAGGAGCGCCCGGCCATCCCCGAGCTGGAGCCGAGCTTCTACGGCCTGACCGAAGCGGACATGGACAAGGTCTACTCCGCCACCAACACCTACTTCACGACCGCCGAGCACATGACGCTGCGCGAGATCGTGAAGGCGCTGCGCGACACGTACTGCCGCAGCATCGGCGTCGAGTTCATGCACGTGTCCGACCCGGTCATCAAGCGCTGGATCCAGCAACGCCTGGAAAGCACGCAAGCCACGCCCAGCCTGACGGCCGAGCAGAAGAAGCACGTGCTGGACCGCCTGACCGCCGCCGAAGGCCTGGAACGCTACCTGCACACCAAGTACGTCGGCCAGAAGCGCTTCTCGCTGGAAGGCGGCGAAAGCTTCATCGCGGCCATCGACGAGCTGATCCAGCATGCCGGCGAATGCGGCATCCAGGAAGTGGTGCTGGGCATGGCCCACCGCGGCCGCCTGAACGTGCTGGTGAACACGCTGGGCAAGATGCCCAAGGACCTGTTCGCCGAATTCGAAGGCAAGTATGACGACGGCGGCCTGGCTGCCGGCGACGTGAAGTACCACAAGGGCTTCTCGAGCGACATCTCGACCCGCGGCGGTCCCGTCCACGTGTCGCTGGCGTTCAACCCGTCGCACCTGGAAATCGTCAACCCCGTGGTCGAGGGCAGCGCCCGTGCGCGCCAGGAGCGCCGCGGCATGGAAGGCGGCAAGCAGGTGCTGCCCGTGCTGGTCCACGGCGACGCGGCCTTCATCGGCCAGGGTGTCGTCATGGAAACCCTGAACCTCGCGCAGACCCGCGGCTACGGCACGGGCGGCACGGTGCACCTGGTCATCAACAACCAGATCGGCTTCACCACCTCCGATCCGCGCGACACCCGCTCCACGCTGTATTGCACCGACGTGGTCAAGATGATCGAGGCGCCGGTGCTGCACGTGAACGGCGACGATCCCGAAGCCGTCGTGTTCGCCACCCGCCTGGCCCTGGACTTCCGCGTCGAGTTCCAGAAGGACATCGTGGTCGACATCGTCTGCTTCCGCAAGCTGGGCCACAACGAGCAGGACACGCCCGCGCTGACCCAGCCGCTGATGTACAAGCGCATCGGCCAGCACCCCGGCACCCGCAAGCTGTACGCCGACAAGCTGGCGGTGCAGGGCGTGATCGGCCCGGACGAGGGCGATGAATACGTCAAGCGCTTCCGCGCCGCCATGGACGAAGGCCGCCACACGGTCGATCCCGTCCTGACCGACTACAAGAACAAGTACGCCGTCGACTGGTCGCCCTTCCTGGGCCGCAAGTGGACGGACGCCGCCGACACCGCCATGCCGCAGGCCGAGCTCAAGCGCCTGGGCGAGCGCATCACGACGGTGCCGGAAGGCTTCAAGGTCCACCCCATCGTCGAGAAGGTCCTGGCCGACCGCCGCGCCATGGCGCGCGGTGAAATGAACCTGGACTGGGGCATGGGCGAGCACCTGGCCTTCGCCAGCCTGGTGGCCGCCGGCTACCCGGTGCGCCTGACCGGCCAGGATTCGGGCCGGGGCACCTTCACCCACCGCCATGCCGTGCTGCACGACCAGAAGCGCGAGCGCTGGGATTCGGGCGTGTACGTGCCGCTGCAGAACGTGTCCGAAGCGCAGGCGCCGTTCCGCGTCATCGATTCGCTGCTGTCGGAAGAGGCCGTCATGGGCTTCGAGTACGGCTACTCGACCGCCGAGCCCAACTCGCTGGTGATCTGGGAAGGCCAGTTCGGCGACTTCGCCAACGGCGCCCAGGTCGTGATCGACCAGTTCATCAGCTCGGGCGAAGCCAAGTGGGGCCGCCAGTCGGGCCTGGTGCTGATGCTGCCGCACGGCTACGAAGGGCAGGGCCCCGAACACTCGTCGGGCCGCATCGAGCGCTTCCTGCAACTGTGCGCCGATACCAACATGCAAGTGGTGCAGCCGACCACCGCCGCGCAGATCTTCCATCTGCTGCGCCGCCAGATGATCCGCCTGTTCCGCAAGCCGCTGGTCATCTTCACGCCCAAGTCGCTGCTGCGAAACAAGGATGCCACCTCGCCGCTGTCCGACCTGAGCAAGGGGTCGTTCCAGACGCTGATCGGCGAAGTCGACGAGACGATCGACGCTTCCAAGGTCAAGCGCCTGCTGGTCTGCTCGGGCAAGGTCTACTACGACCTGGTCAACTCCCGCAAGGAGCGCGGCGCCAACGACGTGGCCATCGCCCGTGTCGAACAGCTGTATCCGTTCCCGCACAAGAGCCTGGCCGCCGAGCTCAAGAAGTACCCGAACGCCACCGAGGTGATCTGGGTGCAGGACGAGCCGCAGAACCAGGGCCCGTGGTTCTACGTGCAGCATCACCTGTACGAGAACATGGGCGAAGGCCAGAAGCTCGCCTACGCCGGCCGCCCGGCCTCGGCCTCGCCGGCCGTCGGCTACTACTCCAAGCACATGGAACAGCTCAAGGCGCTGCTCGACCAGGCCTTCGGCCGACTCAAGGGCATCGTGCTGACCAAGTGATCCTTACGTCCGGGACCGCCGCTTGCAGGCGGCCCCGGCTCCCGGCCGCGTGGCGCCGGTCCAAGAAAGAACTCCCCATACTTGCGGAATAACTGACATGGCTATAGTCGACGTAAAAGTCCCCCAATTTTCTGAATCGGTGTCGGAAGGCACGCTGCTGACCTGGAAGAAGAAGCCGGGCGAAGCCATCTCGCGCGATGAAATCGTGATCGAGATCGAGACCGACAAGGTCGTGCTGGAAGTGCCGGCCCCCGCCGACGGCGTGCTGGCCGAGATCGTCAAGGCCGACGGCAGCACCGTTACCTCGGAAGAAGTGATCGCCAAGATCGACACGGAAGGCAAGGCCGGTGCCGCCGCCGCGCCCGCCGCCGCTGCGCCCGCTCCGGCCGCCGCCGCGCCGGCTCCCGCAGCGGCTCCTGCCGCCGCCCCGGTTGCCGCGCCTGCCACCTCGATCCCGTCGCCCGCCGCCGCCAAGCTGCTGGCCGAGCAGGGCATCGCCCCCGAGTCCGTGCAAGGCACGGGCCGCGGTGGCCGCATCACCAAGGGCGACGCCCTGGGTGCCGCCGCCGCCCCGGCCTCCAAGCCCGCCGCCGCGCCCATCGTCAACGAAGCCGCGACCCTGGTCAACGGCCGTCCCGAGCAGCGCGTGCCGATGAGCCGGCTGCGCGCCCGCGTGGCCGAGCGCCTGCTGCAATCGCAAGCGGAAAACGCCATCCTGACCACGTTCAACGAGGTCAACATGCAGGCCGTGATGGACCTGCGCGCCAAGTACAAGGACAAGTTCGAGAAGGAACACGGCGTCAAGCTGGGCTTCATGTCCTTCTTCGTGAAGGCCGCCGTGGCCGCGCTCAAGCGCTATCCCATCATCAACGCCTCGGTCGACGGCAAGGACATCGTCTACCACGGCTACTTCGACATCGGCATCGCCGTCGGCAGCCCGCGCGGCCTGGTGGTGCCCATCCTGCGCAACGCCGACCAGCTCAGCCTGGCCGACATCGAGAAGAAGATCGCCGAATTCGGCCAGAAGGCCAAGGAAGGCAAGCTCAGCCTGGACGACCTGACCGGCGGAACGTTCTCGATCTCGAATGGCGGTACCTTCGGCTCGATGCTGTCGACCCCCATCATCAACCCGCCGCAATCGGCCATCCTGGGCGTGCACGCCACCAAGGACCGAGCCGTGGTGGAGAACGGCCAGATCGTCATCCGCCCGATGAACTACCTGGCGATGTCCTACGACCACCGCATCATCGACGGCCGCGAGGCCGTGCTGGGCCTGGTCGCGATGAAGGAAGCCCTGGAAGACCCGCAGCGCCTGCTGCTAGACATTTAATCCCCCCCTACGCGCTTACGCGCGCCCCCCCAGGGGGGCGGCACTGGCCGACCGGCGGAGCCGGATCGGCGGTGCCCTGGGTTGAGACCCGCGTTGGCACTTGGGGTAGTTGGGTCCTTCTAACTGGAAAAATGAAATGAGTAAGCAATTCGACGTCGTCGTCATCGGTGCCGGTCCTGGCGGGTACATCGCCGCGATCCGCGCCGCACAACTGGGCATGTCGGTGGCCTGCATCGACGCCTGGAGCAATGCCAAGGGCGGTCCGGCCCCGGGGGGCACCTGCACCAACGTGGGCTGCATTCCCTCGAAGGCGCTGCTGCAATCGTCCGAGTACTACGAGCATGCCGGCCATCACTTTGCCGATCACGGCATCGAGGTCAAGGGCCTGGGCCTGGACCTGGACAAGCTGATCAGCCGCAAGGACACCGTCGTCAAGCAGAACAACGACGGCATCCTGTTCCTGTTCAAGAAGAACAAGGTCACTTTCTTCCACGGCACGGGCGCGTTCTCGGGCCAGGTCGACGGCGGCTGGTCCATCAAGGTTTCCGGCCCGGCCGAGGAAGAACTCGTCGCCAAGCACGTGATCGTGGCGACCGGTTCCAGCCCGCGCGCGCTGCCCGACCTGCCGTTCGATGAAAAGCAGGTGCTGTCCAACGACGGCGCGCTGGCCATCGGTGCCGTGCCCAAGCGCCTGGGCGTGATCGGCGCCGGCGTGATCGGCCTGGAGCTGGGAAGCGTGTGGCGCCGCCTGGGTTCGGAGGTGACCATCCTGGAAGCCATGCCGACCTTCCTGCCCGCCGCCGACGAGCAGATCGCCAAGGAAGCGCTGAAGGTCCTGACCAAGCAGGGCCTGAAGATCAACCTGGGCGTGAAGATCTCCGACGTGAAGTCGTCCGCCAAGAACGTCACGGTCAAGTACACCGACGCCGCCGGCGCCGAGCAGTCGCTGGTCGTCGACAAGCTGATCGTGTCCATCGGCCGGGTGCCCAATACCCAGGGCCTGAACGCCGAAGGCGTGGGACTGAAGCTGGACGAGCGGGGCTTCGTCGTGGTCGACGAGGACTGCCGCACCGGCCTGCCCAACGTCTGGGCCATCGGCGACGTCGTGCGCGGACCCATGCTGGCGCACAAGGCCGAGGAAGAGGGCGTTGCCGTGGCCGAGCGCATCGCCGGCCAGCATGGCCACGTCAACTTCAACACGATTCCGTCGGTCATCTACACCTCGCCCGAGATCTCGTGGGTGGGCCAGACCGAGCAGGCGCTCAAGACCGAAGGCCGCGCCTACAAGGCCGGAACCTTCCCGTTCCTGGCCAACGGCCGCGCCCGCGCGCTGGGCGACACGACCGGCATGGTCAAGGTCATCGCCGACGCCAAGACGGACGAGATCCTGGGCGTGCACATCATCGGCCCGCAGGCCTCCGAACTGATCTCGGAATGCGTGGTGGCCATGGAGTTCCGCGCGGCGTCGGAAGACATCGCCCGCATCTGCCATGCGCACCCGTCGCTGTCCGAGGCGGTCAAGGAAGCCGCGCTGGCGGTGGACAAGCGCTCTTTGAATTTCTGACAAGGGAAGCCCACCCCCTACGCCCTTCGGGCGCCCCCTGAAGGGGGCGGTACTGGCGGACCGGCGGAGCCGGATCCGCTGTGCCCTGGAGTCGGGATGCTGAGAAAAAACGGCCGTGAGGCCGTTTTTTTTGCCTTGAAGGGTGGTCAGGCCGTGGCGCCGCGGTGGGCGGCCACGACGCGGTCGACGAAGGCGCCGGCGGCGCCGGTGTAGGCTTGGGGATCCAGCATGCGGTCGATGTCCTCGGGCTTGAGGTGGCGGGCGATGGTCGGGTTGGCCAGCAGGCCGTCCTTGAACGTGCCGCCGCGCTCGAATACGTCCATGCAGATCTCGTAGACCAGCTCGTGGGCTTCCTGCCGGCCCAGGTGGTCGCCCAGCTTCATCATGACGGCTTCGGACAGCAGCAGGCCCTTCTGCACGAACAGATTGCGTTCCATGTTGTTGCCCCGGACGGTCAGGCCGGCGGTGACGTAGGCCAGCTTGGCGAAGGCCGCGTCGGCCATGCAGCACAGGCGGGTGACGAACTCGCGTTCGGTCTGGAGCACGATCTTGTCGCGCTCGTGCTCGGCCATCATGCCTTCCAGCCCCAGCGCCACGGTGCTGCGGACGACGCGCGAGATCGCCACGATGCCCTCGCAGGCGGGCGGGTTGCGCTTGTGGGGCATGGTGCTGCTGCCCACCTTGCCCAGGGTGAAGGGCTCTTCGAGTTCGGCGGTCTCGGTCTTCTGCAGGCTGTAGATCTCGTGGGCGATCTTGCCGGCGGTGCTGGTGCAGATCGCCAGCACGCAGGCCAGTTCGGCGATGCCGTCGCGCGCCACGTGCCAGCAGATCTCGGGGCAGGCCAGGCCCAGTTCCTTGAACAGGGCCTCCTGGACCTCGATGCCGCGGTCGCCCAGGGCGGCCAGCGTCCCGACCGCGCCCGAGAACTGGCCGACCAGCACCCGTTCCTTCATCTGCCGCAGGCGCTCCAGGTTGCGGCCGATCTCGGCCGCCCATACCGCGGCCTTGAAGCCGAAGGTGATGGGCAAGGCCTGCTGGCCGTGGCTGCGTCCCGCCATGGTCTGGTCGCGATGCCGCTCGGCCAGCGCGATGACATGGGCATGCGCCCGGCGGTAGTTGCCCTCGATCTGTTCCAGCGCTTCCTTGACCTGCAGGATGGTGCCGGTGTCGACGATGTCCTGCGTCGTCGCGCCCCAGTGGATGAATTCCCCGGTGTCGCCGTCGCACACTTTCTTCATGGCCCGCAGCAGCGGAACGATGGGGTGGCTGGTGCGATCCATTTCCTGCTTCAGTTCCGCCAGGTCGATGAGCTCCACCCTGGCCTTGGCCTGGATCTCGTCGGCGGCGTGCCGGGGAATGATGTCCATGCGGGCTTGCACGCGAGCAAGGGCGGCTTCCACGTCCAGCCATTTCTGGACGGTCTGTTCGTCGCTGAAAATGGCCCGGGTGGCGGCGGTGCTGAACTGGTCTCGGAACAGCGCGCTGTCGATGACGTAGGCGCTCATGGGGTTTGTCTCCTGTCGATGGGCGTGAATGGGCGATGCCGGGCGCAATCCGCTTTCACGCGGAGGCGTTCTGCTGGAAGGCTTCCATGGCATGCAGCGAATAGACGTAGGCCGCGCCGGCATTCAGCGCGATGGCCGTTCCCAGCGCGTCGCTGACTTCGGCTTCGGTGGCGCCGGCCTTGACCGCCGCCGCGGCATGCGAGGAAATGCAGCCGTCGCAGCGGGTGGTGACGGCCACGGCCAGTGCGATCAGCTCGCGCGTCTTGGCATCCAGCGCGTCGTTGGTGCCCAGCGCGGCATTCAGGCCCCGGTAGGCCTCCAGTACCTTGGGGTTGGTGTTGCCCAGCTTGTTGGACGACTGGCGCAGGGTGCCCAGCAGTTCCTTCCAGTTCTCGAACATGTGTTGCTCCTGTCTATGGGGATGGGGACGTGTCAATCGACCTTGGTGCCGGCGGCACTGATCACCTTCTTCCAGAGGGCGATGTCGTCGGCAAGGAAAGAGGCGAAGAATTCCGGTGTGCTGTTCATGGGCTCGACCCCGGCCTGCATCAGCTGGTTGCGGAATTTCTCGTCCGCCAGCGCGTCGTTCACCGCCTGGTTCAGGCGCCTGACGATGGTCGGCGGGGTGCCGGCCGGCGCCAGCAGGCCGTACCAGGCGGCCACGTCCATGCCGTTCACGCCGGCCTCCGCCAGCGTGGGAATGTCGGGCACGGCGGCGGACCGCTTCGAGCTGGTCAGCCCGAGCACTTTGACCTTGTCGCTACCCATCAGCGCGGACATGGACGGGATGTTGATGAAGGTGAACTGGACCTCGCCGGTCTGCACGCCGTTGATGGACGGCCCCGACCCCTTGTAGGGAACGTGCGTGGCCGAGATGCCTGTCCGCAGCTTGAAGAGCTCGGCGGACAGGTGCTGGGTGCTGCCGTGTCCGGACGAGGAGAAGTTCAACGCCCCCGGATGCTGCTTGCCATAGGCGACGAGCTGCTTGACGTCCTTGACCGGCAGCTTGCTGGAGACCACGAGCAGGTTGGGGCTCTGGCCGAATACCGCGATGGGCGCGAAACTCTTGACGGGGTCGTAGTCGAGCTTGGGGAACAGGCTGACGTTGATCGCCAGCGCCGACGAGCTCAGGAACAGGGTATAGCCGTCGGGGTCGGCCCGGGAAACGTAGGTGGCGCCGATGTTCTGGCCCGCGCCGGGCCGGTTCTCGACGATCACGGATTGACCGAGTTTTTCCCCGAGCTGCTGCGCGAGCAGGCGGGCCGTCATGTCGGTGCCGCCGCCGGGCGTATAGCCGACCACGATCTTGACCGCGCGGGTCGGGAAGGACGCGGTATCGGAAGCCGCCTGGGACAACGGGCTCAGCAATACCAGTGCCGCGCCTGCGGCAAGACGATGAAGCATGGATGTCTCCTGTCGGGCGCCTCTGCGAGGGCGCTTGTGGTGGAAGGGATTACTGCTGCCTGGCCGCGCGCACGCGCGCGGCGTACTCCTGGATGCGTTGCTTGAGCCCTGGCCGGGCGGCCGAGCGGGCCAGCAGCGCAAGGTCAGGATCGTCGGCCTGCGCCGTCCGCATCGCCTGGTCCAGCAGGGCCTGGGTGCCGGCGTCCGGGGCGTGCGCGGCAGGCACATCCCGGTTCCGCGCCGCATCGATGCGTGCCTGGGCAAGGCCGGCCGCCAAGGCCTCGTCGGCGTCGATCCAGCGACCGGAGCGTATCCAGTCCTGGGCCGTGTCGCCGCCCACCAGCGCAGCCAGGCGGCGCGTGCCGAGCACCAGGCCGAAGCCGGCGGCGCCCGGGAAGGCGAACGAAACGTCGTCGCGTATGAGCCGGCGCCGGCAGGCGGCGAAGAGGTCGGCACCGGCGCCGGCGACTCGGCCGTGGGCGACGGCGACCGTTTCGAAGGGAGCCCGGTGCACGGCCTGCAGCAGCAGTTCGATGCGGATGAAACGTGCAAGCAGGGAGTCGTCGGTTTCCCGGTCCAGGGCCGACAGGTCCACGCCGGTGCAGAAGTGACGGCCCGCGCCCTCGATCACGAGGCAGCGCACATCGTCCCGGACGCAGGCGTTTACGGCCTCGGACAGCGCGGCGACGAGGGCGGCCGACAGGGCGTTGCCGCAGGCCGGCCGGTCGAGCACGAGGCGGCGCACGCCCGAGCCGGCATCGGTCTCGATCTGGAGCAAGGCTTCAAGCATTGGCGTATCCGGAGACGAAGGACTTGGCGGCGCCGGTCTCGGCGTCGTAGACATAGCGGGACTGCTTGCCGATGTCCGTACCGTAGACGTGGATGCTGATCGAGACCCGATCGTCGTAGGCATTGCGCACGAGGTGGATGTCGCCGATGGACGGGGACACGCAAGTGGTTTGCCCGGGCTCAATGCGCTCTTCGATGGCAGCGGGGACCAGGCGTCCGTTTTCGCGGGCATAGGCGCGCGAGTATTCGGCGCCGCGCAGCATGCCGATCACGCCCCAGGTGCAATGGTCGTGTATGGGCGTGCGCTGTCCCGGGCCCCAGACGAAGCTGACCACCGAATAGCGGCCGGCGGGATCCCGGTGCAGCAGGTATTGCTGATAATGGACCGGGTGCGGACGCGAGCAGTCCCCGGGCAGCCAGTCGTCATGAGCCACGAGCTCGCGTAGCAACGCCGCGCAGGCCTCGACGGCATGAGGCTCGTCCGGCGCGGTGCCGAGGGCGGCGTCCATGCCGCGGACGAAGGCGGCCAGCCGGCCGGGTAGGGGGATCGTGGCGGTCATGCCTGGGGCTCCCGGTTCAAGGCGTTGCGGATTTCGTCGTCGTGTTCGCCCAGCGCGGGCGGGGTACGCCGTATCGGCGGCGATCGTCCGTCCAGGCGGACCGGCGAAGCGAAGGTGCGCGTTTCGCGTCCGCCGGGCAGGCGCAGTCCCCGTACCCAGTCCATGTGCTCGACCTGGGGGTCGGCCAGCGCCGACGCGTAGTCGTTGATGCGGGCATGGGGCACGCCGGCCTGCCGGAAGACATCGATCCAATAGTCCACGCCGTGCAGCGCGAAGCGGGTCTCCAGGATGTCCTTCAGCGCCTCCTGGTTGCGCGCCCGGTCCAGGATGCTGCCGAAGCGCGGGTCGTGCGCCAGCTCGGGAAGTTCGACGGCGCGCACGACCGCGCGCCACAGGTTGTCGTTGCCGGCGGCGATCGCGAAATGGCCGTCCGCGGCGCGATAGGCCTGGTAGGGGGCGTTGCGGGGGTGGGCCGAGCCCAGCTTGCGCGGGTTCACGCCCGTGCCGAAGTATTCGCTGGTCTGCAGCGCGCCGATGGCGAGCGTGCAGCCGAACATGGGAATGTCGAGGTGCGCGCCACGGCCGGTCCGTACCGCTTTCAGCAGCGATGAAGCCACGGTGAAGGCCGCGTACAGGCCCGACGAGAAATCGGAGATCGGGACGCCGCATTTGACCGGCGCGTCCGAATCGCCGGTCACGCTCATCACGCCGGCGGCTGCCTGCATGGTCAGGTCGAAGCCGCCTTCCTGGGCGCGCGGGCCGCTCTGCCCGTAGGCGGAGATCGAGCAATAGACCAGGGCGGGATTGCGCGCCGACAGCGCCGCGTAGCCCAGTCCCAGGCGGTCCATGACGCCGGGGCGGTTGTTCTCGATGAGGACGTCGGCCTTGTCCACCAGCGCGCGCGCGGTGGCGGCGTCCGCGGGGTTCTTCAGGTCCAGCACCACCGAGCGCTTGTTGCGGTTCAGCGAGGCGAAGTTCTCGCTGTATCCCTCGCTGAGCGGCGGCCAGGCGCGCATGGCGTCGCCCCCGGGCGCCTCCACCTTGACGACCTCGGCACCCAGGTCGGCCAGCAGCATGCCGCAGAACGGGCCGGCCGCGATCGAGCAGAACTCGATGACGGTGATGCCGGCCAACGGCAGTTCGCGGGGTTCGATGTCGCTCATGAGGGCTATGTCTCCTTGTCGAATTGGAGAGAGCTTATGAGCGTTCTCAAAAGAGGTACAACTGTTCTAGAATATGGAACGATCTAGCGAGGCATCACCATGAACAACACCTTGCTCAAGGGGCTGGCCGTCATCGAGTTGCTGGCGCGCAGCCAGGGCGCCATGGGCGTCACGGACATCGCCCGGGCGCTGGGCCTGCCCAAGAGCAACGCGCACCGGCTGTTGCAGGCGCTGGCCGGGCAGCGCTACGTGATCCGCCACGACGGCGGTTCGTACAGCATTTCGATCAAGCTCTGGGAGCTGGGCTCGGCCGCCTTGTCGGGGTTCGACCTGCGCCGCCACGCGGAAGGCGTCATGGATGCCCTCATGGACGCCACGGGCGAGTCCGTGCACCTGTCGGTCCTCGACCAGAAGGAGGTCGTCTACGTCCATAAGGTCGAAAGCCTGAATCCGGTCCGGGCCTATTCGCAGATAGGCGGACGCGCGGCCGCCCATTGCGTGGCCACCGGCAAGGCGATGATCGCCTTTCGCACTGCGCAGTGGCTGCAGGCCATGTCGCAGGAGCTGGTGGCATATACCCCTCACACCATCGTCGATCCGGCCGCCTTCGCGGCCGAGATGGCGCAGATCCGCAAGCGGGGCTACGCCGTCAATCGCTGCGAGTGGCGCGAGGCGGTCAGCGGCGTGGCGGCGCCGATACGAGACGGCATGGGCCACGTCATCGCGGCCATCGGCGTCTCCGGACCTGATGCGAGATTCAAGCCGCGCCGCTTGCGCGAGTTCTCCGAGCGCGTGCTCCTGGCCGCCCGGGAATTGTCCGAGGGCCTGTCCGGCGGGCCGGACCATGGTTTGTCCCACGTGGCCAGCGCCTGGCGGCCCTGACGCTCCCGCCAGCGGCTTTCAGCACGCGCTGCCGGCCCAATGGCCGCTGACCAGGCCGTCCGGCCGTTGCCGGGCCTGGACGCGGGCGCTGTCCGCCCAGGCGTCGCGCCGGACCTGCAGGCCGGCATAGATGCCGTAGCCCGCTCCGCAGCCGATCTCGCCGCCCGCCTCGACCCCTTCGCCGGCCCGGATCGAGCCCTGGGCCAGGATGTCGCCCAGGGCCTTGATGCCCCATGCCGATTCGATGTGATTGCCGGCCGTGACGTTGCCGCCGGCCAGGATGCCCTGGACGGCCACCAGGTCGTGCCCGGCGCCGATGTCGGCGCCTGCCTTGATGCCGCGGCCGCTGCGCAGCGCGTGGCCGGCCTGGATGCTGCCGTCGGCCTGGAGCATCAGCCCGGCCACGATGTCGCCGCCGGCCTGGATGTCCCACTTGGCGCGGCAATGCCCGCCCGCGTCGAGCTGGGTGGCTGCCTCGATGCCCCAGCCGGCCGAGATGTCGCCGCCGGCGCGGATATGGCCGCCGCTGGCCAGGTTGCCCGCGGCTTCGATGTCGCTGCCGGCCACGATGGCGGTGCCGGCGCGTATGCCGCCGCCCGTGCACAGATGGCGGCCGGCGCGCACCAGCGTGTCGACATTGATGCCGCTGCGGACTTCGAGCGTGCCCGCGAACACGATGGCGTGGGCGTCGACCGTGTCCAGTCGCAAGACGGTGTCCACCGGTCCGAACTGGTCCAGCAGCCAGCAGGCGTCATCGACCCGGCCATCGGCCACCAGGGCATCGAGGATGGCTTGATAGTCTCCGTGTCCGTTGTGGTCTCGGATGAACCAGCGGTAGCCGCCGGTGCAGGGGTTCTTGGCTTTGACGAATTGCTTGGTGAGTTCCATGGTGCCTGGCGCTGGCGATGAGCAAGGGCGCCCGCGTGGAGCAAGGCTGCACGCGGGCGAAAACAGTCGTTCCGGGCGGCCGGAGGCGGACGCCGGAACGGATGCGGGCCTGGATGCTCGTTAGCCGGGCTTGGACCGGGCGTAGGCCGAACGGGCCGCTGCTTCCTGGGCGTCCAGGAAACGCTTCCGCAGGGCATGGGGGAAACTGTAGGGCGCGAAATCGCCGTGCACCGCCGGGCCTGGCGCAAGACGCCACAGGCGGGGCCCCGTCAGGGCGGGCCACCGCTGGCAGGACACGGCGGGGCAAGCAGGCATGGTTGTTTCCGGGCAGTTGCAACCCTGTGGGCGGATTGCGGCGCGCCCCGGGAAGACAGGGCGCGGCAGCCGCATGCTACCAGTTGGTCGCGAATCGTCAAGTCGGCGGCGGTTGGCCGTTGGACGGGGCGGCCGGGATGCCAGCGTTCCAGAGCAATTCGGAGGTCAAGGCGGCTGCGTTGGCGGCACCGCACAGGCGCATCGTCCGTATGAGCTCGTCGTGCAGGATGTCCAGCACGCGCGCCGCGCCCGCCTGGCCGGCCACACAGGCGCCGAACAGCAACGGGCGTCCGACCAGGACTCCGGCAGCGCCCAGGCATCGCGCCTTGGCCACGTCGGCGCCGCGGCGCACGCCGCCATCCAGGAATACCTGCGCCTTGTCACCGACCGCCCTCAGGACTGCGGCCAGCGCGGCCAGGGCGGGGACGCCGGTCTCGAGTTGCCTTCCGCCATGGTTGGAGACCACCAGGCCGTCGCATCCCGCCCTTAGTGCCCGCAGCGCGTCGTCTGGGCGCAGCACGCCCTTCACCAGCAGGGGGCCGGGCCAGCGCCGGCGGATCTCGGCCAGGCCGCTCCAATCGAACGCGGGATCGAATTCGGCGCCTACCGACGGTGCAAGCGTGGAGCCGCGCGCGCCGGCCGGGTCGAGGCCAGCGAGATTGGCCATGGCGGGTACGCCATGGCGCAGCATGCCCAGAGCCCATCGCGGCCGGGCCGCGAACGCGGCGACATTGCGAGCGGTAAACCGGAAAGGCATGGCGCAGTCATTGCGCAGGTCCCGTTCCCGCTTGCCGCCTACCGGCACGTCCACGGTCACGACCAGGGCTTCGAAGCCGGCGGCAAGCGCGCGTGCGAGCAGGCGCCACATATGGTCCCGCTGGCGAAGCGGGTAGAGCTGGAACCACTTGGCGCCGGCCGATGCCTCGCCGATGGCTTCGATCGTGGTCGTGGCGGTGGTCGACAAGATGTAGGGGATGCCCGCCTGGGCCGCCGCGCGCGCGATGGCCCGGTCGCCGTCCAGGCAACCGTACCCGACCGCTCCCATGGGCGCCACGGCCACCGGCATGGCGACGGCACGCCCCAGCAGAAGCGTGGACGCGTCGGGCGAGGCGCCGCCGGCCAGCACGCGGGGAGACCATCCCACCTGCCGAAAGGCATTGCGGTTGAGCGCCAGGGTGTGTTCGTCGTCCGCCCCGCCGGCGTAGAAATCGAAGATCGGCCCGGGTAGGCGCCGCTTGGCCAGCGCTTCGAAATCATCGAGGACAAAGGTGCGGTCCAGGCGGGCCATGATCGTGCGTCAGGGTTGCTTGGGAACACGGGCCAATTCGACCAGCATGCCCGCGGCCTGGCGGTCCTGGGCGAGGAAGCGGACGAATTGCTCGGGCGTGTCAAGAGCGCTTTCCACGTAGCGGGTTTGCATGACCTCGACCATTTTCGGATCCTGGAACACGGCGGTGAATGCGCGATGAATGCGCGCCACGATGCCGGACGGCGTACCGGCGGGGGCGGCGATGCCCCACCACGGCCGGCTGGGGAAACCGCCCAGGCCGCTTTCGGCCATGGTCGGCACATCTGGCAATTGTGGCGACCGTTGGCCGCCCGCCACGGCGATGGCGCGCAATTGGCCGCTCTGGATCAGGCCGATGAAGTTGCCCAGGCCCATCTGCGCAAGCTGGATCTCGCCGGCCGTGACGGCGTTGGCGATGGGGCCGCCGCCTTTGTACGGGACGCCCACCATGCGCGTTCCCCATTCCCGGTTGAGCCAGGCGACGAGCAATTCCTGCAGCGAACCGGAGCCCAGGGTGCCGAAATTGACGGCATCCGGGTGCGCCTTCGCATAGGCGCGCAATTCAGCCACCGAGCGCACGGGAAGCGCTGCCGGCACCACCAGCCCTTCGGTGACGTAGAACAGGCGGTTGATCGGCGTGAAGTCCCGGGCTGGGTCGTAGGGCAGCTTCTCGAACATGAACGGGTTGAATGACATGGTGGCGTGATACACCGCGCAAAGGGTGTAGCCGTCGGCGGGGGCCTTCGCGCAGGCCTCGGCGCCGACGATGCCGCTGGCGCCCGGGCGGTTCTCGACGACGATCGGCTGTCCCAATTGCTGGGCGAGCGCCGGCGTGGCGGCCCGGAGCACGACGTCGGTGACGCTGCCCGGAGCGATCGGTACGATCAGCTTGACAGGACGCGTGGGGTAGTCGTCCTGGGCCTGGACGGCAGGCGACAGGACGCAAGCGGTCAGCGCGAGGACGAACCCCGCGCGGCGGATGGTGGAATGCATGGTGGTCTCCTCGATGGCGGCGCCTGGCCGCTCGGTTTTCAGTGCAGCGACGTCTGGCCGGCAGCCGACAAGCCCAATGCCTTGATCACGTCTCCGAACTGTTTGTCGTCTTCCTGCATGTACTGCGCGAACTCGTCGCCCAGGCGCCAGCGGGTCGTGAAGAAACTGGCTCGGGCTTCGGCCTGGAAATCGGGGTCATCGGCCACGGCGCCCAGCGCCTCCACGTATTCGCGGGTGATCGTACCGGGGAGGCCGCGCGGAGCGACGATGCCCCGCCAGTGCGCGACCGACCACGGCACGCCCGCCGCCTCTTGCACCGTGGGAACGTCGGGAAACGAGCGGTGGCGCTGGTCTTCCATGGTCGCCAGCGCACGGGCGCTGCCGGCCTGGAGCGGCCCGCGGGCGTCGGTCATGGTGATGGGCGCGACATGCGCGCGCCCCGCCAGCGCGTGCTCCAGCCCCTGTTCGCCGCTATGCGTCTCTATCCATTGGAGGTGCTCCAGCGGAATGCCGTTGACGTGCATCAAACCGGCCAAGGAGAATTTCCAGACGCTGAAATTGGGCCCGCCCGAGCCGATGATCGGATGGCGGCGGCAATGTTCGAGGAAAGCGCGCAGATCATGAAACGGCGAGCCGGCCGGCACGATGACGGCCGAGGACTCGACGAACGGCACCGCCAGCGGCGTGTAGTCGGAGGGAGTCAGCGAGGTGAGGCCGGGGTGCCAGTGCATCATGCCGATTTCGCCGGTGATCAGGCCCAGCACCGTGCCGTCCGCGCTGGCATCGGCGATGGCCTGGTGGCCGGAGACGGCGCCGGGTCGATTCACCACATCGATGGTGCGCCCGAGTTTTCGTCCCAGGTGCCTGGCGATGAGCCGGGCGCGCTGATCGCTGCCTCCGTCTTTCACGTACGGGACCAGCAATCGGATAGGTGCATTGGAGTGGGGCATGGGCTTGTCGTGTCTCGTTGAGTCCGGTCAGCTTATCGGTGGGACGGCGCGGGGGCCAATGGCATGTTTTCATGCCTCATTCCCTGGGGTTATAGGCCGCCGGAAGACTCCCGCGCCGCCACGTGCCTGCGCATGCAATCGCCGAACAGATCGATCAGCGGCAGGGCAACCGGGTGCCTGCGCCGTGCCAGGCCGCCGCGGAAGCGCCAGATGCCTTGTGCTGTCGGCAGGACGTCGATGCCGAGCTTGCGCGCGTGCGGCAGCACCTGGTGCGATTGCGTCGCCACGAACTGGCCGGTCGCGACAAGCGAAAGCAGTATCTCGAGCGAATCGGCCTCGGCGGCGAAGCCTGGCGTGTCCAGCCCGCGCAGCGCGAAGTATCGCTTCATGCGTTCCAGCACGGCATAGTCATTGTGCGGGCCGACGAATCGGCATCGACTGAGTTCTACGTCGGAGACCTCGTCCGCCTGGTGCAGGGGATGGCTGCGATGCGCGAGGAAAACATGGCTGCTGTCGATCAGGTATTCCTTCTCGATGTCGTCGTGGTCGGGAAAATCCAGCGCGGCGCAGATGATGTCGAGTTCGCCGCGCAGCAATTGCGGCAGCAAGGTGCTCAGCACGCCGGGCACCACGCGTACGCGCAGGCTGGGATGGGTTTGCGCCAGTTCCGCCACGACGTCTGGCAGTAGATGGACGGACCAGAGCGGGCCGGCGCCGACATTCAGCATGCCCACGCCGCCGTCCTTCATCGAAAGGATTTCGTCATGGGCACGCTGCGATTCCAGCTGGATGAGGCGGGCGCGGTGCGCCAGCGTCGCTCCGTACGCGGTTGGCACCATGCCGGCGGCGGTGCGCTTGAACAAAGGTACGCCCAGTTGTTCCTCGAGCTTGCGCAGGCTCTTGGACAGCGCCGGCTGGGTGATGCACAACTCGTCGGCGGCCGCCGTGAGCGTGCGATGCGTCACTACGGCCAGGAAGCAGGTAAGCAGCTTGGAGTTGAGCACGGGCAGGGCCTTCCAGCGGGGAAGTCATCCCGGCACTCTACGAGCGGATGAGACGGCCCGGCCAGCCGGTTTGCTGGATAGTCGGTATCCATGGGCTGGATGATGCGCTGGTCTTTCCAGGATTGCGCCGCCGCGGCCGCCCGGATGCCAAGAGGCCGGGACATGCTTCAGCCGTCCTCGCCCGGATCGAAGTCCATGCGCCGCATCGCGTCCGCCAGCGAGATCCGCGACCGCTCGTAGTCGGCCCAGGGCGTGTTGCCGGTGGCCAGCCGGTCGCCCAGCGTGTGCAGCGTCCAGTGGGCGGAGCTCGACAGGCCGTCCAGTTCCTCCCAGGCCACGGGCACCGACACGGCCAGCCCCGGCCGCGCGCGTACCGACCAGGCCGCCACCGTGGTGGCGCCGAAGCCGTTGCGCAGGTAGTCGATGAAGATCTTGCCCACCCGGTTCCGGGGCCCGCTCTTGGCCACGAAATGGCTGGGCAGGGTCTGCGCCAGGTGCTGGACGATGGCGCGCGAGAAGGCCTTGACGGTATCCCAGTCGTATTGCGGCCGCAGCGGCACGATGACGTGCATGCCCTTGCCGCCGCTGGTCTTCAGGAAGGCGGGCAGGCCCAGTTCGCGCAGGAAGGCGTGCACGAGCTGGGTGCCTTCGCGGATGCGCGGCCAGCCCACGCCTTCGCCGGGGTCCAGGTCGAAGGTCATGCGGTCGGGCGTGCCGATCGCGTCGTCCGTGCCGTTCCAGGTGTGCAGTTCGATGGTGTTCATCTGCGCCGCGGACAAAAGGCCCTGCAGGTCGTCGATCTTCATCAGCGGTGGATGGCCCGGGTCGATCTCCTGGGGCAGCCTGACCACGCCGGGCAGCGCCGCGCGGTCGGCGTGCTTCTGGAAGAAGAGTTCGCCGCCCACGCCGTCCGGCGCCCGCACCAGGGCCACGGGCCGGTTCTTCAGGTGCGGCAGCAGCAGCGGGGCCATGGCCGCGTAGCACTGGACCAGTTGCAGCTTGGTGATGCCGCTCTGCTTGTCGATCACCCGTCCCGGGTGCGTCACGCGGAAGGAGGCGGGCAGGCCGTTGCTTTGCATGGTCTCGGATTCCTTGGGCGGCGCGGCCGCCTGTTCGCGGGTGACGGCGCTGGCGGGCTTGTCGGCGCGCAAGCCGCGGAAGACGCCCTGGCGGATGTGGCCGCCGCCGGTCCATTCGGCGAACGAGACCTCGGCCAGAAGCTCCGGCCGGACCCAGTGGGCCCGGCCCAGGCCCTTCGTGTTGGTTTCGAACGGGGAGCGCGGCGCGGCCAGCTCGTCCAGGCGCTTCTTCAGGGATAGCAAGGTACGCTGGTCGAATCCCGAGCCGACGTTGCCCGCGTAGCGCAGCCGTCCCTCTTCGTCGTGCACGCCCAGCAGCAGCGAACCCAGTCCCGAGCGCGTCCCCTGGGGGTCGGTATAGCCGCCGATGACGAATTCCTGGCGGTTCTGGCACTTGAGCTTGATCCAGTCGGCGGAGCGGCCCGAGCGATAGCCGCCGTCCTTGCGCTTGCCGATGACCCCCTCGAAGCCCAGGCGGCAGGCCGAGGCGACCAGGTCGCGCGGCGCGGCCTCGAACGCGTCGCTGAAGCGCAGGCGCGCCGGATCGGCGTCCTCCAGCAGGCTGCGCAGCGTCGTGCGCCGCTCGGCAAGCGGCAGGCGGCGCAGGTCGCGGCCGGCGTAGAAGGGGAGGTCGAACAGGTAGTAGACGGCGCCGCGCGCGGAGCCGGTCTCGAACGCATTCTGCAGCGACTGGAAGTCGGGGATGCCGTGTTCGTCGGGCACGATGATCTCGCCGTCCAGCCAGGCATCGGCCAACTTCATTGCTTCGATCGCGGCGCGCAGTTCTTCCAGCTTGTGCGTCCAGTCCTTGCCGGTGCGGGTGTAGAGGCGAACCTGGCCGGCTTCGATGCGGGCCAGGATCCGGTAGCCGTCGAACTTCAGTTCGTATTGCCAATGTTCGGGATCCGGCGGCGGCGCGTTCACCAGCGTCGCCAGTTGCGGTTCGAGCGTGGCGGGCAGCTTCGCGTAGGCCGGCGCGGGAGCGGAGGCTTCCTCGGCATCGGCCTCGGGACCGGTGACCGCGTAGTCGTCTTTTTCCTTGATCAACAGCCAGGCTGGCTGCTTCTCGGTCTTGCGCATCCGCACCAGCGCCCACTGGCCGTGCAGCTTGGCGCCGCGCAGCTCGAACTTGAGCTTGCCCGCGCGGTAGCCCTTGCGCGGATCCTCCAGCGGAATCCAGGTCCCGGCGTCCCAGATGGCGACGTCGCCGGCGCCATAGTGGCCCTCGGGAATGCGGCCCTCGAAGCTGCCGTAGGACAGCGGATGGTCCTCGACCTGGACCGCCATGCGCTTGACGCCCGGATCCAGGCTCGGGCCCTTGGGCACGGCCCAGCTCTTGAGCGTGCCGTCCAGCTCCAGCCGGAAGTCGTAGTGCAGGCGCCGCGCCGCATGGCGCTGGACGACGAAGGACAGGGCGTGCGTGCCGGGCTTGCCGCCCGCGGCGGGTTCGGGCGTGTGGGCGAAATCGCGCTTGGCGCGATAGGTGCGGAGGGCGTCGTTCCTGGCCATGCGAGGCTCCGGTGGCCGCGGTCAGGCGCTGCGCCGGGTCTTGCCGCCTCGGGCATGCCCCTTGCCGCTGGAGCCACCGCTGCCCTTGTGTTTTTCCAGGCTGCGCTTGAGCAGTTCCGTCAGGTCCACGATGTCGGCCGTGGGCCGGGCTTCCTCCAGGGATTCGATGGGATGGACGGCCTGGGTTTCCTCCGCTTCGATCTTGGTCTGCACCAGTTGCAGGATCTTCTCCTTGAACTCGTCGTGGAACTGCTGCGGATCCCATTCGCCCGCCATGTCCTCGATCAGCTGGACGGCCATCTTCATCTCGCGCGCCGAGATGCCCTCGGCATGGCTGCCTTCCTCGGGCAGGCCCAGGTTCTCCCACGAGCGGATCTCGTCGCCCCAGCGCAGCAGGTTCAGGACCAGGCCGGGCCCGGCGGGAATCAGCGCCGCCAGGTGCTGCTTGGTCTGGATCACCACGCGTGCCACGCCTATCCGCCCGGTCTTGAACAGGGCCTCGCGCAGCAGGGCGTAGACCTTGGCGCCCTTGCCCAGGGGGGCCAGGTAGTAAGGCCGTTCGAGATAGATGAAGGGGATGGAGTCGGCCGCCACGAAGGTCTCGATCTCTATCGTCTGCGTGGATTCAGGATAGGCGGCGCGGATCTCGTCGTCGGACAGCACGACGTAGCGGCCATCCTCGTAGGCGATGCCCTTGACGATGTTCTCGCGCGTGATTTCGCGGCCAGTGCGCTTGTTGATGCGCTTGTAGCCCACCGGGTCCATGCTGCGCTTGTCCAGCCAGTCGAAATCCAGTTCGCTTTCCTGGGTGGCGGTGTACAGCGCAACCGGAATGTGGACCAGACCGAAGCTGATGGCGCCTTTCCAGAGTGTGCGTGCCGTGGTGGCCATGGCCGTTCCCCCTTGTGTAGCGGAATCGTCACGTCCAGCATATCCGAGGCTGGGGCCGGAGGCGGTGAAAATCCTGGCGAACTGGTAGCAGAGTGTTATCGCGGGCCAGGGCACGCGGGAGGGGCGGCCGCTTGCTGGACGTATACTTTCGTCTTTTGCCCGACCGTAATGAACGTCCGCGAATACTACGAGCAAGCCCTGGCCGAGCGCGGGTTCACCCCGGATGCGGCCCAGCGTGCAGCCATCGAGCGCCTGCAGCGCTACTACGATGACTGGGTCGAGTTCAAGTCGCTGCGTTCCAATGCCCTGAAGCGCCTGTTGAACCGCCCGGGCGTGCCGCGCGGCGTCTACATGTGGGGCGGCGTGGGCCGGGGCAAGAGCTTCCTGATGGACGCCTTTTACGCCACGGTGCCGGTGCAGCGAAAGACGCGGCTGCATTTCCACGAGTTCATGCGTGGCGTGCACCGGGAGCTGGACGAGGTCAAGGGCATGGCCGACCCGCTGGACGAGGTGGCGCGCCGCATCTCGCGTCGCTACCGGCTGATCTGCTTCGACGAGTTCCACGTCTCGGACGTGGCCGATGCCATGATCCTGTACCGGCTGCTGCTGGCGCTGTTCGCCAACGGGACCTCGTTCGTGATGACGTCCAACTACGAGCCCTCGACCCTGTATCCGGAAGGCCTGCACCGCGACCGCATCCTGCCGGCCATCGCGCTGATCCAGGAAAAGATGGACGTGATGAACGTCGATTCCGGTGTCGACTACCGCCGGCGGGCGCTCGAGCAGGTCGAGATCTACCATAGCCCGCTGGGTCCGGAAGCCGACCAGGCGCTGGAGAAGGCCTTCGCCGCGCTGGCCGACACGCCGCCCATCGAACCGCCGGTGCTGTCGGTCGAGAACCGGCAGATCAAGGCCCGCAAGCTGAGCGGGACGGTGGTGTGGTTCGACTTCGCAACCTTGTGCGGCGGGCCCCGGTCGCAGAACGATTATCTGGAGCTGGCCAGCCGTTTCCACGCGGTGATCCTGTCGGACGTGCCCAGCATGGGGCCCAGGCAGGCCTCGGAAGCAAGGCGCTTCACCTGGCTGGTGGACGTGTTCTACGACCACAAGGTCAAGCTGATCATGTCGGCGGCCTGCGAACCCGAGGAGCTTTATACCGAGGGCGCGCTGGCCAACGAGTTCCACCGGACGGTGTCGCGGATACTGGAGATGCAGTCCCGGGAATACCTGGATGCCGAGCGGCGGGAGACGGTGGTCTTGTAGTTCTCGAGGTGGCCGTATCCCGGCCCCGCCGGAGTGGACGTGGCCCCCTTTCGGGGGCCGGGTAGTCAGCGCTTCAGCTTCGCGAACGCCGCCGCCATCGCGCTTTCCCCCGGAGGCGGGGCGCTCATGCCGCGATCGCGCCCGCGGCCGCCGCCCGGGCGTCCGGCACCGGCGCTGCCGCCGTCGCCGCGGCGCGCGGGGACCGAGTCGTCGTTCAGGCGCATGGTCAGCGCGATGCGCTGGCGCTGCAGGTCGACTTCCTGCACCTTGACCTTCACCGTCTGGCCCACGCGCACCACGTCGCGCGGGTCCTTGACGAATTTCTCGGACAGCGCCGAGATGTGGACCAGGCCGTCCTGGTGGACGCCGATGTCGACGAAGGCGCCGAAGTTGGCGACGTTGGTGACCACGCCTTCCAGGATCATGCCCTGGCGCAGGTCGTTCAGCGTCTCGACGCCGTCCTGGAAGGTGGCGGTCTTGAACTCGGGGCGGGGATCGCGGCCGGGCTTCTCGAGTTCGCTGAAGATGTCCTGGACGGTGGGCAGGCCGAAGCGTTCATCGGTGAACTGGGCGGGCGAGACGCCCTTGAGCGCGGCGCGGTTGCCGATGACCTGGCGGATGTCGGTCTGGAGCTTGGCCAGGATGCGTTCGACCACGGGATAGGCTTCCGGGTGGACGGACGAGCAGTCCAGCGGATTGTCGCCGTTGGCCACGCGCAGGAAGCCGGCGGCCTGTTCGAAGGCTTTGTCGCCGAAGCGCGGCACGTCCATGAGCTTGGCGCGCGAGGGAAAGGCGCCGTTCTGGTCGCGCCAGGAAACGATGTTCTTGGCCAGTGCGGCGTTCAGGCCCGAGACGCGGGTCAGCAGCGGCACCGAGGCGGTGTTCACGTCCACGCCCACGGCGTTCACGCAGTCTTCCACCACGCTGTCGAGCATGCGCGCCAGTTCGCGCTGGTTGACGTCGTGCTGGTACTGGCCGACGCCGATGGATTTGGGGTCGATCTTGACCAGTTCGGCCAGCGGATCCTGCAGGCGGCGGGCGATGGAGACGGCGCCGCGCAGGCTGACGTCGAGCTCGGGGAACTCGGCGGCGGCCAGTTCCGAGGCCGAATAGACGGAAGCCCCGGCCTCGGAGACGACGATGCGGGTCAGGTTCAGGTCCGGGTAGCGCTTCATCAGGTCGGCGGCCAGCTTCTCGGTCTCGCGCGAGGCGGTGCCGTTGCCGATGGCGATGAGCTCGATCTGGTGGCGGCGGGCGATGCGGGCCAGGGCCTCGATCGAGCCGTCCCAGTCGCGGCGGGGTTCGTGCGGGTAGACCGTCGCGGTTTCCAGCAGCTTGCCGGTGCGGTCGATGGCCGCGACCTTGACGCCGGTGCGGATGCCGGGGTCCAGGCCGAGCACGGCTTTCGGGCCGGCGGGCGCCGCCAGCAGCAGGTCTTTCAGGTTCAGGGCGAAGACGCGAATGGCCTCGGTTTCCGCTTCTTCGCGCAGGCGGGCCAGGTTCTCGGTCTCGAACGAGGGCAGCAGCTTCACGCGCCAGGTCCAGCGGCAAACCTCGCCCAGCCATTTCTGGCGCGGGCTGACGTCCAGCCCGAAGACGCCGTCCAGGCCGACCAGCTTGGCGACGCGCGCCACGCAGGGGTGGGGAAGCTGTTCTTCCAGTTCGGGCTCCAGGCCCAGGCGCAGTTCCAGCACGCCCTGCTGGCGGCCGCGCAGCATGGCCAGCACGCGGTGCGAGGGCAGGGTACGCAGCGGCTCGCTGAAATCGAACCAGTCGCGGAAATTGGCGCCTTCGGCTTCCTTGCCCTCGGCCACCTTGGAATAGACCAGGCCGGTATTCCACAGGTAGCCGCGCAGGTTCTCCAGCACCTCGGCGTTTTCGGAGAAGCGCTCGGTCAGGATGTCGCGGGCGCCGTCCAGGGCGGCCTTGACGTCGGCCACGCCGGCCTCGGCGTTGACGTAGTCCGCGGCGGCGGTTTGCGGATCGATGGCCGGATCGGCGAGAATGGCGTCGGCCAGGGGCTCGAGGCCGGCTTCACGGGCGATCTGGGCACGGGTCCGGCGCTTGGGCTTGTACGGTGCGTAAAGGTCTTCCAGGCGCTGCTTGGTGTCGGCGGTGGTCAGCGCGTCCTTGAGCTCGGGCGTCAGCTTGCCCTGCTGCTCGATCGAGGCCAGGATGGCCGCGCGGCGGCTTTCCATGTCGCGCAGGTATTCCAGCCGTATTTCCAGGTTGCGCAGGACGGTGTCGTCCAGGCCGCCGGTCACTTCCTTCCGGTAGCGGGCGATGAACGGCACGGTCGCGCCGTCATCCAGGAGTTCCACCGCGGCCGAGACCTGTGCCGGGCGTGCGCCGAGTTCTTCGGCAAGCTGGGCGATAATGCGGGATTGGGCCTGGGTGTCGAGTGCCTCGCCCCGGTCGGTGACCATAGCCATCGAGTCCGTCCTACCTTGGAAAATGAAGCCGCGGATTTTGCCACAGTCTGAGAATATGTCCTTAATTGCTTTCTGCCCGGGCGTTACGCAATGTGTCGACCGCCTGCCCGCCACGGGCGGCTGGGCCGCCCGGCTGGCGCGCTGGCTGCTGCCCACGGTCGTGGCCGTGGCCGTCTGCGCGGCGCCCGCATGGGCGGCCGAGGGGGACGGGCAGCCCGCCCCCGCGCAGGCCTACGCCTCGAAGGAGGCGGCCCAGGCGGCCGCCGACGCCGCCAAGGCCGAGTCCGACCGCATCAAGCGGCAGTACGACATCGACGCGGCCGAGTGCATGCACAAGTTCTTCGCCAACAGCTGTGCCGAGAAGGCCAGGCTCGAGCGCAATGCGGGCGTGACGCGCGCCGACGGGGAACGGCGCGCAGCCGAGCTCTATATCCGGCGCGAAGAAGCCCGCGAGCGGCACGAGAAGCGCGACCGCGACAATGCCGAGCGCGACGCCAAGACCGCCGACCGCGCCGCCCGCAAGGCCGAGGAAGCGGCCAGCCGCCCGCCGCCCAAGGCCGAGCCGCCCCCCCCCGCCGCGCCCGTCGGCCCCCGCCGCCGCGCCGGCGCCTCGTCCGCCGCGCGACGTGGACGATCCTGCCGTTCGCGCCCGCAACCGGGCCGAATTCGAACGCAAGCAGGCCGAGGCGCGCGAGTACGCCGAGAAGCAGGCCCGCGATCGGCAGGAAGCCGAGGCCAAGCGTGCCCGGCGCCGGGCCGAGCGCGAGGAAGAGGCCGGGCGCCTGAAGGCGCAGCAGCAGGAAGAGGGCGCGCCGGCGCCTGCCGGGAAGCCGTGATGGACGACAGGATCCAGGCGCTGACCGCGCGCATCGTCGAGCTGCAGCTCGAGCACCGCGACCTCGACGCCGCGATCGAGAGGCTGGCCCTCGACGCCGCGGTGGACGAACTGCGCCTGAAGCGCATGAAGAAGCGCAAGCTCCAGCTCAAGGACCACATCGTGGCCCTGCAGATGCAGCTCATACCGGACATTCCTGCATGACCGCTTCGATCATGGACATCGGCGCCGACGTGGCCGCCGTGTTCGCGGCCGACGGCCCCCTGGCGCGCAAGCTCAAGGGCTACCGGCCGCGGATCCAGCAGATCGAGCTGGCCCAGGCCATCGCGCGGGCCATCGGCGATCGCGGCACGCTCGTGGCCGAGGCCGGCACCGGGACCGGCAAGACCTTCGCCTATCTCGTGCCGGTGCTGATGCACGGCGGCAAGGTGCTGGTCTCGACCGGCACCAAGACGCTGCAGGACCAGTTGTTCGCCCGCGACCTGCCGGCCGTGCGGGACGCGCTGGGGCTGCCCGTCGTCATCGCGCTGCTGAAGGGGCGGTCCAACTACCTGTGCCACTACCATCTCGAGCGCACCGTGGGCGACGGCCGCCTGGCTTCGCGGGCGGAGGTCGCCCAGCTGCGCAAGATCGAGGTGTTCGCCAAGCACACCCGCAGCGGCGACAAGGCCGAACTGGCCGAGGTGCCCGAGAACGCGGACATCTGGCACAAGGTGACGTCCACCCGCGACAATTGCCTGGGATCGGACTGTCCGGCCTTTCGCGAGTGCTTCGTCATGCAGGCCCGCAAGCGCGCCATCGAGGCCGACGTGGTGGTGGTGAACCATGCGTTGTTCCTGGCCGACCTCGCGCTCAAGGACGAAGGCATCACCGATCTGCTGCCGGCCGCCGATACGGTGGTGTTCGACGAGGCCCACCAGTTGCCGGCCGCCGCCACGCGCTTCCTGGGCGAATCGGTATCGTCGCACCAGCTGCTGGACTTCGCGCGCGACGCCACGGTCGCCGGCCTGTCCCATGCGCGCGAAAGCGCGGACTGGCCGGTGCTGGGACAGGCCGTCGAGCAAGCCACCCGCGAGCTGCGGCTGTCGTGCGCGGCGGTCGAGAAAATGCCGGGCCAGCGCAGCACCTTCGACACGCTGCCCAATCCCCAGGACTTCGGCAAGGCGGTGCAACAGGTGATCGATGCGGTCCACACCCTGGGCCGCATCCTGATGGCCGTGGGTGAGCGCCACCCCGATCTGGACATGGTGGCCAAGCGCGGTCCCGACCTGATCGCGCGGCTGGCGCGCTGGACCGAGGCCCACGGCGTGCCGCCGGCCCATGCCGGGCAGCCCGGCAAACCGGCCGAATCCGCCTGGCCGGAATCCGTTGCCGACCAACCAACCGAGCAGCCCCCGCAACGGGCAGACGACGGCTGGGTGCGCTGGGTGGAAACTGGCACCAGCCACATCCGCCTGCATACCGCGCCCTTGTCCGTCGCACAGGCGTTTTCGCAGTACCGGCCGGCGGGGCAGGCCTGGATCCTTACCTCGGCCACCTTGTCGGTGCGCGAGGATTTCTCGCATTTCACGCGCCAGCTCGGCCTGTACGAAGCCACGACCGGCCGTTGGGAGTCGCCGTTCGACTACGGGACCAATGGCCGACTGTTCGTGCCGCATGGCATTCCCGCGCCGCAGGATCCGCGCTTCACCGAAGGCTTCGTCGAGGCCTTGCTGCCCGTGCTGGCGGCCAGCCGCGGTTCGGCGCTGGTGCTGTGCACGACGCTGCGGGCGGTGGACAAGGTGGCCGAGCTGCTGCAGGAAGCCTTCCGCGAACGTGGCTGGGAATGGCCTCTGTTCAGGCAGGGCGACCGTTCCCGCCGGGAACTGCTGGAGCGCTTCCGGACCAGCGCGCACGCGGTCCTGGTGGGCAGCGCGAGTTTCTGGGAAGGCATAGACGTGCCGGGCGACGCGCTGACCCTGGTGGCCATCGACAAGCTGCCGTTCGCGCCGCCGGACGATCCGGTGCTGGATGCCCGCATCCGCGCCTGCCGCGAACGGGGCGGCAATCCCTTCTTCGAATACCAGTTGCCCGAGGCCGCCATCGCGCTCAAGCAAGGCGCGGGACGGCTGATCCGCACTGAAACCGACTGGGGCGTGCTGATGGTGGCCGACCGCCGGCTGGTCGAGAAGCCCTACGGCAAGCTGTTGTGGCGCGGCCTGCCGCCGTTCACGCGTACCCGCAACGTGGCGGACGTCGAGGCGTTCTACGCCGAGCGCGCCGAGACGCTGTCGCCAGCGGCCTGAGCGGTGCGCTGCCGGAACCCCGCACCGGCCAGGGCCAGCAGGCCCTAGCGAATCACCACCGACACGCTGGTCCGGGGCGGCACGGTGATGACCTCCTCGTAGACGTCCCGCACAGCCGGCCGCACGAACGGGAAGAATCCCCGCGGCTGCAGATACATCGGTACGCTCGTTGGCAGCCCGTAGTCCGCGTACAGCGCACCGTCCATTGGCACGAGGTCGTAGCCGGAGTCGCTTCTCGCCCCCAGGCCGAAGTTCGGCGGCGATGCCGCCGGCAACAGTGCGCTGGTCGTGCCGATGCGGCGCATCGTCGTCTGGATGCCCGGGCCGCCCACGTCGCGGATGACCTTGTCCAGGATGCGCCAGGAGTCCGGCGCGCCGGTCTCGTTCAGCAACCTTCGATAGAAGTCCATGCCGTAATGACGCAGCAGGTAGGCGCCTATGGTCGAGTTGATGTTGTAGCTGTCGCAGGCGCCCCAGTCCTGGATGGCGATCGACAGGATGTCGCAGTTGAAGTTCTGGTCGCGCAGCCAGTAGCGGACGAAGAAATCACGGTTTTCATGGTGGCGGTTCAGGCCGGGAAGGTAAAGGACATCCTCGGCCATCAGCGCGATCAGTTCGATGAACCAGGATTGATGGAAGTACTCCTGGCCTGGCTCCTTGGAGATGACCTGCAGGTAGCGTGTGGAAAGGTGAGTCAGCTCATGGGCGAAGGAGGCCAGTTCGTCCAGGACGGGGTTGTAGAAGTTGTCGTCTGACATGAAGAGGACCAGCGCTTCGTTGCTGAGATTGTCCTCGGGAGGGCCGGCTGGATCGTTCAGCCCGACGTCGTTCCAATGCACCATTCCGGCCGCCATCATGTCGCGGATGAAGGCGACGTGCAGGTCCGCGTCGGGAGGGATGGCCGGCAATTCGCCTTCCGGATACGGGCCCCAGGGCGGACCGACGAGTGCCACGGTCCTGTCGTAGACCGCGTCCTCTCTTTGGGCGACGTCGCGGATGAAGCCGTCGAGCATTGCATCCGTGACACTGCCGGCCGCCTGGGTCTCCGCGTCGATCCATACATGGATGCCGCGCCCGTCGCGGGCCACGGTCTGGCGGACCAGGGTCGACCGGCGGAACGCGTCTTCTTCCGTGCCCATCCCGTAGCCGGATACCCGCCAGGTGCGCACGTCCCCGAGCCGGGGCGCGTGGGCGGTGCGGCTCGGCCCCACGATTCTGTGCGCGGGCGAGGGTTTGCGGCTCTTCAGCCGCTGCATCGGATCGGCCTGCATCGGAGGCAGGTCGGGGTGCCGCGGGCGGCGCGGACTTGCGGCATCCGCCGCGTCCGCGCCGGCCGGGAACGCCAGCCTGGCGGCGGGCGCAGCGAGCGGATAGGGCGAACGCAGATACAGCTCCAGCGCGGGCAGGCGCTGCGGCGTATCCCCGTGGTTGGTGTAAATCAACTGCACATCCTTGCCGGCCACGCCAGCCAGCCGGATGGGCAGGGCGGTCCGTTCGTCGCCGGTATTGGTGTACTGCCAAACGCCGATACCCGAGCCCGCGTAGCGGTGGGCATCGATGGCGCCGCAGCGGGGGCCGCTGCAATCGACCTCGAACTGCGCGGTGGAAGGCGGCGGTTCCGTCGGGGCGATGGGTTCGGCGTCGCCCCCGCATCCCGACAGCAGCATCAGGGTGGCGGCGGCAAGCAGGGCAAGCGTGGGGGAGGCGGGTCTCATGTCGGCTCCTAGCGTACGACGACCGACAGGCTGGCATGCGGGGGGACGACGATGTTCTCCCGGTAGTTGTCCCGCACGGCCGGCCGGGCGAAGGGGAAGAACGCGCGCGGCATCAGGGTCATGATCGTGTCGGTCGGCAGCGTGAATTCGCTGGCGTAGGTGCCGCCATCGATGGCGGCCAGCGTGTAGGCGCCGTCCGTCCGTTCAGGCAGTCCGTAGCCCCTGGGCGACGCGGCTGCGGGCAGCAGGGCGATGTTCGTGGCGAAGCGGCGCAACGCGGTATCTGCGCCTTCTCCGCCCGCCTGCTTGATGGCGTCGTCCAGGATGGCCCAGGAATCCGGCGAACTGGTATTGCGCAGCAATTGGCGATAGAAGCCGATACCGTATTGCCGCAACAGGTAGGCGCCGAACGTTGCCCGCACCGCGTCGGAATAGCAGGCCGATCCGTCGGCGTCCAGTGACGTTGTCAGGTCGCAGTTGAAGTTGCCCGTGGCGCCCAGCGACAGCCAATACCAGCGGTAGATGTCGCCTGCAAGCTGATAGGTATCGACGCCAGGCAGGTAGAGGATGTCCTGCATCATGAAGCTCGTCATGATGTCGAGCCATGGTTCGAAGGACTGGTCGGTCTCGGGCAGTGCCGAGCGATGATAGATGTTGGACATCTGGGTCAGCAGCAACGCCATGGCCGCGGCCGGTTCGCCGTACGCATAGTAGTCGTCCGGCTGATAGAAGCGCTCCGAGGTCAGATATACCGCCAGCGCTTCGTTGCTGGTGCGGACGTATTCGTCGAAGTCGGGATTGCCCGTCTGTCGGCGGATGCGAAGGTCGCGGGCGCCGGGATAGGCCACATAGGCCAGTTCCTTGCCCAGCACGATGTTCAGGTCTTGCGCCGGCGGGATCGCCCCGGCCGTCTCGTGCTGTCCCCAGGGTTCGCCGGCGAGGTCCGTGGCCCGCGTGTAGATGGAGTCCGGACCCGAGATGACTCGTCGCAACAGGGTATCCAGCATCGCGTCGTTGACCAGTTCGTCGCCGTATTGATCGTCCTCCAGCCAGATGTTGACCCGGCGCGGGCCATCGGGGCCCTGGGCCTGCCCCTGGCGAAGCAGGTTGAATGAGCGTTCTACCCGCCCCTCTGTCCACGTATCGACCCACCAGGTGCGTGTGGAACCCACGGCGGCGGTGGCAGCGGGGGCTCGTCGGCTGACGGTCTGCCTGGCGTCGACTCGTTGCGCGACGGGCGGCACGGCGGGGGAAAGGGCGGGAGCGCGCCGCGCGGCGGCGGGCGCGCCCGGCGGATACGGCGAGCGCTCGAACAATTCGATGCCGGGCATCTTCTGCGGGGTGCCGCCGTGGTTGGTGATGATCAGCTGCACGTCCTTGCCTGCCAGGCCCGAGATGTCGATCGCCACTGTCTGCCGATCGTCGGTCGTATTGGTGTATTGCCAGATGCCGACGCCCGAACCCAGGTAGCGATGGGCATCGACCGCGCCGCAATGAGGTCCGCTGCAATCGACCGTCAGTTGCGCCTCGGCCGGAGCAGGCGGTTCGGGCGTATCCGGCGCCACGGCGCCGTCTCCGCCGCAGGCGGCCAGCAGCAGCCATACGCCATGGATGGCCAGGCGTCTGATGGGAAGGCATGGACGTGAAGAGACTGTGATCATGGCGATTCCTTGCTATCGGATGACGAGGCTCAGGCTGGAGCGTGGGGGAACCAGCAGCGTTTCGCGGTAGCTGCCCTGGACAAGGGGACGTACGAACGGAAAGAAGCCGTAGGGTTCCAGGTAGAGCGGCACGCGGCCGGGTAAGGTGTTGATGTCGGCATAGCGCGCGCCATCGAGCGGGATAAGGAAGACGTCCTGCCCGTGCCGCGCGGGATAGCCGAAGCCTGGGGGCGATGCCGCCGCGGGAAACAGCGCCGCGCTGGTCCCGAAGCGCCGCAGGAGGGCCGGGAAACCGTCGCCGCCGGCCTGCCGGAGGGAATGGTCGAGGATTTCGAACGAGTCGCTCGAACTGAAGTCGTGCAGCAGCGAAACCAGTAGATCGGCACCGTAGTGGCGCATCAGGAAGGCGGCCAGTGCATTGACCGTGCTGTAGCCATAGCAGGCCCGGTTCGGCAACGGGATCGGATACATGTCTCGCAGGTCGCAATTGAAGCCACCGCGTTGTCCCCAGGACAACCAGCTCTGGAACCGCGCCTCGGTATCGGAGGGCGCCGCGTCGTCGGGATGGTAGGCCAGCTCCTTCATTGCTTCCGCGACGGTTTCGTTCAGCCAGGAGTCGAGCTGGTCGTCATCGCCTGCGAGGATGCCTCGATAGAACCAGAATATGAGATGGGTGAGTTCGTGCGAGAAAGTCTGGATGGCATCGGTGTAGACGTCGTCGGGGGCGTAAATGCTCCGGGCGTGCATGTAGACCGCCAGCGCCTCGTTGGACTGCTGGATGTTCGGGAAGTCCGGGTAGTAGTGCCGCACGTAGGCGTCCGTGAAGTTGACATAGCCCAGGACCTCGAGCGGTTCCACGATCACCACGTTCAGGTCTTCATGGGCGCCGATGATGTTCTCGTAGGGGGTTTCCGCCCAGATCGGTCCCGCGATCCTCGTTATCCGGTCGTAGGTGGACCGGATACGCTCCTGCAATTGATCCAGCGCTTCGTCGGTAATGACGCCAGCAGCCGTGACCGCGTCCTCCACCCAGATGTTCAGCGCCCGGCGATCGGCGCCGTCGAGGCTGGAGCGCCGGCGCAGCGTGGTCGGGCGCGGGGCCCTGGCGTTGTCACCGCCGGAAAAATCGTTCACCCACCATTCCCGGGTGTCGCCCACCCGGTGGGATGCGGAGGCCGCCATCCGGGCCAGGGCCGGGCCGGAGGCGGTCTTCGCACGCGGGCGGGGCAAGGCGCGCAGGTCGTAGGGCGCATGGGGCCGCGGAAGACCCGCCCGGGCCGGAGCGGGTGCCGCCGCGCGCAGCAGGGCGGCCGTGCCGGTGTAGGGCGAGCGCAGGAACAGCTCCAGCGGCGGCAGCTTCTGCCGCGTGTCCGAGTGGTTCACGTAGGAAAGATGGACGTCCTTGCCCGGTATGCCGTCGATCCGGACGGACACTTCCACGCGGTCGTCGGTATCGTTGGTGTACTGCCAGACGCCCACGCCGGAGCCGGCATAGCGATGGGCGTCGATGGCGCCGCAGTGCGGCCCGCTGCAATCGACGGCCAGTCGCGGGCCGGTCTCGGGCGCAGGTGGCGCCGGCCCGGCGGCTTCTTCCCCTCCGCCGCAGGCGGCCACGGCCAGGATGGATAGCAGCGACAGCACGCGCAGGAGCCGGGCGCGGAGTCGTGGGGGCATGGGCGATACCTGTCGGGTGGGAAACGTGGCCGCCAGCGTAGCGGAAGGTCTTGCCGCGCGCATTGGTCCAAGGTCCAATGCCTGGCGATCCACTCCGTGATAGCGTTGTGCCAATTCCTGGAACACGAGCCCGATGTCCGCACCCAGCACGCCCCTTGCCGAGCAGCTCCAGGCCGAACAGGCGGCGATTCTGCGCCGCAACCTGCCGTTCTCGCTGTGCGGGGCGCTGCTGACGGTCGGCCTGGTGTGGGCGGCGATGCGCGAGGCGGTGCCCGCCTGGCAGATGCTGGCCTGGTTCCTGGCGCAAGCAGCCTGGACCCTGGTCCGCGCCTGGGGCGTGTCGAGGTACCGGCGGGGCGCGGGCGACGCGGGCGGCGTGGCGCGCTGGCGCCGGACCGCCATCGCCACGACCGGGGTGGCCGGATTGCTGTGGGGAATTCCCTTCGCCTACTGGATGCTGCACGTGGACCTGCCGCACCAGATGTTCCTGATCGTCGCGCTGCTGACGCTTGGCACGGGTGCGATCTACGCCTATTGCATCGACCTGCCGCTGCTCTACGCCTTCCAGGTGCCGTATTTTTCGCTACCTTTCATTGCCATCCTGACCATTCCGGGCACCATGCATACGGTGCTGGCGCTGGCGGCGGCGCTGTACCTGGCCGTCACCCTGGTGTTCGCGCAGCGCATGTCGCGCACGCAGATCGACTCGCTGCGCCTGCGCTTCGAGAACCTGTCCCTGGTCGAGAGCCTGCAACGCGAGAAAGAGGCGGCCGAGCGCAGCGACCTGGCCAAGTCGCGCTTCCTGGCCGCCGCCAGCCACGACCTGCGCCAACCGGTTCACGCGCTCAGCCTGTTCATTGGCGTGCTGAAGGAGCAGCCCTTGCCCGACGAGAGCCGGCGCCTGGTCGACAGCGTGGGGCGGGCCGCATCCGCGCTGGGAACGCTGTTCGAGGCGCTGCTGAACATCTCGCGCCTGGATGCGGGCGTGGTGCGCGTCAACCGGCGGACTTTCGCGCTGACGGCGCTGTTCGACCAATTGCTGCTGGAATTCACGCCCCAGGCCGATGCCAAGTCGCTGGTCCTGCGCGTGCGGCCCACGCGGGCGGTGGTCTATACCGATCCGGCGCTGCTCGACCGGATCCTGCGCAACCTGGTGGACAACGCCATCCGCAACACGCAGCGGGGCGGAGTGCTGCTGGCGTGCCGGCCCAGGCGGGGCGCCTGGCGCATTGAGGTCTGGGACACCGGGGCGGGCATTCCGGCCGCCGAGCAGGACAAGGTGTTCTGGGAGTTCCACCAGTTGAACAATCCCGAGCGCGACCGGGGCAAGGGGCTGGGCCTGGGGCTGGCCATCGTGCGGCGCACGGCCAAGCTGCTGGGGCATGCCGTGGGCCTGCGCTCGCGGCCGGGGCGCGGCAGCGTCTTCGCCATTACCGTGCCCCGCATGGCCGAACAGCATGCCGGCCAGCCGGAGGCGCCGCCGCCCGGTCATTCCGCCGGAGCGTTGAAGGGCCGGCTGGTATTCGTGGTCGACGACGACATCGAGAACCGGCAGGGACTACAACTGCTGCTGGAGGCCTGGGGGTGCCGGGTCGTGGCCGGCGGCAGCGGCGAAGAGATCGTCCAGGCCGCCGCCCGGCGCAACGAGCGGCCGGACCTGATCATCAGCGACTACCGGCTGCGCAACCACGAGACGGGAATCGAGGTGATCGACGCGCTGCACGAAGAGTTCAACGACGAGAACATCCCGGCCATGCTGATCAGCGGAGATACCGATCCGCAGCGGCTGGCGGAAGCGGCGGCGCGCACCTGGCCGCTGATGCACAAGCCGGTCGAGCCCGCCGAGTTGCGGGAGGTCCTGGTACGGATGCTGGGCTAGGGCCCATTCCCGGCCTACCTGGGCTTGCCGAACAGGCCGGCGCGGCGCGCGGCCAGCACCGCCTGGGTGCGGTTGACCACGCCCAGCGCGGCGAAGATGGCCGAGATGTGGGCCTTGACGGTCTTCTCGGTCGTGGCCAGGCGTTCGGCGATTTCACTGTTGCGCAGCCCCTCGCACAGCAGGCACAGGACCTCGGTCTGGCGAGGCGTCAGGCGGCCGGGGGGCTGCTCGGACAGGACGGCCAGCGATGCCGGAAGGTTTTCCGGCGGCCGGACGACCTGACCGGCCAGCACGCGCTGCATGGCATCCAGCAACTGCCCGACGTCGGCGGACTTGTGCAGGAAGCCGTGGGCCCCCGCGGCCAGGGCCGCCTCGGCATCCTCGTGGTCCTCGGAGGCCGACAGCACCATGACCCGCAGGCCGGCGCCCGCGCGCCGGAGCTGGCGCACCAGCGCCGTGCCGCCGATGTCGGGCAGGTAGTAGTCCATCAGCGCGATGTCGGCCGTGGTGTCCTTGAGCAAGGCCAGGGCCTCGGCGCCGCCGGCGGCGGTGCGCAGATGCAGCGAGGGGCCGGCCGCTTGCCGCAGGGCAAGCGCCAGCCCCTCCCGGAACATGGCGTGATCGTCGATCAGCAGGGCGCTGGCCACGGAGGCGATGCCGCTACCAGATCTTCCACCAGGGACCGCTGTCTTTCTGGAAGCCGCTCTTGACGAAGCTGCTGTCGGGATAGTTCATGCTCAGCACGCGCGAGGCGTCGTCGCGCAGGTCGGTCATGCCCATCTTGTCGTAGGCCAGCACCATGATGTAGAGCGCTTCCTCGACCGCGGGAGCACCCTGGAAGTCGCGCACCGCGGTCTGCGCGCGGTTGACGGCGGCCACGTAGGCGCCGCGCTCGAGATACAGGCGGGCGACGTGGACCTCGTTCATCGCGATGGAGTTGACGAGATAGTTCAGGCGCAGGCGGGCGTCGGGCGCGTACTTGCTGTCGGGGAAGCGCGCGACCAGGGCCTTGAAGGCGTCGAACGATTCGCGCGCGCCCTTGGGGTCGCGCTCGCTGGGGTCCTGGCGCGTCAGGCTGGCCAGGAAGGCGCTGTCCTGGTAGAAGTTGATCAAGCCCTTCAGGTAGAGCATGTAGTCCAGGCTGGGGTGGTTGGGGTGCAGGCGCTCGAAGCGGTCGATCGCGGCCAGCGCCTGGGCGTTGGAGCCATCCTTCCAGTAGACGTAGGCGATGTCGATCTGCGCCTGCTGGGCGAAGACGCCGAAGGGATAGCGCGATTCGAGTTTCTCCAGCAACTTGGCCGCCTGGGTCCAGTTGCCGGTATCCATCTCGTCCTTGGCCTCCTTGTACAATCTCTCGGCAGTCCAGCCCACCGTGGGGTCGGGTTCCTTGCCGGTATTGGCGCAGCCCGCCAGGATGAAAAAGGCCAGCAGGCAGGCCAGGGCCAGGCTCAGCCGCGCGACGAGGCGCTGCCGCCGGGCCGGGGCCGGATGCCCGCAGGCCGCTTGCATTGCCAGGGAATTCAACTGCATGGTGGTGTCCCTCACCAATAGACTATCCGTGATTATATTCGGGCTTCGCGGCCAGGCCCTCCAGAAACATGTCATCTTCGCTGCCGTCCCAAGATATCGAAAGCCAGGAAGCCGAGCCGCGCTTGCTGGACCTGCCTTCGGGCACCCGGGCCGATCGCCTGGACAAGGTCCTGGCGCAGCTGCTGCCCGAGCATTCCCGCAGCCGCCTGCAGGGCTGGATCGAGCGCGGCGGCGTGCTGGTCAACGGCAAGGCGGCCTCCGTGCGGCAGGTCGTCGGGCCGGGTGACCAGCTCACGGTCTGGGAGGAAGCGGCGCCCGAGTCGCTGGCCTTCACGCCGGAAGCCATCGATTTTCCGGTGGTGGCCGACAGCGCCGACTGGATCGTGGTCGACAAGCCCGTCGGCCTGGTCGTGCACCCGGGGGCGGGCAACTGGCACGGGACGCTGCTCAACGGCCTGCTGCACCGCTATCCCGAACTGGCCCAGGTGCCGCGCGCCGGGATCGTGCACCGGCTGGACAAGGATACCTCGGGGCTGATGGTCGTGGCACGCACCATTACGGCGCAAACCTCGCTGGTGCGGCAGTTGCAGGCCCGCACGGTGGGGCGGCGCTATCTCGCGCTGGTGTCGGGCCACGTGCGGCGCGGCGGCACCATCGATCGGCCCATCGGCCGGGACCCGCGCGTGCCGGTGCGCATGAGCGTGGAGCGGCCCATCGCCGCCAAGCCGGCCATCACTCATTTCGAACCCCTGCGCCTGGGCAGGGCGCCCGGCGGCATGCCGGTGACCGAGGTCGAATGCCGCCTCGAGACCGGCCGCACGCACCAGATACGGGTGCACATGGCCAGCATCGGCCATCCGCTCCTGGCCGACACGCTGTACGGCGGCAAGGCGGTGGCGCCCGCCGCGCGGCAGATGCTGCACGCGGCCAGGCTGCAGTTCGACGATCCGGTCCATGGCGGGCCCCGCGTTTTCCATGCGCCGGTGCCGGACGACATGCAGGCCGTCGTGCGCATCATCGCCTGGGAGGATGGCGAGGAGGACGCGGACGGCTACCTGGACGAGGGGGATGACGCATGACCGCCGCCCAGCCGTTCGTGCAGGAAGGCCCGGACTGGCCCGGGCTGCGCATCTTCGCCACCACCCGTGCCGGCGGCGTCAGCGCGGCGCCGTATGCTTCGTTCAACCTGGGCGCGCACGTGGGCGACGCCCCCGGGGCGGTGGCCGCAAACCGCGCGCGCCTGCGCGCGTTGTTGCCGTCCGATCCGCTGTGGCTGGACCAGGTCCATGGCACGCGGGTGGCCGACGCCGACCACGAAGCGGATCCCGCGCCGGCCGATGCCGCCGTCACGCGCGTCCCGGGCCGGGTGCTGGCCATCATGACGGCCGACTGCCTGCCTGTCGTGATCGCGGCGCCCGAGGCCGGCGTCCTGGCTGTGGCCCATGCCGGCTGGCGCGGACTGGCGGGCGGCGTGCTCGAGAATGCCGTCGCGGCGATGGGCGTGCCGCCGGACGCAGGCCTGAGGGCGTGGATAGGGCCGGCCATCGGTCCCCTGGCCTTCGAGGTCGGAGACGAGGTGCGGGCGGCTTTCGCGCGCGCGGCCGAACCGCCTGCGGGCGCCTTCGTCCCGACCGGCGGCCACGACGCGGCGGGCGCCCCCAAGTGGCTGGCCGACCTGCCGGCCCTGGCCGAGCAGCGGCTGCGCGCCGCGGGCGTGGCCACGGTCGTGCGCAGCAATCTCTGCACGGTGGCCGGCAACGACCGCTTCTACTCCTACCGCAAGGAGGGCGTCACCGGACGCTTCGCGACGCTGGCCTGGCTCGTTCCGTGACCGCCAGGCGCTCGGGGCGACGCTTGGTCGCCGGCGCCATCAGGGTTTCTCTTGATCAGGGTTTTCCGGGGTGTCGCGCGCCGCTTCGCGCGCACGGCGCAGCCGCTTGCGCATGGGCGCGGTGAAGATGTACAGCAGGATCGCGACCGGCAGCAATCCGTAGAAAAGCAGGGTCGCGATACCCGCCAGAACCGTGGGCTGTGCCAGGGACATCAGCAGTGTCACGTAAAGCCAGCCGATGGCGACGAGGAAGGAAAAATGCATGGGTCGGCGAAGATGAAATATGAGTGAAACGCCGGTCCGACCGGCGCGCCGCGCAGGCATTGGCGCGGGTCTTGCGCGATTTGACAGCCGCAGGCGCGCTATGCACTATGGCATCTAGCGTAATCGAATCAGCAAGGTGTTCTAGTGAGTCAGTCCAGGCAGGATTCTACGAACCCCTTGGCGTGGCTGGAAGCATGGCAGCAGATGTTGAATCAGAAGGCCGACATGCCTGGGTCGTCGGCGCCTTCGAGTCGCATCCTGTCGGGCGGGCACGCCATGGCCCCCGAGAAGCTGCTGGAGATCCAGCAGGAGTTCGCGCAGGAATGGGCCGATCTCTGGCGGGCCGCCGGCGCGGGCGAACTCGAACCACTGACCGATCAGCGCTTCGCCGGTGAAGCCTGGAGCGCCAGCCCCGGGCATGCATTCCTGGCGCATGCCTACCTGCTGTCCGCGCGCACCATGCTCAAGATGGCCGACAGCGTCCAGGCGCCCGAACATGTCCTGAACCGGCTGCGCTTCGCCACCATGCAATGGGTCGAGGCCATGTCGCCCTCGAACTTCCTCGCGCTCAACCCCGACGCGCAGCGCCGCCTGCTCGAGTCCGGCGGCGAAAGCCTGCAGCAGGGCATCGCCAACCTGGTGTCGGACCTGCAGAAGGGGCGCATTTCCCATACGGACGAATCGTCGTTCGAGGTCGGGCGCAATCTTGCCACCACCGAGGGGTCGGTGGTGTTCGAGAACCGGCTGTTCCAACTGATCCAGTACAAGCCTCTCGGGCCCCGGGCCTACGCGCGTCCGCTGCTGATCGTGCCGCCCTGCATCAACAAGTTCTACATCCTGGACCTGCAGCCGCACAATTCCTTCGTGCGTTTCGCGCTCGAACAGGGCATGCAGGTCTTCATGGTGTCGTGGCGCAACCCGCTGGCCGTCGACGCGGATGGCGTGCAGCATGCGGACTGGGATGCCTACCTGCAGGAAGGCGTGCTCGAGGCGATCGGCGTCGTCTCGTCCATCTCGCGGCAGCCGCAGGTCAACGCGCTGGGATTCTGCGTGGGCGGCACGCTGCTGTCGTCGGCGCTGGCGGTGGCGAAGGCACGCGGCCAGGATCCGGTGGCCTCGCTCACGCTGCTCACGACGCTGCTGGATTTCGCCGACACCGGCGTGCTGGACGTCTTCATCGACGAAGCCCAGGTGCTGCTGCGCGAACAGCAGTTCGCCGCGGGCGGCGTGCTGGCGGCGCGCGAACTGGCGACCACCTTCGCCTTCCTGCGTCCGAACGACCTGGTCTGGAACTACGTCGTCAACAACTACCTGAAGGGGCAGGCGCCGTCGGCCTTCGACCTTCTGTACTGGAACGCCGACAGCACCAACCTGCCGGGACCGTTCTATGCCTGGTACCTGCGCAATACCTATCTCGAGAACAACCTGCGGGTGCCCGGCAAGGTGCGCGCGTGCGGCGTGGGGCTCGACCTGAGTTCCCTCGACATGCCGGCCTATGTGTACGGTTCTCGCGAGGACCACATCGTGCCCTGGACCTCGGCGTACGCCTCGACCGCGCTCCTGCGCGGGCCGATGCGTTTCGTGCTGGGGGCCTCGGGCCATATCGCCGGGGTCATCAATCCGGCTTCGCGCAACCGGCGCAGCTACTGGGTGCGCGAGGACGACAAGCTGCCGGCCGACGCCGCCGCCTGGATGGGCGAGGCGCGCGAAGTGCCGGGCAGCTGGTGGAACGACTGGGCAACCTGGATCAAGGAGCACGGAGGGCGCCAGGGCAAGGCGCCGGGCGCGCTGGGCAGCGCCGACCATCCCGTCATCGAACCCGCGCCGGGCAAGTACGTGCGGGTCAGGGCGGCATGACAAGAGACATGCGTATTCTGCGGGTCAAGCGGCGGTGGGTTCCGCCGTTTCATAAGGAGGCATCATGAGCGGAAAGATAGCGTACGTGACGGGCGGCATGGGCGGCATAGGCACCGTCATCTGCCAGCGGCTGGCCAAGGACGGGTTCACCGTCATCGCCGGCTGCGGGCCCAATCGCGACTCTCAGCAGTGGCTGAACGAACAATCGGCGCTCGGTTATACGTTCCACGCCTCCGTGGGCAACGTGGCGGACTGGGAATCGACCGTGGCCGCGTTCGCCAAGGTGCGAGAGGAGTTCGGGCCGGTCGACGTGCTGGTCAACAACGCGGGCATCACCCGCGACGGCCTCTTCCGCAAGATGACGCTGGAAGACTGGCGCGCCGTCATCGACACCAACCTCAACAGCCTGTTCAACGTCACCAAGCAGGTCATCGGCGACATGACCGAGCGCAAGTGGGGGCGCATCATCAACATCAGTTCGGTCAACGGCCAGAAAGGGCAGTTCGGCCAGACCAACTACTCGACCGCCAAGGCCGGCATCCACGGCTTCACGATGGCGCTGGCGCAGGAAGTCGCATCGAAGGGCGTGACGGTCAACACGGTTTCGCCCGGCTACATCGGTACCGACATGGTGCGTGCCATCCGCCCCGACGTGCTCCAGAGCATCGTCGACACCATCCCGGTGAAGCGCCTGGGCACGCCGGACGAGATCGGCTCCATCGTGGCCTGGCTGGCTTCGGACGACGCGGGATTCGCCACCGGCGCGGATTTCTCGCTGAACGGCGGCCTGCACATGGGGTAAGCCCCGATCCGGCCCGAGGCGTTCCACGCCGGGTTGGACTAAACTTGATGGCTGGTGCGGTCGGCGGACCGCACCGGTTTCATACAAATCTAAGTTGGGGGCAAGCATGGCGCAGCAAGCCGGAGCCGGCAACGCGTTGCGGTTGATAAAAAAATATCCCAATCGCCGGTTATACGATACGCAGACCAGCACCTACATCACCTTGGCCGACGTCAAGCAGCTCGTGCTGGACAACGAGACGTTCGAGGTCGTCGATGCCAAGTCCGGCGAGGACCTGACCCGCAGCATCCTGCTGCAGATCATCCTGGAAGAGGAAACCGCCGGCGCGCCCATGTTCACGTCCACCATGCTGGCCCAGATCATCCGTTTCTACGGCCATGCCATGCAGGGCATCATGGGTTCGTACCTGGAGAAGAACATCCAGGCCTTCATGGAGATCCAGAACAAGCTGGGCGAGCAGTCCAAGGGCCTGTACGGCGGCCAGTTCGGCCCCGAGGCATGGGCGCAGTTCATGAACGTCCAGACGCCGATGATCCAGAGCATGATGAGCAACTACATCGAGCAGAGCAAGAACCTGTTCGTGCAGATGCAGGACCAGATGCAGAACCAGACCCGGTCCATGTTCACCACATTTCCCTTTACCTCCGCGTCCAAGGACGACGAGCGCAAGTAGCGCGGGGGCGGGCGCGCAGTAACCCGGTAAAATGCCCCCATTCCGCTAATTCCGGCCGCGAGTCGCGCTCGCGGTGCGCCCGATGTCCATCCATTCGTCCGATTCCCCGACCAACACCGCCATTCCCCGCGTGGCCTTCGCCAGCCTGGGCTGTCCGAAGGCAGCCTCGGATTCCGAGCAGATCCTGACCCAGCTGCGTGCCGAAGGCTACGAGACGTCCAAGACCTACGAGGACGCGGACCTGGTCATCGTCAACACCTGTGGCTTCATCGACGACGCGGTCAAGGAAAGCCTGGACACCATAGGCGAGGCCCTGCAGGCCAACGGCAAGGTCATCGTGACCGGCTGCCTGGGCGCCAAGAAGGAGGCCGATGGCGAAGGCGTGGTGCAGAAGATGCATCCCAAGGTCCTGGCAGTGACCGGGCCGCACGCCACCCACGAGGTCATGCAGGCGGTGCACCTGCACCTGCCCAAGCCCCACGATCCCTTCAGCGACCTGGTGCCGCCGCAGGGCGTGCGCCTGACGCCCAAGCACTACGCCTACCTGAAGATATCCGAGGGCTGCAACCACCGGTGCAGCTTCTGCATCATCCCGTCCATGCGCGGCGACCTGGTGTCGCGGCCCATCCACGAGGTCATGCGCGAGGCCGAGAACCTGGTCAAGGCCGGCGTCAAGGAAATCCTGGTCATTTCGCAGGACACCAGCGCCTACGGCGTGGACGTGAAGTACCGCACGGGCTTCGTCGACGGCCGGGCGGTGCGCACCCGCATGACCGAACTGGTGCGCGAGCTGTCCAGGCTGGGCGCCTGGATCCGCCTGCACTACGTGTATCCCTATCCGCACGTGGACGAGGTCCTGCCGCTGATGAACGAAGTCCACGAGAACGGCGGTCGCGTGCTGCCGTACCTGGACGTGCCGTTCCAGCATGCCAGCCAGCGCATCCTGAAGCTGATGAAGCGTCCGGCTTCGTCCGAACGCAACCTCGACCGCATCCGGGCCTGGCGCGCGGTCTGTCCGGACCTGACGATACGCAGCACCTTCATCGCCGGCTTCCCCGGCGAGACCGAGGCCGAGTTCGAGGAAATGCTGGACTTCCTGCGCGAGGCCGAGCTGGACCGCGTGGGCTGTTTCGCCTATTCACCGGTCGAGGGCGCGGCCGCCAACGAGCTGCCCGATCCCGTGCCCGACGAAGTCCGGCAGGAACGCCAGGCCCGCTTCATGCAGGTCCAGGAGGCCGTTTCCCGCAAGCGCCTGGCGCGCCGGATCGGCAAGGTCATCAAGTGCATCGTCGACGAGGTGGGCCCCGAGGGCGGCGTCGCCCGTTCCATGGGCGATGCGCCCGACATCGACGGCAAGGTCTACGTGGCGCCGGTCGACAAGCCCTGGAAACGCTACAAGGTCGGGGACATCATTTCCGTGCGCATCACACAGTCCGACGATCACGACTTGTGGGGCGCCGTGGCCTGATCTCTGGCAGGCGGCACCTGGCCTCTGGTACGTTTCTTGCCTTCCACGGTAATGTTTTCCGTGGTGCCGGCACTCGCGGGCCGGCGCGAGATTGCCATGAACGCTTCGACGCCTAGCCGTCCTTTGGACCTTTCCCGCCTGTATCGCCGCTGCGTCTTCCGCTCGGATACGCAGGCAGAATCGCATCACCAGGTCGCCAGCGCGCTGTCCGACCACGACCTGCGCTGGAGCCGGGGGCCGGCCGATACGGCCTTGTTCAAGGCCGGCGTCAACGACCTGCAAATCATGGCCTTGCGCTACGGCGCCGAAGTGGAGGTCATGCCCGCCGTATTCCAGGATTTTTCCTTGGTCCATATGTCCTTGCGCGGCGTGATGGAAGTCGAGGCCGATGGGCGGAAAGTGTGCGTCGGGCCGGGACGCAGCGCCTTGATCGCACCAAGGAAGAACATACGCATGCGGTGGCAGAAGGGCGCAGAGCAATTAATCATCAAGGTGCCCAAGGCTTTGTTGGAGGAAGTGCGGCATGGACAAGGCGGCGCGGCGGGCCTGGAGCCGGTCCTCCTGTTGCCGGAGGCCGCCGTGGCCCAATGGGACCTGCTGGTGCAGTCGCTGCTGACCAGCGCCGACCGCGCGCCGGGCAACGAGGTCGCGCAGGCCTGGCTGCAGCATTTCGAGCGCAATGTCGCGCTGTTCCTTTTGTCCTGTCCTCAGGGGGGCGCGCCGTCGCAGATGCGGCATCCCGAACCGGAGGCGTTGTCGTCGCCGGAGTCGGTCAGGCGGATGGAGGCACTCGATGCCTATATCCACACCAAGCTGTGCGCTCCCGTCTCGACATTCGACCTGGCCCGCGTGATCGGCGTCAGCGTGCGCACCCTCAATCTTCTGTGCCGCCGCTACCGGGGTTGTACGCCGATGGAACTGCTGCGCAACCGGCGCCTCGATGCGGTCCGCGCCCATTTGCTCAGCAAGCCGGGCGTGAACGTGACGAGCGCGGCTCTGGAGCACGGCTTTGGGCATCTCGGCCGCTTCGCCGCCTATTATCGCGAGCGCTTCGGAGAACTGCCCAATCAGACCGCTGCGTCGGTCTCCGCTGCGGTGCAGCGGTTGTCCGCCGGCACGATTGCGGGAATCGGATAAGGTTCCGAACCTGTCTTGCACATAGCGGATAGCCACGCTTTTCCGGTCTCCATAGACTTGATTTCAGGATCGAGTCAGAGAGATCATCATGACCACACTTGCCCACCATTCCGAAGCGAAGGCCGAGCGCCGCGTCGTCTTTCCCCAAGCCGACGGTTCGCAGGTCCCCTATAGTGTCTTCAGCTCGCAGGAAGTCTACGAACGCGAGCAGGAGCGTATCTACCGCGGCCCCACGTGGAATTTCCTGGGGCTCGAATGCGAGATCCCCAACGTCAACGACTTCAAGAGCACCTTTGTCGGCGATACGCCGGTGGTGGTGACGCGCACGGCCGAGGGGCTGGCCTGTTGGGTGAACCAGTGCGCCCACCGCGGCGCGATGGTCGTGCGCGAAAAGAAAGGTAATGCCGACTCGCATGCCTGTGTCTATCACCAATGGAGTTTCGCGGCCAACGGCGACCTGCTGGGCGTGCCGTTCCGCCGCGGCCAGAAGGGCATGGTGGGCATGCCGCCCGATTTCAAGCCCGCCGAACATGGGCTGCGCAAGCTGCGAGTCGACAGCTACCGGGGCCTGATGTTCGCGACTTTCAGCGACGAGACGCCGCCGCTGCCGGAATACCTGGGCGATGAAATGCGCCCGTGGATCGACCGCATCTTCCACAAACCCATCGCGTTCCTGGGATGTACCCGCCAGTACTCGAACTCGAACTGGAAGCTGTATCTGGAGAACGTCAAGGATCCCTACCACGCCAGCCTGCTGCACTTGTTCCATACTACCTTCAACATTTTCCGGGTGGGAATGAAGGCTCGCTCGATCCCGGACAGCAAGCACGGCCTGCACAGCATCATCACCGTCACCAAGCCTGAAGACGGATCGGACACGGCGGCGGCGTATGCAGCCCAGAACATCCGCTCCATGGACGGCGGCTTCGCCCTCGAGGATCCGGAACTGCTCGGCCAGATCCAGGAATACGACGAGATGACGACCAACCAGATCCAGCCGATCTTCCCCCAACTGGTCATCCAGCAGATCCATAACACCCTGGTGGCACGGCAACTGCTGCCCAAGGGGCCGGACCATTTTGAACTGATCTTCCATTTCTTCGGCTACGAGGACGATACCCCCGAGCTGCATGAGCTGCGCATCCTGCAGGCCAACCTGGTGGGGCCGGCGGGCTACATCTCGATGGAGGACACCGAGGCCACCGAGCTGGTGCAGCAGGGAACGGTGCGCGATGGCGACAAGCACTCATACATCGCGATGGCCCGGTCGGCGCCCGACCAGACCGACACCGTCATTACCGAAAACCTGATCCGGCGTTTCTGGACCGGCTATCAAAAGCTCATGGGCTACTGATCATGGAAAACAACCTGCAACTCTGGATGGAATTGCTGGAGCTCCAGCACCGGTATGTCGCCGCCCTCGACGCCAACGAGCTCGAGGCGTGGCCCGCCTTCTTCCTCGAAGAAGGGCACTACGAGATCATTCCCAAGGAAAACTACGACCAGGGCCTGCCGGTGCCGGTCATCTATTGCCGCAATGCGCGCATGATGCGGGACCGGGTGGTGTCGTTGCGCAACGCCAACATCTACGAGGCGCACACCTACCGGCACGCCACCTCCGGGCTGGTGATCAAGGGCATCGAAGACGATGTCGTGACGACGCATTCGAACTACGTGGTCGTATCCACCGGCACGGCAGGGGATACGGTGGTCTACCAAGCCGGCATGTACATCGACGAGGTGGTCAAGCACGAAGGCCAGTGGCGCTATCGCAGCAAGAAGGTGGTGTACGACACCTTGCGGGTACAGACGCTGCTGGCGACGCCTATCTGAGTGCCGATGACCATGAGCGATTGGCACGACGTCGGCACACCCGACCAGTTTCCCGAAGATGCCGGCACGCCGGTGCAGGCAGGCGGCGTCGCCATCGCGATGTTCCGCTTGGGGGATGAGTTATTCGCCCTGCGCGATTTGTGCACGCATGGCAACGCGCTGTTGTCCGACGGTTATGTCGAGGACGGCTGCGTGGAGTGTCCTCTTCATCAGGGCCTGTTCGATATCCGCAGCGGCGCGGTGCGCTGTGCGCCGTTGACCGAACCAGTGCGCACGTTTCCGGTGCGCGTGGTGGCCGGACGGGTGCAGGTGTCCACCGGCTGCGCGTGGGCCGAGGAGCGGCCGGCGGTCACGCAGGCGTCGGCCCGCATCACCGGCATCGAGCGGCCGGCGGCCGATGTGGCGGTGATTTCGCTGGCCACCGAGCCGTTGCTGGACTACCGCCCCGGCCAATACTTGGACGTTCTGCTGGAAAACGGCGAACGGCGCAGCTATTCGATGGCATCGCTGCCCGGGGAGGCAGGGCTGGAACTGCATATCCGCCATATGCCCGGCGGGCTGTTCACGGACCGCGTTTTCGGCGGGCTGGCCAGCGGCGACACGCTGCGCATAGAAGGGCCGGCGGGCAGCTTCACCCTGAGCGAATTCGGCATGCCGGCGATCCTGCTGGCCAGTGGCACGGGTTTTGCACCCATCAAGGCCATGGTGGCTGCCAATGCGGCCCTGTTCCGGCCGCGTGCGATGCATCTCTACTGGGGCGGGCGGCGGCGGTCCGACCTGTACATGGATACGCTGTGCCGCCGCTGGGCCGAGCAATATTCGTGGCTGACCTACGTGCCGGTGTTGTCCGACCTGGCGCCAGAGGACGGCTGGATGGGGCGCACGGGGTTCGTGCACCGCGCGGTGATGGAAGACTTTCCCGATCTGTCGGGCCACGAGGTCTACGCATGCGGCGCGCCCCAGATGGTCGAGGCAGCGCGCGCCGATTTCGTGCAGGCGTGCCGGCTGCCGGCCGATAACTACTACGCCGACGCTTTCCTGTCCAAGGCGGACAGCAAGGTTTGATCAAAGATTCACTATGGAGTAATGCTGTGTCATTCCGTTCTTTTGCCGTTGCGCCTTGTGCCGCCCTATGTTTGAGCCTGTGGGGAGGTGCGCATGCGGCCGAACCCATCAAAGTCGGCATGGCCCTCGATATGTCGGGTCCGTTCGCCGCCAACGGAGCCGAGGCCAAGGACGCGTTCAACCTGGCTATCAAGATGCTGGGCAACAAGTTGGGCGGTTTTCCTGCCGAGTTCCTGCAGACCGACATGGCTGGCAACCCTGACCAGGCGCGCCAGCTCGCCAATCGGTGGATACAACGCGACAAGATCGACTTCTTCACCGGCCCCATCGGTTCGAATGTGGCACTGGCCGTCGCGCCGACGCTGATCGCCGCCAAGGTGCCTTACCTGTCGAATAATGCCGGCCCCAGCCTGCTGGCAGGGGAGAAGTGCTCGCCGTTCTATCTCGGCACCTCGTACGAGAACCAGATGATGCACGAACCCGGCGGCGTGCTGGCCAACCAGCGGGGTTTCAAGAAAGTCGTGGCGATCGCGCCGAACTACCCGGCAGGCAAGGATGCCTTGACGGGTTTCAAGCGCCGTTACGAGGGCGAGATCGTGGCCGAAATCTATACCAAGGTCGGGCAGATCGACTATTCGGCCGAAATTGCGCAATTGCGCGCGGCCAAGCCCCAAGGTGTGTATTTCCTGCTTCCGGGAGCGATGGGGATCAACTTCATCAAGCAGTTCGTCGCTGCGGGCCTGGCCGACGACATCAAGATGGTCACGGCTGGCGTATCGGCCGACGAAGACATGATTGTCGCGGTGGGCGAACCCATGCTGGGGCTCTACAACTCCGCCCCGTACGCCTATGACCTGGACAATCCGGCCAATAAGAAATTCGTGCAAGAGTTCCGCAAGGCCTACGGCCGCAATCCCACGCTGTACGCAGCTCATGCCTACGATGTGGTGATGAACATCGACGCTGCGGTGCGGGCCTTGAACGGCAAGTTGGGCGACCGTGCGGCGGTGGCCAAGGCCTTGCGCACGGCCAAGTTCGAGTCGGTACGGGGCGACTTCTCATACAACGGCAACAACCACCCCATCATGAACTTCTATACCCGGCAGGTCGTTCGCGACGAGAGCGGCAAGCTCACGAACAAGACGGAGGGCGTCCTGCTCGAAAAGTACCAGGACTCGTTCCACGGTCAATGCAAGGCCATCTGATGGCGTCCGGAGGCATGCTTCCCGGCGATGGAGTTCCTTCCCATGATTTATTTCATTGAACAAACCATGAACGGCATGGGCTACGGTCTCATGCTGTTCCTGATCGCAGCCGGGCTGACGTTGGTCTTCGGCATCATGGATACTCTGAACCTTGCGCACGGGTCCATGTACATGGTGGGCGGCTACGTCGCCGCCACCGTCCATACGCACAGCGGCTCGTTTCTCGCCGCCGTGCTGGCAGGGATCGTCGCTACGCTGTTGTTCGCCTGCCTGCTGGAAATCGTGCTGTTCAAGAAACTGTACGGCAAGGACCATCTGACGCACGTCATTGCCACGTTCGGCGTCATCCTGATCGCCGACGACACAGTGCGCGCGATTTGGGGCGTGGCGCCGCTCATGGCGCCGACGCCGGCGGCCCTGGCGGCGCCGATCGAGCTGATCGACGGTCTCCCGTACCCGACCTATCGCCTGGTGCTGCTGCTGGCCGGCCTTGCGGTGGCGGCGGGCCTTTATGTGCTGGTCAATCACACCCGCGTCGGGATGCTGGTGCGGGCCGGTGCCTCCAACCGGCGCATGGCCGAATTCATGGGTATCAATGTCAGCCGGGTCTTCACGTGGATTTTCCTGCTTGGCGCCGCATTGGCGGCGCTGGCAGGGGCGTTGATGGGGCCCATCGCCGCCGTGGAGGTCGGCATGGGCGAGAGCATCATGATCCCGGCCATGGTCGTCATCGTTATCGGCGGCGTCGGGTCCATCCGTGGGGTCTTCATTGCCAGCCTGATGGTCGGCATGGTGGAAACCTACGGCAAGGCCTACCTTCCGACCGCGCTCAAGGCGATGCTGCCCGCGGCCGTGGCCACGGACCTGGGCGCGACCCTGACCAGCATTGCCATCTATGCCTTGATGGCATCGGTGCTGGTATTCAAACCGGCCGGGCTGTTCCCGGCCCGAGGCTGAATCCATGAATCTGCAAGCTATCGTGAAACCCGCGGCGCTACCCGGTGCCGCGAGCGCCGGCAGCCCGCTGGGACGGTGGGCGCCATGGGTGCTGCTGGCGGTGCTCGCCGCCTTTCCCTTCCTGAGCCCGGTGCTTGGCTCGGAGTACTACGTCAGCTTCATGCGCCGTCTCTTCATCATCGTCCTGTCGGTCGCGTCGCTCAACTTCGTACTGGGATATGGCGGCCTGGTCGCATTGGGGCAGGCCGGTTTCGTCGGCGTGGGCGCCTACACGCTGGTGGTGCTGACCGACTCCGGGGTCGAGTCGGCCTGGGTCCTGTGGGGAGTGGCAACGCTGGGCGCGGCGATTGCCTCGCTTGTCGTCGGCGTGATTTCGCTGCGCACGCGGGGGACGTACTTCATCATGATCACGCTGGCATTTGCGCAAATGATCTACTACGTCACGGTGTCGCTCAGCGCCTATGGCGGGGATGACGGCTACTCGATTCCCATGCGTCCGGAGCTGGGGCTGGGCCTGGACAGTAACGATGAAGCCACGTTGTACTGGGTGGTGCTGGCATTGACCGTGGCGCTGCTGGCGGTACTAGCACGCATCTCCCATTCCCGCTTCGGCAAGGCGCTGATCGGGTGCCGGGACAATGAAACCCGCATGCTGGCCATGGGCTATCCGGTCTACAGGATCCGCCTGGCTGCCTTCGTCATCGCGGGCGCCGTGGCGGGCCTCTCGGGCGCGCTTCTGGCCACCCACAACAGTTTCGTGAGCCCTTCGATGATCCACTGGACGCAATCGGCGACCGTCATGGTTATCCTGGTGCTGGGCGGTGTCGGCCATCGCTGGGGAGCGGTCGTAGGCACGGCCGTATGGCTGATCCTGGAAGAAACCCTGCGCAACTACACCGATTTCTGGCACTGGCCGCTGGGCCTGTTGCTGATCCTGGCCGTGTTCTGGAAGCCGCGCGGCTTGGCTACGATTTTCGACGGCCGTCGCAAGGAGGAGGCATGAGCCTGTTCGCCGCCCGCCGCCTGGTCAAGCGTTTTGGCGGCCTGACCGCTACCGACCATGTCAGCATCGAAGTGGAGGCCGAGGAGGTGCATGCCTTGATCGGTCCCAACGGCGCCGGCAAGTCGACACTGGTGAACCTGATTTCGGGACTGCTTCAACCTGACGAGGGCACCGTGGAGCTGGATGGCGTGGACTTGACGCCGCTGCCGTCCTATCAGCGCGTACGCAAGGGCTTGTCGCGCTGCTTCCAGGTCACCAGCATTTTCCCCGGCGCCACCGTGCGCGACAATCTGCTGCTGGCTGCGCAGGCCCATAGCGGTTCCAGTTTCCGCTTCATGGCGCCGCGCAATGCCGAAGCGGCGCTGCAGGACCGCGCCCATGAGCTGGCCGTAAGAGTGGGGCTGGATAAGGAATACGACCGCATCGCCGGCGCACTGCCGCACGGTGCCCAGCGCAAGCTCGACGTGGCACTGGCCCTGGCGGCCGATCCCAAGCTGCTGCTGCTGGACGAACCCATGGCCGGCATGGGGCCAGAAGATTCGGCCCGCATGGTCGAGCTCATCCAGCTGCTGCGCACGGACATGGCCATCCTGCTCATTGAACACGACATGAACGCTGTTTTCCAACTTGCCGACCGCATTTCCGTGCTGGTCTATGGCCGGGTGCTCACGTCCGGCACCGCCGCAGACATCAAGGGCAATGCCGAGGTGCAAAGCGTTTATCTCGGTACGGAGGTGCACGCATGAAGCGCGAACCGCTGCTTTCCGCGCGCGGCCTGCAGGCCGGCTACGGCGCCAGCCAGATCCTGTTCGGCATAGACCTCGACATCGAACCCGGCCAGATCGTCACCCTGATGGGCCGCAACGGCATGGGCAAGAGCACCACGATCAAGACGCTGATCGGGGCACTGGGCCTGCGCAACGGCGACATCCGCTTTGCCGGCCAATCCACGGCCAAGCTGCGCGCCGACGCCATTGCCCGGATGGGCATGGCCATCGTGCCCGAAGGCCGCCAGTGTTTTCCCAATCTGACCGTCCGCGAGCACTTGGTCGCCTTTGCCGACAATCGCAACGGCCAGTCCGATGCTTGGACGCTGGACCGGATCTGCGAACTCTTTCCACGCCTGGCCGAGCGTGCGCAGAACATGGGCAACCAACTGTCCGGCGGTGAGCAGCAAATGCTTGCGATCGGGCGGGCACTATCGACCAACCCCCGCCTGCTCATCCTGGACGAAGCGACCGAGGGCCTGGCGCCGGTGATCCGCGACGAGATCTGGCGGTGCCTGAATCTGCTCAAGGCGGCTGGCCAGACCATTCTGGTCGTGGATAAGTACGTCGAAAAGCTGATTGAATTGGCGGACCATCACTTTATTCTCGAACGCGGCCAGGTCGTCTGGCAGGGCTCGTCCGCGGAGCTCGACGGCGACCGCGGCCTGTGGGCCCGTTACCTAGGAGTTTGAAACATGCATCCCTTTTCCATCCGGCAGCACATCGTCGACCGGGTCGTCGCCCGCCGCGGCCGCTATCATCTGCACGACCGGCTGCCGGCCCGCAAGACCGCCTTCGTGGTCATCGACATGCAGCCCACCTTCGTGGCGCCGGGCAGCCCTGCCGAGGTGCCGGAGTCCCGTTCCATCGTCGGCAACATCAATCGGCTGGCGGCCGGCGTACGCGCCAAGGGAGGCTTGGTCATCTGGGTCACGCACGCCAACCAGAAGGTGGGCGACGGGTCGGACTGGTCATCGTTCTACGACCATTTTGTCGCGGCCGATGTGCGCGCCCGCACGATCGATGCGAACGCGCCGCGTGCGCCGCGCGAGTCGCTCTGGCACGAGCTGCAGGTCGAGGAGGGCGACGTGCACGTGAGCAAGAACCGGTACAGTGCGCTGGCGCATGGGTCTTCCGGGCTGGAGCGGGTGCTGCGCAGCGCCGGTATCACGACGCTGCTGATTGCCGGGACCAAGACCAATATCTGCTGCGAGTCGACCGGTCGTGACGCCATGATGCTCGACTTCTTTCCGGTCATGGTGCCGGATTGCCTCGCCGCGCTGTCCGATGAAGAGCACCGGGCAGCACTGGAGACCTTCATCCAGAACTTTGGCGATGTCTACGAATCGGCGGAAGTCATAGAGCGGCTGGACTGAGCCGTTCGGCCGCAGCGGCGTACCGGCGCTGCGGGCCACAGCTGAGTCGATGGGCCGGGCGGCGGGGCTGCCTGGCCCGTTCGCTATCAGGACGCCATCTTGCAGTCCTGCACGTGGGCGTCCTGGTGCTTTTCCACCACTATGCCGTCGAGCTTGTTGGTGATGGTTCCGTCCGGCAGCTTGACGATGGTGCGCTGATAGAACGCCTGCACCGGGAAGTTGTTGGGACCGTAGTTGACGCGTCCACGCAGCGTCTCGAAGTTGGCGGCCTTGAGCGCCTTGAGCAGCGCCGCTTTGTCCTTGAGGTTGCCGCCGACGTCGCGCACGGCGGCGTCCATGGCCATGATGGTGTCATAGGCCTGGGCCGCATAGACCGACGGGAAGTGCCCATATTTCTTCTTGTACGCGGCAACGAACTCGACGTTGGCCGGCACTTTCAGGTCATGGGCCCAATGGGCGGTGTTGGTCGTACCCAGCATGCTTTCGCCTACGGCGCGAATCACGTCTTCATCGGCGCCTGAGCCCGAGATCAGCAGCGGCGTGTCTTTCAGCCCGCCCGCCACATACTGCTTGATGAAATTGATCCCCATGCCGCCGGGAAGGAAGACGTAGACCGCGTCGGGCTTGGAGGACCGGATCTGGGCGATTTCGGCGGCATAGTCGATCTGCCCGACCTTGGTGTAGACCTCGTTCTGGATCTCGCCTTTGTAGAAGCGCTTGAAGCCGCCCAGGTGGTCTTTGCCCGCGGGATAGTTGGGCGCAATAATCACGACTTTCTTGTAGCCCTTGGTGTTTGCCAGGATGCCGGCCGTCTCATCGTAGGTGTCGTTCTGGTACAGGCCGAAGAAGTACGGATTGCATTGCTTGCCGGCATATTGGCTCGGACCGGGGTTGCTGGACAGGAAGGGCACCTTGGCGGCGAACAGCGCAGGGCCGGCCGCCAGGGCGGAGTTGGAGGCGATGGGGCCGGTGAAAAAGTCGATCTTGTCGCGGTCGACGTAGCGCTTGACCAACTGGATGACCTGGTCCGGGCTGCCGGCGAAGTCGTTCTTGAGGAACTGGGCCGGCTGCCCGCCCAGTTTGCTGCCCAGCTTTTCGATGGCAAGATCGAAACCATCGCGCGCTTCTGCCCCGGCTGTTGCGAAGGGCCCCGACAGGTCGAGAGCGAGGCCGACCTTGATCGGGTCGGCGGCATGCGCCATGCCGGCAAAGCCGAAAGCGAGCGCGGCAATGGAAAGGGCGAGCGGTGATTTGCGCATAGTGGCTCCCTGTATGGATTGGAGATGGCGCGCCAGGACCAAGTGTCCCGGGCCGGTTGGTGACACTTGGTGACATTGTGGAGGGCGCGCCGGAGCCGGGACAATCCGAATTCGGCAAAGCAGGTCGGCCGGATGTCCGAATCCGGAAACCGGCGGATGGACGGGAAGGGGCAGCCGCGCTACTTGCGGGCCATCAGCAGGGGCGCGATATCGGCCGCCAGCCGGTTCAGCGCCGGAGCGACGGTGGATACCAGGTAGTCGTCGGTGAACAGCGCGCTGGAGGCCCCGCAGGTCAGTACCAGCGTGCGGTTGCGATCGGCCGGCTGCACCGGTACCCCGATGGCGTTGAAGTTTTCTTGCGGATAGCGCATGAAGACCGCGCCGTGGCTCGCATAGTCGGCCAGGGCGGCTTCCAGCCGGCCCGGGTCGCGTGCCGGGTCCCATTCGCCGCGGGTTTGTAGCGTGCCGATGACCTGTCGGCGCTCCCCGACGTCGAGGGCTGCCAGGTAGGCCAGACCAAGCGAGGAATCGGTCAGACCCACGGTGGACCCGATATGCAGCATCACCCGCCGCGCGGTCGCGGGTTCGCTGCGTTGGATGACCACCATTTTCGACTCGTGGCGTTCGCCCAGCAGCACCGTGGTTCCCAGTTCATCCGCCACTGCTTTCATCAGCGGCGCCGCGTACTGGTTGATGTCGGTTTGCGCCACGACGGAATAGCCGAGCAACAAGGCCGCGGCGCCGATACGCAGCTTGTCGTTGGCGGTGGGAACCAGGTAGCCGAGCCTAACCAGTGTCTTGCACAGCCGCCAGGCCGTCGGCTGCGGCAGGCCGGTGAGCTTGGCGATTTCGGTCGTGCCCAGTTCCGGGTGGCCAGGGGTAAAGCAGCGCAGCACTTGCAGGCCGCGCGCCAAGGCCGTGACGAACAGTGGATCTTCTTCTTTCATGGAACGCCCTTGACACCGCGCTCGGGCGACGCGCAGAATAAATTCATAAAACGAATTGTATATTCATACAATGAATTGATAAAGTCCATGAAGCAAGACTGCACGCCCGAGTTGGCCGAAATGCGGCCGGCCATCCGCCGCTTCGTCACGGAACGCCTGGAGCCGCTCGCCCGCCAGATCGACCGCGAAGGCGTCGTACCGCCAGCCGCGTTGGACCAGATGCGGGGGCAGGGCTACCTGGGCATGCGGCTGCCGGCCGAACATGGCGGCGGAGACTTCGACCTGTCGACGTATTGCCTGGTCATGGAAGAGGTGGCACGCTCGCACCGGATCTTCACCGTCATGCTGGATTGCACCAGCGGCCTGACCCCGATTGCCATCGCCCGGCATGGCACTCCGGCGCAGCGGGAAAAATACGTGGCCAAGCTGGCCAAGGGCGAATGGCTGGCCAGCTTCGCGCTGACCGAGCCGGACGCCGGATCCGATGCGGCCGCCCTGCGAACCACGGCGCAGAAGGTGGCGGGCGGCTGGATGATCCAGGGCGTGAAGCAGTTCATCAGCGCGGCACATCGCGCACAAGTCCTCATGGTGCTCGCCGTGACCGATCCGTCCAAGCGCGCGCGCGGCGGCATCACGGCCTTCCTGGTCGACCGCGGAACGCCCGGCATGCATATCGACCGCATCGACAAAACCATCGGCTCGGATCCCATTGAATTGGCCGAGATCCGGTTCGAGGATTGCCGGGTTCCCGACGAAGCCGTGCTGGGACAGGTCGGCGGCGGGTTCGGGATCGCGATGGAGTCGCTGGCCAGCGGCCGCATGGGGGTCTCGGCAGCATGCATAGGGACTGCCGACCGCCTGCTGGAGGATGCCATCGAATACGCGAAGACGCGCGTGACGTTCGGCCAGCCGCTGGCGCAGCGCCAGGCTATCCAATGGATGCTGGCCGATTCGGCCACCGAGCTGGCATTGGCCAGGTCACTGGCCTACGACACCATGCGGCGTATCGACGCCGGCGAAGACGCCGGTACGGCCCCGAGCATGGTCAAGCTTTTCTGTTCCGAAATGGTCGGTCGGGTCGCCGATCGTGCGGTGCAGATTCTTGGCGGTTCGGGGTTGATCCGCGGCGTGCCGGTCGAACGCTTTTATCGCGATGTGCGCCACTATCGCATAGGCGAGGGCGCTTCCGAAATCCAGCGCATGCTGATTGCGCGGGCGCTTTTGAAGTAAGGAAAGCGCGATGCCGGCAGACCACGGATCCCATCCTTCCATTGCGAGGCGTCTTGCGTCATTCGCCCTAGGCTTGCGGCGGGACGATCTCTCGCCAGCCAGGCAGGAAAAAGTGTCGCTGATCCTGGCCGACTTTCTGGGCTGCATGCTGGCAGGGTCGGTGCTGCCCGAGGCCTCGACGGCTTTCGTGCTGGCTCAGCCCGGCCCGGTAAGGATCCCGGGAGCACCGGCTGGACTGAGCGCGGAATCGGCGGCCATTGCGATGGGCGCGCTGGGCTCGCTGCTGCAGCTGCACGATGGTTTCGGCAACGGCGGAAACCATCCCAGCAACAGCATCATTCCCGCGGTCTGGTGCATGCGCGAAGGACGGTCGATGGAAGCCGTCCACACGGCGATCGCCGTCGGCTATGAAGTGGCCAATCGGCTGGCAGCCAGCGCGCACCCTGCCTTGACCCTGGCCGGGCTGGCACCGACTTCCTGCACCGGCGCCATCGGCGCCGCGGCGGCGCTGGGCCGCTTGCTCGAGTTGGACGAAGCGACGCTGGTCCGGGCGTTGAGCAACGCGGCGTTCTCGTTTCCCGCGGCCGCCTTGCGCGGGCTGACCGGACACGGTTCGGCCGTGCCCTTGCATGGAGGCTTGGCCGCCCGCTGTGCGCTCGAAGCCGTGCGGATGGCGCAGGCGGGGCTGTGCGCCGGCGAACGCATTTTCGACGATGGCGACGACCCCGGAGTGCTGGCAGTGCTGCATAGCCGCGGGTTCGATTGCCCACCCGAGACTTGGCGAGGGGAGATGCTCGACGGCGTCTACTTCAAGGCCATACCGGCATGCCGCCACGCCCAGCCGGCCATCGACGCCATCGAAGCCATTTGGCGCGAGGGGCCGTTGGCCGCCGAGGATATCGTCCGCGTCGACCTTCATACCTATCCGGTGGCGTTGCGCTTCGGCAAGGTGCCCAACGCGCGGCACGAGCTGTACGACCGGCTGATGAGCGTGGTCTGGGCCGTGGCCAGCGCGCTTCGCCACGGACGCTACGACTTGTCCAATGTCCGCGCCCCGGCCATTGACCCGGCGGTTTGCGCGCTCTACGACAAGATCCATCTTCATGTCGATGAGGGCTATAGCGCGCTGTACCCCCGTTTCCTCCCCGCCAGGGTCGAGCTTACGCTGTCCGGCGGGCAACGCCGCACCGGCTTGTGCATGATGGAATATGGCACGCCATCGGAACATGGACCTTACTCGCCATTGGGAACCAATGTGCCTCCCTTGGGCAGGGAAGGGGTCAAACGCAAATTCCTCGGCCTGGCGCAAGCTGCGCTGGAAGCCGCCGAGGCCGACGCGCTATGGAGTGAAGTACGAGCGGTACGGGGACTGAGCAACTAGACTGCATGCCGATGCATGGCGAACTCGATGACTAGCCCATCTAATTGTTCTATTGACAGAACAATAGATCATCCATACAGTTTGTGGAGAATCCTGAATGCATGAGGCAGCGCATGTCTGAGGCCAAGCTCGATCCAGTCACCCTGGCCGTCCTGAAAGGCCGGCTGGAGCAGATCGCCGATGAGATGGACGCCACGCTCTACCGCAGTGCGTTCAATCCCATCATTGCCGAGGCCCACGATGCCTGCCACGGGATCTACGACGGTGCGACCGGCGATACCCTGGTACAGGGCAAATCGGGGCTGCCGGTGTTCGTCGGGGCGATGGCGTTCGCGGTGCGGGCGGCGGTCCAGGCGGCGCAGCCGCTGGGCGGCATGCGCGAAGGCGAGGTCTGGCTGTTCAACGATCCCTACGAAGGCGGCACGCACGCCAATGATTTCAAGCTGGTCAAGCCCTTCTTCCTGGAAGGCCGGCTGGTCTGTTTCCTGGCCTCGGCCGCGCATTGGCACGACGTGGGCGGCAACGTTCCCGGCAACTACAACCCGGCGGCTACCGAGTGCTGGCAAGAGGCGGTCCAGATCCCGCCGGTGCGCATCGTGCAGCAAGGGGAAGTGAATCCCGACGTGCTGGCCATCCTGCGCGCCAATACGCGCATGCCCGACAGCCTGTGGGGCGACCTGAACGGGCAGCTCGCGGCGCTGGAACTGGGCGAGCGGCGCCTGGCCGAGCTGTTCGCGGCCTATGGCGAGGCGCGGGTGACGGGCGCCATGGGCGCGCTGCGCGAACGGGCGCGCAGGCTGATGCGGGCGCACATCGCGTCGCTGCCCGATGGCCGCTATGCATTCGAGGATTATCTGGACAACGACGGCATCCGCGACGACATGCTGCGCGTCGCGCTGGACATGACGGTGGAAGGCGAGCGGCTGGTGCTGGATTTCTCGCGCACCTCGGGCCCCTGCGCGGGGGCGGTCAACATTTCGCGCGCCACCGCGGTAGCGGCGTGCTATGTCGCGCTCAAGCACCTCTTTCCCGACGTGCCGGCCAATGCCGGCGTGCTGGATGCGGTCGAGTTCGTGATGCCCGAGGGCCTGTTGATCACGGCGCAGCGGCCGCGGCCGGTCGGCGGCTACACCGAGACCATCCTGCGCATGATAGACGTGGTCTTCAGCGCGGCGGCGCAGGCCGATCCGGCGCGCGCCGTGGCGCAGGCCTACGGCACGATCAACGCGCTGTCCATAGCGGGGCTGCGCAGCGACGAAGGGCGCCGGGGCCAGCGCTGGGTGATGTTCAGCTTCTTCGGGGGCGGCCACGGCGGCCATGCCGGCGGCGATGGCCTGAGCCACGGCAACGCGCCCATTTCCACGGCCACGATACCGCCGCTGGAGATCATCGAGGCCGCGTATCCGGTGCGCTTCACGCAGTGGTCGCTGCGGCCCGATTCGGGCGGGGCCGGCACGCACCGGGGCGGCCTGGGCGCGGTCTACGAGATCGAACTGCTGGAGCAGTCGGCGCAGGCTTTCATCTTCGGCGAGCGCGGCAAGTCCGCGCCCAAAGGCATCGCGGGCGGCGGCGACGGCGCGTTGAACCGGTTCAGCTATTGCGTGGACGGCCAGTGGCGGACCCCGCCCATGGTGTCGAAGATGATGGGGATACCGCTCTCGCGCGGGGACAGGGTCAGGCTGGAGACCCCGGGCGGGGGCGGCTATGGCGATCCCGCGCGGCGCAGCGGCGCCGCCGTGGAGCGCGACCGGGCCATGGGCTATGTGACGGAGGGTGGGCAGTGAGCGGGCAGCAGCGGGTCGTCGGCGTCGACGTGGGCGGAACATTCACCGACCTGTTCGTGCTGGACGAGGCGGACCAGTCGGTGGCGGTGGTCAAGGTCCCCTCCACGCGAGGCGAGGAAGCGGTCGGCTTCATGAACGGCATCGCGCGGCTGGACGATGCCGCCGGCGGCGCGGCCGGCATCGCCACCATCATCCATGGCACCACCGTGGGCACCAATGCGCTGCTCGAGCGCAAGGCCGCGCGCACGGGTTTGATCACCACGCGCGGCTTCGCCGACGTGCTCGAGATGCGGCGGCGCGACCGGCCGCATACCTGGGGACTGCGCGGAGAATACCTGCCTCCCATCTCGCGCGACCTGCGCAAGGAAGTGGACGAGCGCGTGCTGGCCGACGGTTCCATCCACACCGAAGTGGACCTGGACCAGGTCGAGGCCTGCGTGCGCGAACTGCTGGCGCAGGGCTGCGAGGCGGTCTGCGTCTTCTTCATCAACACCTATGCCAACCCGGCCAACGAGGCGGCGGCGGTGGCGCGCGTGCGCGAACTGTGGCCCAACGACTGCGTGACCTCGTCGGCCGAGGTCCTGCCCGAGATCCGCGAGTTCGAGCGTGTCTCCACGGCCAGCCTCAACGCGGCATTGCAACCCGTCGTGGGCGGCTACCTGCGGCGGCTGGAAGGCGACCTGCGCGAACGCGGCTTCGGCGGGCAACTGATGATCGTGCAAAGCAACGGCGGAGTGATGTCGCGGCAGACCGCCTGCGAGCTGCCCGTGCGCACGACGCTGTCGGGCCCCGCGGCGGGGGTCATCGCCTGCGCCGCGATCGCGCGCGCGGCCGGCCATCCTGACGTGATGACCGGGGACATGGGCGGAACCTCGTTCGACGTCTCGCTGGTGGTGGACGGGCGGGTGGCGCTGGCCGAGCAGACCAGCATCGCCTTCGGCATGGTCGTGCGCTCGCCCATGATACAGATCGAGACCATAGGCGCCGGCGGCGGGTCGATCGCCAAGGTGGATGCCGGCGGCATGCTGCAGGTCGGACCCGAGTCGGCGGGCAGCCGGCCCGGGCCGGCCTGCTACGGGCACGGCAATCCCTATCCCACGGTCACCGACGCCAACCTGCTGCTGGGCCGCATCGACGCCGCGCGGCCGCTGGGCGGAGGCCTTCTGGGCACGCTGGACGCGGAACTGGCGCGCGCCGCCATCCGCGCCCACGTCGCCGAGCCGCTGGGCCTGGACGTGCTGGAGGCGGCCGAGGCCATCCTGACCGTGGCCAATGCCAAGATGGCGGGCGCCTTGCGCCTGGTGTCCATCGAGAAGGGACACGACCCGCGCCGGTTCGCCTACATGCCCTTCGGCGGAGGAGGCGGGCTGCACGTGTGCGCGATGATGCGCGAGACGGGCGTGGAGACGGGCATCGTGCCGCGCTATCCCGGCGTGACCTCGGCGCTGGGCTGCGTGATGGCCGACCTGCGCCACGATGCGGTGCGGACCATCAACCGCGGCCTGCACGAGGTGGATTTCGAGACCCTGCGCGCGCTGGTCGGGGAGTTCCGCGAGCGCTGCGACGTGCACCTGGCCTCGGCCGGCGTGGCCATCGCCTCGGTGCGCGAGGAACTCTTCCTGGACATGCTCTACCAGGGCCAGACCCATACCGTGATGGTGCCGGTCCAGGCCGACCACCTGCACGCCGGGGCCGTGGCCGCCGCGTTCGAGGCCGCGTATCGCGCCGAGTTCGGGCGGCTGTTGCCGGGCATTGCCGTGCGCATCATGAACCTGCGCTACGCGCGGATCGGCGTGCGGCCCAAATTCGACCTGCGCCTGCTGGCACCTCCGGCCGATGCGCGGCCCAGGCCGGCCGACACGCAACGTGTGCACGTGAACGGCGCGTGGATGGACGTGCCGCGCCATGCGCGCCTGGAGCTGCCCGTGGGCACGCGAGTCGAGGGGCCGGCCATCCTGGAGCAGCCCGATACCACCGTATGGCTGGAGCCGGGCTTCTCGGCCACGACGGACGACCACGGCAATCTGATCCTGAAACCGGTTTGATCCGGGCGGGATGGCCCGCCCGGCATGCGATGCAGTCCCGTAGACGATGAGGTAGGCGAAATGAGATCCCGCATCAAGCTTCGTGAGTACCTGGCCATCCTGTGCGCCGCGCTGGCGGCCGGCGTGCCGGCCGCGGTCCGTGCGCAGGACTATCCGTCGCGCCCGGTCATGATGGTCAACACCTGGGCGCCCGGCGGCCCGTCCGACGCCATCATCCGGCCGCTGCTGGAAAAGTTCTCGCAGAAGTTTGGCCAGCCCTTCGTGCTGGAGAACCGCAGCGGCGCCAACGGCAGCATAGGCACCAGCTACGTGGCGCGGTCCAGGAACGACGGCTATACGCTGCTGTTCGCCAACGTCGGGCCGATCGCCATCAGTCCCTGGCTGCCCGACAAGCCCAGCTACGATTCGATCAAGGACTTCCAGCCCATCGGCCAGATCGTGTCGGGCTCCACGGTGCTGGTGGTGGCGCCATCGTTCCCGGCCTCGAACATGCGCGAATTCATCGACTACGCGAAGAAGCATCCCGGCAAGATCACCTACGGGTCGGTGGGCATAGGAAGCAGCACGCACGTGGCGGGCGCCACGCTGGCCAAGATGGCCGGCATCCAGATGGTCCACGCGCCTTACCGGGGGTCTTCGCAGATCCAGGTCGACATCATGTCCGGCCAGATCCAGTCCGCCTTCGTGAGCCTGGGCGGCGCGCTGGAACTGATCCGCGCGGGCAAGCTCAAGGCGATCGCGGTCAGCACCCAGTCGCGCTCGTCGGTGTTGCCCGACGTGCCGGCCGTGTCCGAGACCGTGCCGGGCTTCGACTTCAATGTCTGGTACGGGCTGATGGCGCCCGCAGGCACGCCCAGGGACGTGGTGCAGGCCCTGGCCGATGCGCTGAAGGAAGCGATGGCGATGCCCGACATCAGGAACCGGCTGCTGGCCAGCGGCCTGGACCCGCATCCGACCGGCCCGGCCGAGTTCGCCAGGAAGATCGAGCAGGACCTGGCGGCCTGGAAGCAGGCGGTCGCCAACGCCAACCTGACGCCGTAATCGAGGAAGCGAGATGACCTCCCACAGCTACGACATCCCGGCGATCGACGCCGTGGTCAATATCTGGACGCCCGAGCTGCTGGCGCAACGGCCCAAGCGCGATGCCTTCTACAGCGGCAAGATGAACGTCGATACGGCCATCATGCAAGGGTTGTCGCACGAGGACATGCTGCGCCGCATGGACGCCGCCGGCATCGAACAGGCCTTCCTGATCGCCGCCAAGGTAGGGCCCTGGCAGCATCGCGCCAGCTACCACGTGCCCTACGAGGCGGTGGCCGAGGCGGTCAATCGCCATCCCGACCGCTTCCACGGCCTGGCCGGACTCGACCCCACGGAAGGCATGCGAGGCGTGCGGGAGCTGGAGAAGGCCGTGCGGGAATACGGCTTCATCGGCGCGCATTTCTATCCCCATTGGTTCGAGCTCGCGCCCGATCACGCGAAGTGGTATCCCTTCTACGCCAAGTGCGCGGAACTGGACGTGCCGGTGCAGCTCCAGGTGGGGCAGTCCATGATCTACGACCCTTCGCACCGGCTGCGCAGCGTGGGCCGGCCCATCTGCCTGGACGCGGTGGCCTGCGATTTTCCGGAGCTCAAGATCATCGGGATACATGTGGGCATACCCTGGACCGAGGAGATGATCGCCATGGCCTGGAAGCATCCCAACGTCTACATCGGCACGGACGCCCACAGCCCCAGGTACTGGCCCGAGGCCTTCGTGAAGTACATCGACAGCTACGGCCAGGACAAGGTGATGTTCGGCACCGATTTTCCCATCCTGGATTTCAAGCGCGCGCGGGACGAGATCGAGGCCCTGGGCCTGCGGCCCGGCTCCCGGGAAAAGCTGTTGCGCGGCAACGTGCTGCGTGTCTACGGACTGGACCGATGAGCACGGGAATGCCGATGCGCGGCCCGAACATCGCGGACCAGCTGACCCTGCACGCGAGCCAGCGGCCCACCAAGCCCGCCATCATCCATCGCGATCGGGTCATCGACTATCGCCGGCTCGACCTGCTGGTGCGACAACGGGCTTCGCTGTTGCTGGAGATGGGCGTGCAGCCGGGTGACGTGGTGGGCGTGGCGCTGAAGGACACGCCCGAGCACCTGGTCATGCTCTACGCCGTGGCGCGCGCCGGGGCGGTGATCCTGCCGGTGGACTGCCGCTGGCAAGCCGGCGAGAAACTCAGGGTGGCGCGGCATTTCGGCGCGCGCTGCGTGCTGGTCGAGCCTGGAGACGACTTCGCGCCAGGCCTGTGCGTGGCGGCCGACGAGGCCTGGCTGGCCCGCGCGGAGCAGGTCGTGGTGCGCGACCGTTACGCCGAGGAGGACCGCGGCTTCTGCCTGTCGCTGTCGTCGGGGACCACGGGACGGCCCAAGGGGCCGCTGCTGTCGCATGCGCAGTTCATGAGCCGCTTCTTCACGCACTACGCCGACCTGGGGTTCGGCAGCCGCGAGACCTACATCAACGCCACGCCGCTGTACTTCGGCGGCGGGCGCGCGTTCTCGGTCTCGTCGCTGTACGTGGGGGCCACGACGGTGCTGTGCCCGCCGCCCTACAAGGTCGAGGAACTGGCCGCCGAGGTGGCGCGCACGGGCGCCACGATCACCTTCCTGGTACCCACGCTGCTGCGGCGCGTGTTGCAGGCCGAGCCGCGCGACGTGGCGCCGCTGCGCGGCCTGCGCACGCTGATCTCGTCGGGCTCGCCGCTGACGGCCGAGGAGCGGCGCCGCATCCGCAACGAGGTCTGTCCCAATTTCATCGAGTACTACAGTTCCACCGAGGGCGGCGGCGTGACCGTGCTGTCCAACCAGGAACTGGAGGCGCAGCCCGCCTCCGTCGGCCGGCCGGTGTTCGGCGTGCGCCTGCAGGTCGTCGACGAACAGGACCACTCATTGCCGCCCGGCGAAGTCGGGCGTATCCGTTACGAGGGCGCCACGGTGGCGCAGGGTTTCCACCGCGACGAGGAGGCGAGCAGGGAGGCCTTCCGCGACGGCTTCTTCTACCCGGGCGATCTGGGCTACCTGAACGAAGAAGGCTACCTGTTCCTGTGCGGCCGGGCCAAGGACATGATCATCCGCGGCGGCGTGAACATCTATCCGCTGGAGATCGAGTCCATCCTCATGACGCACCCCGACGTGCAGGAAGCGGCGGTGGTGGGCCTGCCCTCGAAGGAATTCGACGAAGAAGTGGCCGCCTTCGTGATGATGCGTGGCGATCGCGACGCGGCGGCCCTGGCCGCCTGGTGCAGGGAACGGCTGGCGCCCTACAAGGTGCCGCGCCATTTCCGCTTCGTCGACGAGTTCGAGCGCAATTCGGCCGGCAAGATCATCAAGAAGCGCCTGATCGAGGGACCGACCCCGGATTAGCCGGTGGCTGCCCGTTTTCGCGCCATGGTCCGCAAACCCGCATGGTTGCTGGCGCCGGATGATTTGTCCGCAGCCTTTCCCCAGGGTTGTTCACAGCGGGTGGGGATAAGTCCGGCTGCCGGGTAGTATATGGGGTGAGCCGTTCCCGCCTTCCGGGAGATCCCGTGAACACCGACCCTTCCCCGACCGCCGCCCGGTTGCGCCAGGTATTGACGGATACCGGCGCCTACAGCCTGCACCAGTCGTTCGACTACGGAGGCCGGCTGGCCGGCAGCGTGGTGCATTGCAGCTTCGATGCCCATGAGTTGTCCTGCCCGGCGCTGCCCCACATGCTCCTGCTCGTCTCGCACGAGTACCGGCTGAGGTCCGCCAGATTCGACCTGGGCTGGGGCTACCGCGACCATTTCGTCAATTTCGTCAATCCGCTGCACCTGATTCCGCCCGGCACCGCTTTCCGCTGGGTCAAGGACGGGCCCGCCCGGGTGTCGCTGCTGACGTTCGACCAGCAGGCTGCGCTGGAGATGTTCGAGGAACTGGGGTGCGAGCGGCCGGTGGATGGCATGTGGTCGCTGGCCCAGCGCGGCTTCGTGAGTCCGCTGGTCTACACGGCCCTGGGAGCGTTCGTCCGGGACCTGGGGGCCGGCCAGGTCTCGCGCCTGCTGTCCGACAGCTTCGGCGCGCTGGTGTTGAACGAACTGGGCAAGAAGTGGCGGGCGGAGCCGGCGGCCGCGACGGCGCCGCGCCTGAGTCCCCAGGCGTTGCGCAAGGTCACCCGCTACATGGACGAACACCTGGCCGAGGACATTTCCCTGGCCGAGCTGGCCGCCTTGTGCGGCTTGAGCCGATACCATTTCCTGCGCTGCTTCAAGGCCGCGCAGGGCGTGTCCCCATACCGCCACCTGACCGCGATGCGGGTGGAGCGGGCCCGCCACCTGCTGGCGACGACGGGCCAGCCCGTCTCGTACGTCGCCAGCGTCTGCGGCTTCGCGTCGGCGGGCGCGATGGGCCGGGCCTTGAAGAAGGCCCTGGGCAGTTCGGCCTCGGCCTACCGCGCCACGGCCGGCCACTACGACGCCTGAGCCCGGACGCCGGCCTCGACCTTGCGCGGGGCCGTCTCCTTCAGGAACAGCGACACGGCGAGGCCGATCGCGATGCCGCCCAGCGCCAGGTACAGCGTGTACTGGATGCCATGGTGCTGGGCGATGTAGCCGGCCACCACGGGCGCGACCCCGCCGCCGAAGATCTCGCCCAGGCCGCTGACCGTGCCGATGGCCGAGGCCACCATGCCGGGAGGCGCCGCCTCGGTGGCGATGGGCCCGGTCATCAGGGCCAGCAGTCCGAAGCAGAAGAACGACACCACCAGCAGCACCCCGAACAGCGCCCAGGGCGAGGCATCGGTGCGGATGAAGGCATACAGGGCCAGCGCGGCGCCGACGAAGGCCAGGAAGGCGGCGGCGCGGCGGCCGATGAAGTCCGAGATGCCGGGCACGCCGAATTCACCGAAGAACCCGCCGATGCCGATGGCCGAGACCACCAGTCCCATTTGCTGCGGTGTCAGCTTGAGGTAGTCGGTCAGGTAGTTGGGCACCATGGCGCCGACCACGAAGATGCCGGTCATCGCGCACAGGATGGAGGCGACCGCGAGCAGCAGGTTGCGCCGGCGCAGCAGTTCCTTCCAGGACAGCGTGGCCCCGGCAGCCGGCGCGGCGGGCAGCCCGCCCTGGACACCGGTGCCGGGTTCGCGGATGACCTTGTACATGAACCAGGCGAGGATCAGGCCAGGCACCGCCGACAGGAAGAACACATAGTGCCAGGAGGGCAGTACGTCCATCAGCTGGGTGGCGATGATGGGTGCGAGCCCCAGTCCGAACAGCGGAAAGGCGCTCTGCTGCAGTCCCTGGTTCAGGCCGCGGCGCCGCGGATGCGAGGCCTCGCCGGCCGCGGCCACGCTGGTGGGGCAGAAGGAGCCCTCGGCGACGCCCATGACCGTGCGGATCAGCATCAGGCTGATCAGGCCCGTGGCCAGCCCCGACAATCCGGACAGGCAGGAGAACGCGATGGCGGCAGGGATCAGGACCTTGCGTCGGCCGACGCGGTCCGAGACCCGGCCCATGGTGATGGAGAACACGCCCCAGGCCAGGCCCAGCACCCCGATGAGCAGGCCGAGGTCCTGGTAGGACAGATCCAGGTCCTTCATCATGAAGGGGAACATGGGGGCGAGCAGCCAGCGGTCCAGGCCCATCAGGCCGAAGCCCAGGGCGAGGATGGTGACGGCCTTCCATTCGTAGGCGGTATCGTGCACGAGTGGCCGGGTCATGGTCATGCTCCGCCCAGCGCGTCCAGCACCTGGCGCGTGGAGACGACCTTGCCGAACACCCGGTCGATGGTGGCGAGCGTGGCGCGATGCGAGGCGTCGTCGAATCCGCCGGTGGCGTCGTCCACGAAAAAAACCCGCAGGTCGCGCATGAAGGCGCTGCGCGCGGTCGACTCGCAGCAGACGCTGGTGACCGTACCCGTGATGATCACGCTGTCGGCGACGTTGCGGCCCCGGATGTTGCGGATGACGGTCTCGAGGCGGGTGTTGTAGAACGCGTCGTAGCGATGCTTGGGTATGACGACCTCGCCGGGCAGGGGGGCCAGCTCGGCGATGATCTCGACCCCGGGCGTGCCCGCGCGCATGCCGGCCGTCTTCAAGTGCGGCAACTGGGTCGTCTCCAGCGGCGAGACGTCGAATCCGTCGTACAGCACGTGCTGGGTGTAGATGACCGGGACACCGGCCTCGCGCGCGCGGGCGACCAGCGCGGCCATGGCGGGGACGCGCTGGCGGGCGGCGGCGACCTCCATGGGCGCGTCCGGCAGGACGAAGTCGTTCTGCATGTCGACGACCAGCAGGACGGCCTTGGCGGGATCAAGGGAAAGGGAAGAGGGCATGCGAGAGGCCTCCGTGGGGTGGGTGGAAGGCCGAACATAGCGCCGCCGGCCGCGGGCCAAGCGCAGGAAATTGCGGTGGCAGCGCAAAAGTTGCGCAGTGGATGAGGAGCCTGCCCATTTTCGCGTCACCGCCCGCAGACCCGCATGGAATCTAGGCCGGGTGAAGTTGTGCCCGTGCTTTCCCCAGGGTTTTCCACATCGCCTGGGGATAAATCGCGCAGGCCCTAGCGGAGGTGGGCGGCTTCCCGTGGCGGACGGTCGGGCCAGGTGCCGTCGCGCGCCAGGCGGGCCGCGGTGGCGACGACCAGGTCCCGGATGCCGGCCACGGCGCTGTGCGATGCGCCGTGCGAGGTGGCCAGCACCACCTGCGCGGTGGTGCGCAGGTCGGAAACCGGCGTGGCCTGTACGCGCCCGGCCTGCCATTCCTCGATGAAGGACGAGACGATCATGACCGAGCTGCCGTTGCCGGCGGCGATCAACTGCACGGTCTGTGCCATGGAGTCCAGCTCGTGCTTGATCCTGAGCGCCAGGCCGCGCTGCTCGGCCTCGCGCGACAGCATCTGGCGCACGCGGTGGCGCAGCGTGGGCAGCACGAGGTCCATGCGGGCCAGTTCGGCGAAGGGGACCACATGGGAGGGCGGGGAGCCGTCCGCGGGCGACACCAGGTACAAGGGTTCGTCGCGCAGGGTGTCGATGAGGTGGGGACTGCCGGTTTCCCCCACGGTGAACAGGATGGCCATCTCGAGCCGGTTCTGCTTCAACAGCGCCTCGAGTTCGTCGGTCATCGCCTCGACCACGTGCAGCGTGACCTCGGGATGGGCCTCTTCGACCGCCTGCAGCAGGGGCACCGTCATCATGCGGCTGATGCTGCTGGGAATGCCGATGCGCACGATGCCGCGGGGCGATTCCGCGTCCTGCCGCAAGTCGTGTTCGGCGGCCGCCACCATGTCCAGGATGCGCCGCGCATGGCCGAGCAGCTTGCGGCCGGACGGCGTGGGCTGCACGCCATGGGCATCGCGCACGAACAGGCGCGTGCCCAGGGAGTCCTCCAGCTTCTGGATCTGCGCGCTGAGCGCGCTTTGCACGACGTGAAGGCGTTCGGCCGCCTGCGAGAAGCTGCCGGTTTCCAATATCGTGACGAAATAACGCAGGCGTCGCAGGTCCATGTCGGGCGTGGTCCGGGGCCATCGCGGATCCAGATGGGGGCATCTGAAAAAAACGTTACCCGGGCTGGGGAACGACTGCCATTATAGGTGGCTGTTCCATCCGTTCCGGTCCCATGTACGCCGCTCCTCCCGACCTGGCCACCGAGATCCACGCCGCGTTGCCGCCATCCCTGCACCTGGTGCGATCCATGTCGCCCTGGGTGAAGGCGCGGGGAGCCGGACCCCTGCATTCCTTCCTGGAAGGGCCCGCCTTCGACCGCGACGGTACGCTGTATTGCACCGACCTGGCCCATGGCAGGATCTTCCGCGTCGATCCGGCGGGACGGTTCGCGCTGGCATGCCGCTACGACGGCGAGCCCAACGGGCTCAAGCTGCATCGCGATGGTCGTCTCTACATCGCCGACCGGCGCCACGGCATCATGACCATGTTTCCCCGGGACAGCCGTCCGCGGGCCCTGCTCGCGCCGGACGAGGCCCGTGGGCTCCAGGGCGTCAACGACCTGCTGTTCGCCGCCAACGGCGACCTGTATTTCACCGACCAGGGCGACAGCGCGCTGAACCGGCCCACGGGCCGGCTGTGCCGGCTGCGGCGCGACGCCGGCCACGTCGAGACCCTGGTGGATGGCCTGGCAGGCCCGAACGGGCTAGCCTTCGCGCCGGGCGAACGCCTGCTTTACCTGGCCGTGACCCGCGACAACGCCATCTACAGCGTGCCGCTGGACGAGGCGGGGCGGGTCGGCAAGGTGGGGCGTTTCATCCAGCTGTCCGGCAGTCCCACCGGCCCGGACGGCCTGGCGACGGACGCCCACGGCAATCTGGCCGTGGTCCACGCGGGGCTCGGATCGGTGTGGCTGTTCAGCGCCATGGGCGAGCCGCTGCTGCGCATCCGTTCGTGCGCGGGCCGCCGCACCACGAACGTCGCCTATGGGGGGCCCGATCGGCGCACGCTGTACGTGACCGAAGCGGAGCAGGGCGTGATCCTGGCCGCCCGGCTGCCCGAACCCGGCCTGCCGCCATACGCACACACATGAAGAAAGACAACGAGGAGACCCGATGAAACACACCGCGCTTGCGCTGACCATCATGACCGGCGCGCTGGGCGCCGCGCACGCACAGGACTACCCGACCCGCCCGATACGCCTGATCGCGCCGTTCGCGGCGGGCAGCTCGGTGGACATCCTGGCACGTGCGCTGGCGCAGCCCTTGTCGCGGCAGCTGGGCCAACCGGTGGTGGTCGAGAACAAGGGCGGCGCGGGTGGCAACATAGGCGTGGACATGGTCGCCAAGGCGCCCAAGGACGGCTATACGATAGGTGTCGAGTCCCGGACGATCATAAGGCCGCCGATGGAACAAATGAGGGTGTGAATCATACCACCCACTCATAGCCTGCATAGGCGTCTTGCTC
>NZ_BAAAEN010000020.1:0-121536 GCF_039523035.1 Pigmentiphaga daeguensis | reverse complement strand
GCCTTGCCCCATGACTGTCAACATCTTTTCTCGAAATCAAAAAGCAGTTGTAGCAACGGAGAGTCGGGAGACCATCAACAACCTTTTATGAATACCCCGCGAAGACCAGTTGCGGATACGCTCCCACACCGACAGCGTGGTGATCAAGGGCGCGCACTCGTCGGAACGGCTGCTGGACGAAGTCAGCCTCTTCCTGCACAGCGTGCGGCTGCGTCCCGCCGCGCCGGCCTCGGGCAGCGACGACGACCTGAAGGGGCGCAAGGTCCTGATGGTGGACGACGACATGCGCAACCTGTTCGCCCTGTCCAAGGCGCTGCGCGGCCGCGGCATGGAGGTCCTGATGGCGCAGGACGGCAGCAAGGCCCTGCGTCAGCTGGAAGAGAACCCCGACATCGAGCTGGTGCTGATGGACGTCATGATGCCGGTCATGGACGGCTACGAGGCCACGCAGGAGATCCGCAAGAATCCGCGCCATGCGCATCTGCCCATCATTTCGCTCACGGCCAAGGCCATGCAGGGCGACCGCGAGAAGAGCCTCGCCTCGGGCGCCAACGACTACCTGCCGAAACCGGTGGACATTCCCAAGCTGCTGTCTATGATGCGAGTATGGCTGCACCGCTAGGGCGGCCTGGAACGCCATGGAACCCGACCTGGACGAAATCGAGCTGGACCTGTTCGTGGAAGCCCTGCGGCGGCGCCACGGCTACGACCTGAGCCAGTACGCGCGCCCCTCGCTCAAGCGGCGCGTGCAGGGGCTGGTCCGCCAGCACGGCCTGGCGCACATCGGCGAGCTCACTTCGCGCATGCTGCGCGACGCTTCCTTGCTGCCGCAGGTGATCGAAGGGCTGTCGGTGCCCGTCTCGGAAATGTTCCGCGACCCTTTCGTGTTCGAGGCGCTGCGCACCAGGGTGTTCCCTGTCCTGGCCTCGTATCCCAGCATCAACATCTGGCAGGCGGGCTGCGCCCACGGCGAGGAAGTCTATTCGCTCGCCATCCTGCTGCAGGAAGCCGGGCTCTACGATCGCAGCCAGATCTACGCCACCGACTTTTCCGATGCCGCGCTGGCGCGAGCCCGGGAAGGCATCTTCCCCGTACGCGAGGCGCGGGCGGCCTCGCTGCGCTACCAGCAGGCGGGCGGCACCCGTACCCTGGCCGATTACTACCACGCGCGCTACGATCTCGTAAAGCTGGACGAATCGCTGTGCCGGAACGTGGTCTTCGCCAACCACAATCTCGCCACCGACGGTGTGTTTTGCGAAGCGCACCTGATCCTGTGCCGCAACGTGCTGATCTACTTCAACAACGCCTTGCAGGACCGCACGCTGGCCCTGTTCGCCGACAGCCTCGTTCGCGGCGGCTTCCTGTGCCTGGGCACCAAGGAAAATCTCGCGCTGGCATCGGCCTCCTCCAGCTTCGCCACGGTGGACGGTCCGGCGCGGATCTTCCGGTCGATACGGGCGACCTGACGGAGAGATGCGATGGAACTGGTGGCCATCGGCTGTTCCACCGGCGGACTGAAGGCCCTGCAAATCCTGCTGCGCGGCCTGGCCCCCTGCCCCCGGACCGCGTTCGTCGTCGTCATCCACACGGCGTCCGCCGATGCCGACTCCCTGCGCAGGTTGCTCGCCCGCGACACGCCGATGCCCGTGCAGGAAGCTCAGGAGCGCGCGCCCGTGCTGCCCGGCGTGCTGTATGTCGCCCCGCCGGGCTATCATTTGCTGATTGGGGCCGATCACTATTTCTATCTGAATGTCGACCCCAAGGTCTGCTTCGTGCGACCTAGCATCGATGTGCTGTTCGAATCGGCCGCCGATGCGTACCGCCATCGCATGGCCGGCGTGATCCTGACCGGCGCCAACGACGACGGCGCCCGAGGGTTGCGCTGCGTCCGACAAGCGGGGGGGATCGCGCTGGTGCAGGACCCGGAGGAAGCGGAAGCCTCCGGCATGCCAGAAGCGGCGCTTTCCCTGGCGGGCGCCGACCATTGCCTCAGGCTCGCCGACATCGCGAGCGAACTCAACCGGATGTGCCTATCTTGAAGACCGACCTGCCCACACCCAAGATCCTGATCGTGGACGACACGCCGGCCAATCTGTTCGCCATGCGCAAGCTGCTGGCGCAGATCGATGCCGAACTGGTCACGGTCGCCTCGGGCAACGAAGCGCTCGCGCTTTGCCTGGACGAGCGTTTCGCACTGATCCTGCTCGATGTCAACATGCCGGAGATGGACGGCTACGAAGTCGCCGCCCTGCTGGCCAACGAACCGCTCAATCGCGACACGCCCATCATCTTCGTCACCGCCGCCTTTGCCGACGACCTGAACCAATTGAAAGGCTATCGCAGCGGCGCGGTGGACTACATCGCCAAGCCTGTCAACGACTCAATATTGCTGTCCAAGGTCAAGGTGTTCCTGGAACTGGAAACCGGCCGCCAACGGCTCGCGCAGGCGCTGTCCACGCTGGAACAGCGCAACCAGCAACTGCAGGTGGAAATCGCCGAGTGCCGGCGCATCGAGGAACAGATGCGCCACCAGGCCACACACGATCAGTTGACAGGCTTGCCGAACCGGGCCTTGTTCATCGAGACGCTGGACCGCTTCCTGAGCCGTGCGCAGCGGCACGATGAACTGTTCGCCCTGCTGTACGTGGACATCGACGGCTTCAAGCAGGTCAACGACGGCCACGGCCACCAGGCGGGCGACATGCTATTGCAGGCGTTCTCGCTACGGCTGCGGTCCGCCCTGCGCGCCGAGGACGTCGTGGCCCGCCTGGGCGGCGACGAATTCGGCGTCCTGCTGTGCAAGGCCGCTGATGGCGGCGCAATCCAGCAGAAATGCGTCGACCTGTGCGAAATCCTGCGCGCGCCCTATCGTCTGACCAGCAATGGCCAGGCGTTCACGGCCCACGTGGGCGCAAGCATCGGCGCCGCGATCGCCATGCAGCACGGCAGCAGCCGCGACAGCCTGGTGCAGGCGGCCGACAACGCGATGTACGAAGCCAAGCGCAGCGGCAAGAACCAGGCGAGACTGGCCACCACGCTGCTGTGACCGCTCGCGCTACAGGGTAACCGCGACGCCCTGGCGGGCGTCGGCATGGCGCAGGAAATCGGTGACGGCATCGGCGCCCATGGGGGGCGAACAGAGGAACCCCTGCCAGGCATCGCAGCCCAGGTGCCTGAGCGCCTCCAGTTGCTGCGGCGTCTCGACGCCTTCGGCGATGGTCTGGATATCGACGGACCGGCAGAACTGTATGACGGTGCGCAGCATTTCCTTGTCGTAGGTGTTGTCCAGCATCCCGGCCACGAACTGGCGGTCCAGCTTGACCGCCGCGAACTGCGCCGAGCGCAGCCGCAGGAAGTTGGAATATCCGCTGCCGAAATCGTCCAGGCTGAAGCCCACGCCCATTTCTCCCAAGCGCCGGGTGATGGCGCCTGCCTCTTCCGGATCGGGAATCTCGGCCGACTCGGTCAGCTCGATTTCCAGCCGGCCCGGCTCGATGCCGTACTCCTCCAGTACCTGGCCCACGCTGGCGGCCAGGTCCCCCTGCAACTGGGCGGCGCTGAGGTTGACGGCCACCTGGGCACAGAACACGCCTTCCTCGCGCCATTCGGCCAGTTGCTGGCAAGCGCGCCTGAGCACCCACATGCCCAGCGCGGAACTGAGCCCCGCCGCCTCGACCTCGGGCACGAAGTCGTTGGGCATGACCATGGTTCCCTTGCGATGCCAGCGTACCAGGGCCTCGACGCCCCGTACCCGGCCGGTTCGCATTTCCAGCTGGGGCTGGTAGAACAGTTCGAACTCGCCGCGATCCAGGCCCTGCATGACCTCGGTGACCAGCGTGTCCTCGCGCGACATCAGCCTGCCGTCCAGGTCCTCGGGACCGTCGTTCCAGCATACCCACCGCGCCCGCGTGCGCAGCGCGTAGCGGGCCGCCTGCTGGGCGCGCAGCAGCACGTTCGAAGGCTGGGGCAGATCGCTGGGCAGCATGACGATGCCGAAGGCGGCCAGCGACGACCCCTGGCTGGCACCCAGTATCTGCAGCAACGAGGACCGCTGGAACAGCCGCTGGGCGGCGCCTATCGCGCCCGACTTGTCGTTGACGTCGCGCAGCACGATGATCAGGCTGGTGTCGTCCAGCATGCACAGCAGGTCGTCCGCGCGGATGAAACGGCGGATCTTGCCGAGGATTTCGTCGCGCTGGTGGGGAGCGGCATCGGAAGGCAGGGCCAGCGCCATGACGGCGGCTCGCCGGCGCTCGCCGATCAGCACGCCCAATTCGCGCAACAGCATGGCCCGTTCGCTGACATTGGCGAACTGTCGTACGGCCTCGGCGGGCTTGGACCTTCTAGGCATCGGCGACATGGAAAAATCGAACAACCATCAAGCTTCTTTTAATCGATATACCGCTAGTCCGTCATCGGCGCCAGGCACACGGAGCCGTGATACATGATCATCGCACACAGGCGATCATCGCAAAAGCGAAACCGCGCCCCATGCTGCCGGCCCTGCCACCCGGCGCCGGACACGTGCCTTTCGCGGCAAGTTAGTAAACGCCAACATTGGACTTCACCCGATAATTGGCGTGGGGAACATTACGGGAGGCATACGCGGCAGGAACGGGTTCGCCCGTTACAATGTTAACAACTGTTGCCTCCGGTACGAACACCCCCCGGCAATACCCTATGCTCTCACTCAGGGAAACCATCGTGGATCCAACGACTCTCGAATATCTCGGCAGCCGGCTGGCATCACGGCAATGGACCGGGTTTCTCGGCGCCCTGGCCCGGGAATTCTCCGACCAGTTGCCCGAAGCCGATCTGCGCGCCTTGATGCATCGCGTCGGGGCGCGTTTTGCCAGCGAATCGGCCTTGGCCGATTGCCAGAGCCTGGACGATGTCCAGTTCGCGATGAGCAAGATCTGGATGGCGCAGGATTGGGGCTGGGTCACCGTCCATGAACACGACGACTCGTTGCATATCAGCCATCACTGCTCCCCCCTGTCCGCCGCCTTCGGCCAGCAGGCATCCCCGTGGATGGCCGCCTTCCTCGAAGGCGCCTACCAGCGGTGGTTCGAGCAGCTGGGCGCCGGCAAGAGCCTGAGCGTCAAGCAGGCCGGCGAGCCGGATGCCGTCGGCTGCGTCGAATTCCGGCTGGGCAGGTAACCTCCTCCAAGCCCATGTGAAACGGATCAACGGGAAGCACATGAAAGAATCCGACGACATCGCCAACCTGTTCCGTCACTTCGGCGGCCAGCCTGGCCAGTACCAGGAAATCAGCCGCGCCAACGAAGCGCGCCAGTCGCGCGAGCGCTGGCCGCTGCTGGCCTCGATCGAAGCGGACCAGGCCGCGCAGTTTCCCCCCGTGGAAGCGCCCGTCCCCAGCGTTCCGCAGGCACCGCAGCCCGCCGCCGCGCCACCTGCGGCCGACTCCGCCCTCCAGCCTGCCGCCCCGCCGGCGGGCCGCATCGAGCCTCGCCTGTCCCCCGCCACGGCCTCGCCGCCTCCCCCCCAGGAAGCGCCCAACCCGCCGCGGGCAGCCGAATTCATTCCGCCCCGGGCCGGTGCGCTGAGCGACAGGATGCGGCCTGCCGCCGCCCTGGCGGCCCAGCAGCCAGCCCAGGTCGGTGAGCCGGCTCCCCGGCCTGCCCCCGCGCCGCGCACCGCCGCCGATACGTATGCGGGTCCGGAGCAGGAACCGGCACCGCAACTGCAAGCGCTCTTCACCCGCCTGGCCCGGCCCGCCTCGCGGCCTACGGCCGACAAGAGCAGCGCGTCCCTCCTCGAGCGATTGAATCGACTGTGAAGATCATTGCTGTTGTTTCCGCCAAGGGCGGCGTCGGCAAGACCACGGCCACCGCCAATCTCTGCACGGCCCTGCGGCAGGGCGGCCGCAACGTGCTCGCCGTCGACCTCGACCCCCAGAACGCCCTGCACCTGCATTTCGGCGACGATCCCCAGCGCATCGCGGGCACGTCCCGCGCGACGCTGGCCGGGCAGGATTGGCGCGACGTCGGCTTCGCCAGTCCGTCCGGCGTCGTCGTCCTGCCCTATGGCGCCGTCAACGAAGACGACCGGCAGGCATTCGAGCGCCATCTGGAAACACACGCCGACTGGCTGCCCCGCAACGTCCAGGCCCTGGGCCTGGGCACCGAGGACGTGGTCGTGCTGGACACGCCCCCCGGCCCCTCGATCTACATGCGCACCGCCCTGTCGGCGGCGCAATTGACCGTCATCGTGACGCTGCCCGACGCCGCTTCCTATGCCACGCTTCCCATGATGGAAGGCCTGGTCCAGACCTACTGCGTCACGCGGCCCGACTTCATCAACCACGTCTTCGTGGTCAACCAGGTGGACAACTCGCGGCTGCTTGCGCGCGACGTGCTGCAGGTCATGCGCGCCGACTTCGGCGAACGCGTGGTCGGCGTCATCCACCAGGACCAATCGGTCAGCGAAGCCCTTGCCTTCAACCAGAGCGTGCTCGACTACGATCCGCGGTGCCAGGCCACGCAGGACTACCTGGCGTGCGCCCGGAACATCGAGGCCATGCTGTCCACCTTCGGATCCTCGCTTTGACCTCGCGCCCGCGCCGCCCGATGTCCGCCCGCCTGGACGATTGGAGTGCTGTTCTGCTTCGATGGTCCGGCTGGCACCGTCCGGTGGTGCGGGTGATCACGGTGGTCCTGGCCGCCCTGCTGTTCGCGCTGGCCGTGACGGTGCCCCTGGAGCTCGGGCAGCAGGCCGTCTTCGCGGCCGCATGCTTCGGGCTGGCGCTGGTGCTCAGCACCACCGTGGGCCGGCTGGCCCCCCTGGCGATGATCGTGCTGTCGGTAACCGCGTCGCTTCGATACATGTACTGGCGGCTGACCTCGACGGTGGGATTCGAGAACCTCCTCGATGCCTTCTTCGGCTTCGGCCTGGTCGCGGCCGAACTGTACGCGCTGGTGGTCCTGCTGCTGGGCTATTTCCAGACCGCCTGGCCGCTTGAACGCAAGCCCGCGCCCATGCCGCCCGATCCGGCCATGTGGCCGACGGTGGACGTCTTCATCCCGACCTACAACGAACCGCTGGACGTCGTGCGCCAGACGGTCTACACCGCCATCGGCCTGGACTGGCCCGCCGACAAGCTCAAGGTGTTCGTGCTGGACGACGGCAAGCGGCCCGAGTTCAGGGCCTTCTGCGAGGAACTGGGGGTCGGCTACGTCACGCGCGACAACAATGCCCACGCCAAGGCCGGCAACATCAACCACGCGCTGGAACTGACCAGCGGCGAATACGTCGCCATCTTCGACTGCGACCACGTACCCACGCGCTCCTTCCTGCAGATCTGCATGGGCTGGTTCCTGCGCGACCCCAAGCTGGCCATGCTGCAGACGCCGCACTTCTTCTTCTCGCCCGACCCCTTCGAGAAGAACCTGGACACCTTCCGCGTCGTCCCCAACGAAGGCGAGCTTTTCTACGGACTGGTCCAGGATGGCAACGACCTCTGGAACGCCACGTTCTTCTGCGGCTCGTGCGCGATGATACGGCGCGGCCCTCTCATGGAGATCGGCGGCGTGGCGGTGGAGACCGTCACCGAGGACGCCCATACCGCGCTCAAGCTCAACCGGCGCGGCTACAACACCGCCTACCTGGCGATTCCCCAGGCCGCGGGCCTCGCGACCGAAAGCCTGGCGCGCCACGTCGGCCAGCGCATCCGGTGGGCGCGCGGCATGGCGCAGATATGCCGCGTCGACAACCCGCTGCTCGGGCCCGGCCTGACCCTGGGCCAGCGGCTGTGCTACCTGAACGCGATGCTGCATTTTTTCTACGGCCTGCCGCGCCTGATCTTCCTGACCGCGCCGCTGGCCTACCTGCTGCTGGGCGCCCACGTCTTCCAGGCAACGGCGCTGATGATCACGGCCTATGCCGTGCCGCACATCTTCCACGCCTCGCTGACGAACTCCCGCATGCAGGGCCGCTTCCGGCATTCGTTCTGGAACGAGGTCTACGAGTCGGTGCTGGCCTGGTACATCCTGCGCCCCGCGCTGGTGGCCTTCGTCAACCCCAAGGCCGGCAAGTTCAACGTCACCGACAAGGGCGGCGTGACCGAGGAAGGCTATTTCGACTGGGACATGGCGCGGCCCTACATCGTGCTGCTGGTCCTGAACCTGGCCGGCTTCCTCGTCGGCGCGGGCCGGCTGGTCTTCCAGGAGTCGCCCGACGTGGCGACGGTGCTGATCAATCTCGCGTGGACGGTCTATAACCTGATCATGACCAGCGCGGCGGTCGCGGTGGCGGGCGAGACGCGCCAGGTGCGGCGTTCCCCCCGCGTCGCCACCGCCCTGCCCGCCAGCCTCATGTTCGGCAACGGCAAGACCCTGGCCTGCCAGACCATCGATTTCTCGCAGACCGGCCTGGGGCTGCGCGTGCCGGCCGACGCCGACGTCCCGATGGACGAACTCCTGCACGTCTCGCTCTATCGCGGCACCGAGGAAGGCATCTTCCCGGCCACGGCGGCGTTCCGCCGCGGCGACCACCTGGGGCTCCAGTTCAAGGACCTGAACGTGCAGCAGGAAGTCGAGCTCGCCCAGATGACCTTCGCGCGCGCCGACACCTGGGCCCAGGCCTGGGGCAGCCACGAGCGGGACTCCCTGCCCACCGCCTTCGCCGAGATATTGCGCATCGCCGTGAAAGGCTTCTGGGACCTCGCCCGCAGCACGGGCCGGCTCGCCTTGTTCTGGCGCCGCGACCGGCGCGCCATTCCATCCATACCCGAGACGGGGGATCAATGACAACGAGATCGACGCTGGGCAGCCTCGCGGCCACGAGGCTGCGCGCCCTGCCCGCCCTGGCGGCCGGGCTGATCGCCTGCCTCCCGCACGCATCCGCCATGGCGGCCGCGGCGGCTCCCAACGCGGCCAGCGCCACGCCGGTCAAGGTGACATCCGCCGTGCCGGGCGCCACCCGTACCCATACCTATACGCTCAAGCAACTGGGGGCGCTGTTCCCGCTGCAACTGCGCGGCATCGACGGCGTGTACGGCGTCCCGTTCAGCGTGCGGGCGGACGAAGTCGTCACGGGCGCCACGCTGCGCCTGGCCTATGCCTATTCCCCCGCCCTGCTGCCCGACCTGTCGCACATCAACGTGCTGGTCAACGGCGAGGTGTCCTCGTCCATCCCCGTCCCGCGCGAACAGGGCGGCGTGAACCTGACGCGCGACATCGCCATCCCTCCGCGCCTGATCACCGAGTTCAACCGGCTGAACCTGCAACTGATCGGACACTACACGATGGAGTGCGAGGACCCGGCGCATTCCAGCCTGTGGGCCAACATCAGCAACAACAGCGTGCTGGAACTGACAGTCACCCGCATCGCGCTGGAGAACGACCTCGCGCTGCTGCCCCAGCCCTTCTTCGACCGGCGCGACATCCGGCCGTTGAACCTGCCGTTCGTCTTCGCCTCGGCGCCGGGCGGCGCCGCGCTGGAAGCGGCGGGCGTGCTGTCCTCGTGGTTCGGCGCGCTGGCCAGCTACCGCGGCGCCACCTTCCCGGTCACGCAGAACGCCATTCCCGACCACGGCAACGCCGTCATCCTGGCCACGGCCAACGAACGCGTCGCCGGGGTGACCTGGCCCCAGGTCCAGGGGCCGACCGTGGCCGTCGCGACCAACCCCAACGATCCCTACGGCAAGCTGCTGCTCGTGCTGGGACGCGACGCGGCCGAACTCAAGACGGCGGCCACCGCGCTTGCCGTGGGCGCGCCCACGCTGTCGGGCCAGGCCGCCACCATCACCGGGATCGAGCAGCAGAAGCCGCGCAAGCCCTACGATGCGCCCAACTGGCTGCGCGCCGACCGCGCGGTCAAGTTCGGCGAACTGGCCGACGCCGCCGCGCTGAATGTCTCGGGCTATTCCCCCGACCTGATCCGGGTCAATTTCCGCATGCCGCCCGACCTGTTCGCCTGGCGCGAAAAAGGCATCCCGGTCGACCTGCGCTACCGCTACACGCCGCGCGCCGAACCCGACAAGTCCACGCTGAACATCAACATCAACCAGCGCTTCCTGCGCTCCGAGCCGCTGCTGGCCATCCGCCACGACGCCACCAGCCGCGTCGACCGGCTGCTGGACAAGGTCATGCCCGACGGCACGGTGCCGGCCCGCGCGAAGTTCCAGATCCCGCTGTTCATGCTGCCCGCGCAGACGCAGATGCAGTTCCATTACTACTACGACTACATCAAGCAGGGCGAATGCAAGGACGTGGTGCTGGACAACGTGCGCGGCACGATAGAGCCCGATTCGACCATCGACATCTCGCACTTCTCGCACTTCATCGCCATGCCTGACCTGGCCGCGTTCAGCAACAGCGGCTTCCCCTTCACCCGCATGGCCGACCTGTCCGACACCGCCGTGGTGCTGCCCGACTCGCCGACCCCGGCCGACTACTCCACCTACCTGACGGTGCTGGGCCGGTTGGGCGATGCCACCGGCTACCCCGCCACCGGCGTCACCGTGGCGGCGGCGCGGCAGGCGGAAACGCTGGGCGGCAAGGACCTGCTGGTGATCTCGTCGGGCGGGCGCCAGCCGTTGCTGCAACAGTGGGCGCAATACATGCCCGTCAGCCTGGACGGCAACGCCAAGCGCTTCTCGCTGTCCGACAAGGTCTACCAGTTGTTCTCGTGGCGCGACAGCGACTCGCGCACCAACGCCAAGCCGACCCGCCAGACGCTGGCGTTCAACAGCGCCAGCTCCGACGCGATCATCGCCGGCTTCGAGTCGCCGCTGTCCGGCGGGCGCAGCGTGGTCGTCATCTCGGCCAACCAGCCCGCCGGCCTGCACGAGGCCATGCGGGCCATGCTCGACCCGGACCTGGTCAAATCCATCCAAGGCAGCGCGGTCGTGATCCGCGAGAAGCAGGTGGACAGCCTGGCGGCCGACCAGACCTACTTCGTCGGTTCGCTCAACCCGCTGCTCCACGTCCAGTGGTACCTTGCCAACCACCCGCTGCTGCTGGCCCTGCTTGGCATCGTGGCCGCACTGCTGCTGGCCGTCGTGCTGTACCTGTCGCTGCGAGCCCGGGCCAGGCGCCGGCTCGCGCTTTGAGGCCATGGCCGGGATCCTGCCGCCTCCGCGCCAGGCTCCGAGCCGCGGCCTGGCGGCGCGATGGCGGCGCCGGTTGGCGGCGCTGTCGGCGCTCGCCGCGATACTGCCGGCGGGCGCCTGGGCCCAGGCCTGCCAACCGGCAGACTGGCCGCTGTGGAGCGATTTCCAGCGCCGCTTCGTCCAAGCCGACGGCCGTGTCATCGACCATAGCGTCGCCCAGCGCCCCTCCACGTCCGAAGGCCAGTCCTACGCCATGTTCTTCGCGCTGGTCGCCAACGACCGCGCGGTCTTCGACCGCGTCTGGCGCTGGAGCATCGACAACCTGGCCGCGGGCGACATCGGCGGCCGCCTGCCCGCCTGGCAATGGGGCCAGCGCCAGGATGGAAGCTGGGGCGTGATCGACGCCAACGCGGCCTCGGACGCCGACCTGTGGTTCGTGTACGCGCTGGCCGAGGCCGGCCGCCTGTGGAACCGCGCCGACTACGCCCGCGATGCGCGCGCCCTGCTGGCGCGGGTGGCCGCCGACGAAGTGGCCGACCTGCCCGGCCTGGGCAGGATGCTGCTGCCCGGCCCCACCGGCTTCGCGCTGTCCGGCCCGCTGTGGCGGCTCAACCCCAGCTACCTGCCCGTGCCCCTGCTGCGGCGGTTCGCCCTGATCGACCGCGACGGTCCCTGGCAGGCCATCGCCGCCAACACCGTCCGCATGATCCAGGCCACCGCGCCGCGCGGCTTCGTGGCCGACTGGGTCGCCTACCAGGCCCCCGAGGGGAAGGCCGCGGGCTTCGTGGCCGACCCCGAGAAGGGTGCCGTCGGCAGCTACGACGCCATCCGCAACTACCTGTGGGCGGGCATGACCCCGGCCGGCGATCCCGCGCGCAAGACACTGCTGCAGGCCCTCTCCGGCATGCAGGAGGCCACGGCCGCCACCGGCCTGCCGCCCGAATCGGTCGACGCCGCCACCGGCGCCGCCAAGGGCGAGGCCCCTGTAGGTTTTTCGGCGGCGCTGCTACCCTATCTCGCGGCGCGCGGCGCGAGCGACGAGCTCAAGCGCCAGCGGACCCGCGTCCAGGCCAGCCTGCCCGCGGATCCCCGGGCCCCGCCCGAACAGGCGCCACGCTATTACGATCATGTGCTGGGACTGTTCGGGATCGGCTGGGACCAACAACGGTATCGATTCCTGTCCTCGGGGACACTCAAGCTGAGCTGGGAGAAGGCATGTCAGCACGCCACAACACGGTAATCCTGGGCCTGTTGGCCGCGGCCCTGCACGGCGGCGCGCTGGCCCAGAGCGACCCCGTGAAGGTCCTGGTCGAGCAGGGCCAGTACTGGCAGTCGCGCGGCAACGGCGAACGCGCCGCCGAAGCGTGGCAGAAGCTGCTGCGGCTCGCGCCCAACCATCCCGACGCGCTGTACGGCCTGGCCCAGATCGAACTCGATGGCGGCCGCCCGGAGCAGGCCCGCGCCTACCTGGCCCAACTCCGGCGCAGCCATCCCGGCAGCCCGCTGATCGGCCGCCTGGAGCAGGCCATCGACCTGGGCGGCAATGCCCAGGTGCTGCAACAGGCCCGCCAGCAGGCGCGCAGCGGCCAGACCGACCAGGCGCTGGCCACCTACCAGACGGCGCTGGGCGGCAAGGCCCCGGAAGGCCCGCTGGCGCTGGAGTACTACCAGACCCTGGGCGGCACCCCGCAAGGCTGGGAGGAAGCCCGCCGCGGCCTGCAGAAGCTGGCCGGCGAATCCCCCAACGATCCGCAGATCGCACTGGCGCTGGCCCAGCACCTGACCTACCGCGAATCGACCCGGCGCGAAGGCATCCAGCAACTGGCCGCGCTGGCCCGGCGCCAGGATGTGGGCAAGGCCGCCGCCGACAGTTGGCGCAAGGCGCTGGCCTGGGCCGGCACGCGGCCGGCCGATGCCCCGCTGTACCGGGCCTATCTGGACGTCTATCCCGACGACACGGGCGTCAAGACCAAGCTCGACGAGATCGAGCGGCAACAGCAGCAGACCCGCCAGGCCGCCGCGGTGTCGGCGGATCCGCAGCGCCGCCGCGTGATGGAAGGCTTCCAGGCGCTGGACAACGGCGACCTGGTCAAGGCCGAAAGCGATTTCCAGGCCGTGCTGGCGGCACGGCCGGCCGACGGCGACGCGCTGGGCGGGATGGGCCTGATCCGCCTGCGGCAGGAAAACTTCACCCAGGCGCGCGACCTGCTGGAACGCGCCTCGCGGCAGGGTTCCGCGTCCCGCTGGCGCTCGGCCCTGAACAGCGCCGCCTACTGGAGTCAGATCGGCCAGGCCGGCGCCCAGCGCGCCAACGGCGACCTGGACGGCGCCCGGCGCACGCTGGAACAGGCGATCAAACTCGATCCGGCCGAACCGACCGGCCAGAACAGCCTGGGCGACGTGCTGGCCGAAAGCGGACAGCTCGATGCCGCCGAAGCGGCCTACCGCCGCGTACTGGCGCGCCAGCCCGACAATCCCGACGCGCTGCGCGGCCTGGTGGGAGTAATGGCGCAGAACAACAAGCCCGACCAGGCCTTGGCCCTGGTCGAGAAGCTGACCCCGCAGCAGCAGGAACGGATCGGCGAACTGGGGCGGCTGCGCGCCGCCCAGGCGGTGGGAGCGGCCAAGGCGGCCGCGCAGCGCGGCGACGATGCCGGCGCGCGGGTGGCCCTGGAGGACGCCCTGCTGAACGATCCCACCAGCCCCTGGATAAGGCTGGACCTGGCGCGCCTGTACATGAAGATGGGCGCCTACAACGATGCCCGCGGCGTCATGGACGGTCTGCTCGTCTCCAACCCCGACCTGCCCGAGGCACAGTACGCGAGCGCGCTGCTGGCCACCGAGATGCAGGACTGGCGCGGCGCGCTGAACACGCTCGACAACATTCCCGCGCAAAGCCGCACCCGCGACATGGCCGCGCTGCAAAAGCGCGCCTGGGTGCACGTCCAGGCCGCCGATGCCGCCGAGCTGGCCAGGCAGGGACGCGCGCAGGAAGCGATCGCGCTGCTGGCCCAGGCCGAGCCCCAGGCCGGCCAGGATCCGGAACTGCTGGGCGCCATCGCGCTGGGCTACACCGACGCCGGCGACACTGGACGCGCGCTCAACATGATGCGCCAGTTGCTGTCGCGCACCACGCGGCCCGACATCGGCCTGCGGCTGCAATACGCCGCGATCCTGCTGCGCACCCGGCAGGACGTCGAACTGGCGGGCATCCTGCGCCAGCTCCAGTCCGAGACCATGAACCCGACCCAGCGCAGGAGCTACGAGGACATCCGCGTGGCCTACATCGTGCGGCAGGCCGACGGCCTGCGCACGTCGGGCGATCTCGTCATGGCCTACGACACCCTCGCGCCGCTGCTGGCCGAACGGCCCGACGACCCGCAGGTGGTCGGCGCCCTGGCCCGCATGTACGCCGACGCGCGCGACTACCAGCAGGCGCTGGGCCTGTACAACCAGTTGCTGCAGAAGGACCCGCGCAATCTCGAGACCATGCTGGCCGCCGCGTCGATGGCGACCTCGGCCAAGGAATACGGCTATGCCGAGAACGTGCTCGACAACGCGCTGCGGCAGGCGCCCCAGAATCCGGAAGTGCTGACCGCCGCCGGCCGGCTCTACCGCGCGCAGGGCAAGTCCAGCAAGGCCGAACAGTATTTCGCCGCGGCCGTCCAGGCCGAGAACCGGCAGCGCGGCATCGCGCCGGCCTATGCGGCCAACGGCCAGCCCGGCGCCGCCCCCGGGCGCTCCGGCAATCCCTTCGTCGGGCTGCCGGGCCAGCGCTCCAGCTCGACCCTGGCGCCACGTCCCTTCGCGCCCGCCCCCTATGGGGGCGCGGCCCCGGTGCCGATGGCGGGCGGCTACGCCCCCGCTCCGGCCTACGCGGCGGCGCAAACGGCCATGCTGCCGGCCCAGGCCGCGCCGCAACCCGCCTATGCCGGCGCGCCGCAACCCTACATCCCGCCGCCGGCGGGCGCCTCGCGATTCGCAGCCCAGCCCGTGCAGCTTGCCGCGGCATCGGGCTACACGCCCTACGGCACGCCGGCGCCCAGCGCTCCGCCCACGCCGGCCGAGTACCTGGCACCGGCCGCCGCCCAGCCCGCCGCGCCGGCCGCGCGGACGACGGCCGGCAGCCGCAAACCCGGCACACAACCGGCCGCGCGCAATGCCGCCCCGGCGCCCGCCTATCCGCCCTATCCCGCGCAAGCGGCGGCGCCCGCCTACGTGCCCATGCCGTTGCAGACCGCGCCCCAGGCCGCCTTGCCCTACTATGCCCCGCCCGTGGCCGCCCAGACGCCGCCGCCCGGCTATGGCGGCTACGCCGTGCAGCCGGCCCAGGCCCGGCCCTGGGATCCGGCCGCGGCCCAGGCCGACCGGCCCCGCACGGCCATGGACGAACTCAACGACATCCAGCAAGCCCGCAGCCCCGCGCTGACGGTGGGCGGCACCGTGCGCACGCGCCAGGGCGAAGAAGGCCTGGGCAAGTTGACCGACATCCAGGCCCCGATCGAATACCGCTTCCCGGTGGGAGACGGCAGGATGGCCCTGCGCGCCACGCCCGTCTCGCTCGATGCGGGCACCCCGGGCAGTTCCTACGATGCGTCCAGCCGCTTCGGCGCCGGCCCCGTCGCCGCGCTTCAGCAGGCCGCGGGTTCGACCGGCGGCGCCGGTTCGCAAAGCCAGTCGGGCGTCGGCCTGGCCGTGGCCTACGAATCCGAGCGCCTGCAGGCCGACGTGGGCACCACGCCGCTCGGCTTTCGCCACACGGACATCAACGCCGGCCTCAAATTCAAGGGCCCGATCAACAGCGAAGTCTCGTACTCGGCCGACGTCTCCCGCCGCCCCGTCACCGACAGCCTGCTGTCCTTCGCCGGCGCGCGCGACGCGCGCACCGGCCAGACCTGGGGCGGCGTCTCAGCCACCGGCGGCCGCCTGGAACTGACCTGGGACAACGGCGACTACGGCGTCTACGGCTACGGCGCCTTCCATGCGCTGACCGGCGAGAACGTCGCCTCCAACACCCGCCTGGAAGGCGGCGGCGGCCTGTACTGGCGGCTGGTCCGCACGCCCGACTCGGAACTGACGGCGGGCGTCAACTTCACCGGCATCGGCTACGACAAGAACCTGCGCTACTTCACCTACGGCCACGGCGGCTACTTCAGCCCGCAGCAATTCTTCGCCGCCAGTGTGCCCGTCTCGTGGACGCAGCGCAGCGGCCGCCTTTCCTACCTGGTCAAGGGATCGCTGGGCGTGCAGCGCTTCAAGGAAGATTCGGCGCCCTACTTCCCGACCAACGGCTCGCTGCAATCGGCCGCCCAGCAGGCCGCCATCGATGCCGCGGCCTTCGGCCTGACCTCCAACGCCAATGGCGCCTTCTATCCGGGGCAGACCAAGACCGGCCTGGGCTACAGCCTGGCCGCGGCCATGGAATACCAGATCGCGCCGCAATTGACGCTGGGAGGGCAACTGGCGATGGACAACGCGCGCGACTACCGCCAGTTGATGGGCGGCGTGTACCTGCGCTATGCCTTCCATCCATACAGCGGACCGGTGGCGTATCCGCTTACGCCGTACCGGTCGCTGTATCCGGGCAACTAGCGCTAGGGGGCCGGGGTCGCCAACTGCGCCACCTTGGCAACGCGCTGCGTGCTGCTGGTCAGCGTGCCCAGGGTGAAGATCCGCAATCCCTTGGCAGTCTGGGCGCCCGGATCATATACGGCCACCGCGATGCCGTCCTCGCTCCCCGCGCACGCCGCGCCGGTGAATATCAGCTTCACCTGGAACAGGTTCTGCGTGGTGATCCCCGGATAAGGCCCGATGCGGCTGATCGGTCCGCCATCGGTCGAACTGTCGACGATCCGGCATGCCTCGCGCGAACCGCTCAGCACGCCGTCGGCGGCCACGTTCACGGTCATGGAAAGCGGCTCCAGCGACGGGGTCTGGTAGGACTTGCCCGCCACGGCCGCCAGCCTGGCGGGCGCGGCCTGATAGATGCCGTCCTTCGCCATCGCGAATTGCGTGGCGGCATTGCCCGCCGCCGGATCCGCGAAACTGCCCGTGAATGCATCGCCGATGACGGTCCCGTTCAGCGAGGTGGCCGCGGTCGTGCCCTGCGCGCTGTAGAACGTCGCCGCCTCGTCCGTCATCTTGCTGTTGCTGCCCGCGACCCGCGTCAGCCGTCCGCTTAGGACGTCATAGCCCGCTCCGTTGCGTCGATACAGGAAATAGTAGCTGTCGGGCGTGACGACACCCTCGAAAGCGCCGCTGGTGGGCGTCCAGTACCCTTCGGCGAACTGCGGCGTGGCGGGGTCCGGCGGCTCGACGCTGTTGTCGGCCAGGCCGTTCAGGATGAACGTGTTCAGCGCCTTGGAGTCGGCATCGGTGGTGAACACCCAGATGCCGCTCTTGGCGCCCTTGGCGTCGTAGGTCAGGACCGCCCATCCCGTTTGCGTGGAACCCGGACGCGAGCAGCCGGTACCGGCGAGATTCAGCACGATGCCGTAGACGCCCCGTGCCGGATTCGGCGTGGACACCGAGCCGGTCAGGGCGCATCCGCTGTTGCTGCCGGTCAGGCGGCCCGCGGTGTCCACCGTCATGTTCCAGGCTCCGCCGAACGGGCCTCCCCCCTGGTACGTACCCGCCATCGTCGCCAGCGACGACGCCCGCACGTACAGATCCTCGCGGTAATCCAGCGTAAACGGCACCAGGGGCGACGACGTGGCCGCGGCCGTGCCCGCGGGGTTGCTGTAGTTCCCGCTGATACGGGCTCCGGGGTTCTCGGCGGAGGCCGCGCCGGTCACGATGCCCGACACCGTCACCCCATTGGCGACGAATTTTCCATCGACCGTGGAATAGTAGGTGGCATTGGTTGCGCGCAACGTGGCCAGCGTGACGCTCAGGCCACCGTACAGGCCGTCGTACCCGCGGCTGGTTCCGGTATCCAGGGCAAAATAGAAATTGCCGCCGGTGCCATTGCGGCCGCCGTCGACGATGCCGATGAAATCGCGCTGTGTGGCGAGCGGCCCGGCCTTGCCGGTATAGATGCCCGCCGGATACTGCTGCACCGCGGCCGGGCCGCCGCCATCGCCCGAATCCCCGCCTCCGCAGGCGCCAAGCGCCACCATCATGCCCGCCCCGAGCAGGCCCCGTCCACGTCTCATCCCATTCCCTTGCAAGAACCGCGTTCCGGCGATGCCGGCCATTGTAGCGATGCAGGCTCCACCCGTGCCATGGGGTAGTATTACAGAACATGGCGGGCCAGTCCCGCCCCTGTTGCCGTCCTTCGCACCGTGACCGAAAAAACCATCCTGCTGACCGATTACCGCGCGCGCCGCCCTGTTCCCGTCGACGCCAGTGACCTCATCGCGCCCTCCGGCCAACTGGCGGACACGCGCGGCAGGATGCTGCACGACCTGCGCATCTCCGTCACCGACCGCTGCAACTTCCGCTGCGTGTACTGCATGCCCAAGGAAGTCTTCGGCAAGGACTACCCTTACCTGCCGCACGACGCCCTGCTCAGCTTCGAGGAAATCGTGCGGCTGGCGCGGCTGTTCGTGGCCCACGGCGTCGAGAAGGTCCGCCTGACCGGCGGCGAACCGCTGCTGCGCAAGAATATCGAGACCCTGGTTGCCCGGCTGGCCGAGCTGCGCACGCCATCGGGCAAGCCGCTCGACCTGACCCTGACCACCAACGCGTCGCTGCTGGCGCGCAAGGCTCGCGCCCTGGCCGACGCCGGCCTGAACCGGGTCACCGTCAGCCTGGACGCGCTGGACGACACGGTCTTTCGCCGCATGAACGACGTCGACTTCGCCGTTGCCGACGTGCTGCAGGGCATCGATGCCGCGGCCGAGGCGGGCCTGGGGCCCATCAAGGTCAACATGGTGGTCAAGAAGGGCCTCAACGACGACCAGATCGAACCCATGGCCGAGCACTTCCGCCACTCCGGCCACACCCTGCGCTTCATCGAGTACATGGACGTGGGCGCCTCCAACGGCTGGAAGATGGATGAAGTCGTGCCCTCTGCCGACATCCTGCGCCGCCTGGGCGCCCGCTGGCCGCTCGAAACCCTGGAGCCGCACTATGCTGGCGAAGTCGCCCAGCGCTGGCGCTATCGCGACGGCGGCGGCGAAGTGGGCGTCATCTCCAGCGTCACCCAGGCCTTCTGTTCATCTTGTACCCGCGCCCGCCTGTCCACCGAGGGCCAGCTCTACCTGTGCCTGTTCGCCGACCAGGGCTACGACCTGCGCACCCTGTTGCGCGGCGGCGCCAGCGACGAACAACTGGCCACCGCCATCGCCCGCATCTGGCGGGCCCGCACCGACAACTACTCCGAACGCCGCTCCGCCGACACGCCCCGCTCCGGCCGCATAGAAATGAGCTACATCGGCGGGTGATCGAGGCCCCCCCCCTACGCGCTGACGCGCGCCCCCCAGGGGGCGATGCGGGTGGACCGGCGGAGCCGGATCCACCGCATCCTGGGGTACCAACGGGCTGGCTGAGAACGGCGATACTACCTGGCAGCCGCTTGGGCTCAATAAAAACGGCCCTGCATATGATGCAAGGCCATTCTTGTATCCGCGACCGCCCCTGACCCAGGGCGCAGCGGATCCGGCTTTGCCGGTCCGCCAGCGCCGCCCCTTGAGGGGCGCGGCCATGGGCCGCGTGGGGTGGGCTTCCCTTCCGGTCCACGCGCATCGCCCCCTGGGGGGCGCGCGAAGCGCGTAGGAGGGGCTAAAAACCCATGGCGAAGTTCAGCTGGACCTGGTTCAGGCCCTGGTTGGGTTTCTTCATGCCGCCATTGGAGAAGTGCGACACGCGCAGGCCCAGGCGCATGTTGTCGGCCAGCTTGAAGCCGGCGCCGATGTGGTCGCCGAATTGGAAGGTGGAGCTGATGTCCTTGTCGTGGAACTTGGTCTCGCTGACGGCCGTGGCGCCGATGCCGCCTTCGATGTAGAAGCGTTCGGTGGGCCACCAGCGGAACATCGGGATGGCGTTGAGTTGCCACATGTGGCGGGCGTAGCCCGGCAGCGCGCTCGAGGTCCACCAGTACGAGCCGCCCAGTTCTCCCACGAGTTCCAGGCGGGTCGAGCCGAGCTTCATGTGCCAGAGCGGCGAGGTTTCGTAGTTGAGCGTGGCGCGATGGTTGCCGTCGATCACGCCGTACTGTGCGCTCCAGCCGCCGTTGGCGAAACCGCCGGTGGGATCGGCCCCGTGGGCCGAGAAGGAAGCAAGAGCGAGAAGCGCGGCTGCTAGGGCGGTTTTTTTCATCGGATCGGCTGCCTGTGAAGCTTCGCGCGGGCACCGCCAAGATCGCCTGCCCCGCGGGGGCAGGATGCGGTCCCCCGCGGAAAGAGGGAAAGGAAACTCCGACTATAACAAACCCGTTACATCTGCATACGACCGATGACCGGTCGCGTTGCAGACTAGCCGCAGTTTCTTTCCTGCCTCAGGCCACCGCGTCCGCAGGCTGCTGCGTCAGCAGCGCCAGGAGGCGCGCGATCTCCTCGCGCATCTTGCGGCGATCGACGATCATGTCGATGGCGCCCTTCTCCAGCAGGAACTCGGCGCGCTGGAAGCCCTCGGGCAATTTCTCGCGCACGGTCTGCTCGATCACGCGCGGACCGGCGAAGCCGACCAGCGCCTTGGGCTCGGCGATCACGACGTCGCCCATGAACGCGAAGCTGGCCGACACGCCGCCCATGGTGGGATCGGACAGCACGCTGATGAACGGCAGCTTGCGCGAGGACAGCAGCGTCAGCGCGGCGGTGGTCTTGGCCATCTGCATCAGCGACAGCAGGCCTTCCTGCATGCGCGCGCCGCCCGAAGCGGTCACGCAGATGAACGGCACCTTCTGCTCGATGGCGGCCTGCGCGCCACGCACGAAGCGCTCGCCCACGACCGAGCCCATCGAACCGCCCATGAACTCGAACTCGAAGCAGGCCACCACCACGGGCAGGGTGTGCATGGCGCCGCCCATGACCACCAGCGCGTCGGTCTCGCCGGTCTGCGCCATGGCGTCCTGCAGGCGGTCGGGATACTTCTTGGTGTCCTTGAACTTGAGGCTGTCCACCGGCAGCGTGCCGATGCCGATCTCGTAGCGGCCCTCGGCGTCCAGCAGCGCGTCGATGCGCTGGCGCGCGCCGATGCGCATGTGATGCTCGCACTTGGGGCAGACGTTCAGGTTCTTGACCAGGTCGTCGCGGTACAGCACCGACTCGCACGACGGGCACTTGACCCACAGGCCTTCCGGCACGCGGCGCGGAGAGCCGTCGGTGGTCTTGATGCGGGGAGGGAGCAGTTTTTCTATCCAGCTCATGCGGATTTCCTTGATTCTTGGGAGGCCCCGCCCGGAGGCGGGGCATCTAGCGCCCCCCGGATTGTACGCAACCATGCCCCCGCTGCGCGAGCGCAGATTTCGGGCTGTCGTTCCGGGGGAGTGCCCTGGGCGGCGGCGTCGATTTCCTGGATCAGCCGGGTGCCGATGACCACGGCGTCGGCCTCGGCGCCTAGCGCCCGGGCGCTGTCGCCGTCGCGGATGCCAAAGCCCACGCCCACCGGCAGCGAGACGAACTGCCGGATGTGCGCCAGCCTGCGCGAGACGTCCCGGACGTCCAGGTGGCCGGCGCCCGTCACGCCCTTGAGCGACACGTAGTACACGTAGCCTCGGGCGACCCGGGCCACGGCCTGGATGCGCTCGTCGGTGGTGGTCGGCGCCAGCAGGAAGATGGGGTCGACGCCATGTTCTTCCAGCAATGCGCCGAATTCGCCGGCTTCCTCGGGCGGATAGTCCACCACCAGGCAGCCGTCCACGCCGGCTTGCCGGGCGGCGGCGGCGAAGGCGGCCTGCCCCATGCGCTCGACGGGGTTGGCATAGCCCATCAGCACCACCGGCGTCTGGCTGTCGGTGCGGCGGAATTCCTTGACCATGGCCAGCACGTCGCGCAGGCCCACGCCCTGTTCCAGCGCGTGCTGGCTGGAGCGCTGGATGACCGGCCCGTCGGCCATGGGATCGGAGAACGGCACGCCCAGTTCCAGCACGTCGGCGCCGGCGGCCACCAGTTCGTGCATGATGGGTACCGTGCTGGCCGGCGTGGGGTAGCCGGCGGTGACGTAGGGAATCAGGGCGCAGGCGCCCGGAGCGGCGGCGCGGCGCGCGAACGCGGCCGCGATACGGGAGGATGACGACATGGAGACCGCCCTCAGAGCACGATGCCCGAACGTTCGGCGACGGTATGCATGTCCTTGTCGCCACGTCCGGAAAGGTTGACCAGCAGGATCTTGTCCTTGGGCAGCGTGGGCGCCAGCCGGACCGCATGCGCGATGGCATGGGACGACTCCAGCGCCGGGATGATGCCCTCGATCCGGCAGCAGTGATGGAAGGCCGCCAGGGCCTCCTCGTCCGTGACGCCCACGTAGGTCGCCCGGCCGCTGTCCATCAGCCATGCATGCTCGGGGCCCACGCCCGGATAGTCCAGGCCGGCCGAGATGGAATGGGTGTCGATCACCTGTCCGTTCGCGTCCTGCAGCACGTAGGTGCGGTTGCCGTGCAGCACGCCCGGCGCGCCGCCGGCCAGCGAGGCCGCGTGGCGCCCGGTCTCCATGCCTTCTCCGGCGGCTTCCACGCCCACCAGCGCAACGTCGTCGTACGGCAGGTAGGGATGGAAGATGCCCATGGCGTTCGAGCCGCCGCCCACCGCCGCGATCACGACGTCGGGCTGGCGCCCGGCGGCCTTGGGCATCTGCACCAGGCACTCGTTGCCGATGACGGTCTGGAAGTCGCGCACCATCATCGGATACGGGTGCGGACCGGCCACCGTGCCGATGATGTAGAAGGTGTCCTCGACGTTGGTCACCCAGTCGCGCATGGCTTCGTTCAGCGCATCCTTCAGCGTGCGCGAGCCCGATTCCACGGGCACGACGGTCGCGCCCAGCAGCTTCATCCGGTAGACGTTGGCGGCCTGCCGCCTGACGTCCTCGCTGCCCATGTAGACCACGCACTCCATGCCGTAGCGGGCCGCGACCGTGGCGGTCGCCACGCCGTGCTGGCCGGCGCCGGTCTCGGCGATCACCCGGCGCTTGCCCATGCGGCGGGCCAGCAGCGCCTGCCCGATGCAGTTGTTCACCTTGTGGGCGCCGGTGTGGTTCAGGTCTTCCCGCTTGAACCAGATCTGCGCGCCGCCCAGTTCCTCGGACCAGCGCCTGGCGTGGTAGACCGGGCTGGGGCGGCCCACGAAGTGCTCGAGCTCATAGTTGAATTCGGCGATGAAATCGGGATCGTGCTGGTAGCGCGCATAGTTCTGGCGCAGTTCGTCCAGGGCGTGCATGAGCGTCTCGGCCACGAACACGCCGCCATATGGGCCGAAATGGCCCCTCGCATCGGGGAAATCGTAGGTTTTCACTGGGATGGTCCCGGCTATGAAGCCCGGCCCGCGCGCCTGGCGCGCGCCGGAAGGATTGGGGAATGCGGCGTCAATAGCCGTCGGCTTGCCGCACCTGCGCCACGAACTGGGCAATCTTGGCGGCGGATTTGATGCCTGGCGATTCTTCCACGCCGCTGCTTACGTCGACAGCGAACGGGCGCACGGACTCAATGGCTGCCGCCACATTTGCGGCATGCAACCCACCAGACAAAACGACCGGACGCGCGCTTTCGCTGCTGACCAGAGACCAATCGAACACTCTCCCGCTACCGCCGTAGCCGTCGGAATGGCTGTCGAACAGCCAGCCTGCGGCGGAACCGTACTGTAGGCACGATTTTAGCAAAGCCTGCGACGTTTCCATGCCCGGCCCGCCCACCCGGAAGGCGCGCAGGTAGCGGTGGCCGTGGCGCTCGCATTGCTGCGGCGTCTCGTCGCCATGGAACTGGAGCAGGTCGGGCCGGACCACGTCCAGCACCTCCCGGACCTGCGCGTCGGAGGCATTGACGAACAGGGCCACCACGTCGACGAACGGCGGAACGAGGCGCCGCAGTTCGGCCGCGCGCGCCGGGGACAGCGCCCGCCGGCTGGGGGGATAGAAGACCAGGCCGATGGCATCGGCGCCCGCGCCGACGGCGGCGGCGACGTCTTCCTCGCGGGTCAGGCCGCAGATCTTGATACGGGTACGGGACATCCCGCCATCATACCGCCCCGCGGCTTTCGTCCGTCGCCGGCCTGTCGGGCAGGCTAGGTACAAGCCCTAGATTGAGCAATCATGCATCAATATGCATGATTCGATCACAAAAACAAGAACTATCCTGCATGAAAGCGTTCATCTGCCTGCGGTTCCACCCATAAGAAAGACGGCAGCCCGGCTGCCTACCGAGGAGATCATCATGGCACGCCCGAAGCAGCATCCCTCCCCCCTCCTTCGCCCCCTCCCGACCCTGCCACCGCGCGCCTGGGCCGCGGGCCTGCTGGCCGCCCTGGGCGCCTGTGGCGGCAGCGACGATCCGCCCGCCCCGCCCCCTCCCTCGCCCTCGGCCACGCTCAGCTGCGACGACAGCATGAAGACGGCGTTCAAACCCGATGCGAATACCCGGGTCATCCTGGCGAAGGCGTTCAGGCAGGGCGATGCCCTGGCGCTGGCGGACACTCCCGCCACGCCCGCGCCGGCGAAGGCCAGCCAGGACATGTGCCTGGTCAAGATGGTGGTCGGTCCGGGCAATGCGGGCACCGCGGGCGCACCGTCGACCTCGCCCGGCATCGGCCTCGAGGTCTGGCTGCCCACGCCCGCCAACTGGAACCAGCGTATCCGCAACCTGGGCGGCGGTGGCTGGGCCGGCGGCAGCCAGGCCTCGGCCACGCAGATCGGCAACGCCGGGGCCGCCGCCACCGCGGCGCTGGGCTATGCGGTCGGCACCACCGACACCGGCCACGCCATCGCGGGCAACGGCTCGTTCGCGATGAAGGAGGACGGCACGATCAATAGCGCGCTGTGGGGAGATTTCGCCGAACGCAGCCTGCACGAGCTCGCGGTCAAGACCAAGGCCCTGGTCGAGGCGTACTACGGCAAGCCGCAGCAGTACGCGTACTGGGAGGGTTGCTCGACCGGCGGCCGCCAGGGCTACAAGATCGCCCAGGAACACCCGGACGACTACGACGGCTACCTGAACGGCGCGCCCGCCTTCAACTGGACCCGGTTCATCACCAACGAGCTGTATCCGCAGGTGGCCATGCAGCGCGACCTGGGCGGCCCGATCGCCGCCGACAAGCTGCGCCGCGTCAGCGCGGCCGCGGTCAGCGCCTGCGACACGGTGGGCGGCCAGCACCTGGGCTTCATCGCCGATCCCGGCCAATGCCGATACGACCCGACGCGCGACGCCTCGGCGCTGTGCGCGGGCGTCGCCGGCAACGGCGTGGTCGGCACCAGCACCGACGCCGCCTGCGTCTCGCTGGCCGAAGCCCGTACCATCAACAAGATCTGGTACGGCCAGACCGCCGACGGCAGCGCCCCCGACCCGCAGGCGGACAACGCCAGCGGCACCACGCTGGCCAGCAGGCAGCTCTGGTGGGGCCTGACGCGCGGTACCGACCTCAGCGGCCTGGCCGGATCCTCGGGCACGCCCCCGGTCGCCCGCCCGTTCACCATCGCCACCGACATGGTCGCGCTGGAATTGCAGAACCCGGCCTATGCGACCTCGTCCTTCATCAACGCGACCGGCAACGGCGCCGACAAGTGGAAGGACATGAGCTACGCCGACCTGGCCAACGCCTATGACCGCGGCATCGCGCTGCAAGCGGCCTTCGGCCATATCAACACCGACAATCCCGACCTGACGCAGCTGCGCGACGGCGGCGGCAAGGTCATCAGCTATCACGGGTTGGCCGATCAGTTGATCACGCCCGCCGGCTCGCTGAACTACCTGAGCCGCGTGGCGGACAAGATGGGCGGCATCGAGGCGGTCCAGGCCTTCAACCGGCTGTACCTGGTCCCCGGCATGGGCCACTGCGCCGGCGTGGGCTCCGTCAGCGGCAGCGCGGGGCCGGCAGCCACGGCCGACACCGTGCCGCTGCCCGCCGCCAACCAGTTCTTCGACGCCCTGGTCGCCTGGGTCGAGAAAGGCACGCAGCCCGGACCGCTGATGTTGAAGTCGGCCGATGCCAGCGTCAGCATGCCGATCTGCGTCCACCCGCAAAAGGCCACCTACAAGGGCAGCGGTTCCGCCACCGACGGCGCGAACTACAGCTGCCGCTAGGAAGCCGGCCAGGCGGCCGGCGGATCAGCACCCCAGGCGGATCTCGTCGGTCGCGTCGGTGGACGGCAGGCCGTAGTCGCCGGGATAGCCCACGGCCGTCAGGTACAGGCCGTCGGGCGAGAACGTGGGCGCGGCCTTGGTCCGGTTGCGCTCGGCCAGCAGCGCGGGCATCCAGTCGGCGGGCTGCCTGCCCTGCCCCACGTACACCAGCGCCCCCACGATGTTGCGAACCATGTGGTGCAGGAAGGCATTGGCGCGCAGGGTGAAGACCACCAGCCGGCCGCGCCGTTCGATGCCGAGTTCGTGCATCGTACGCACCGGCGAGGCGGCCTGGCACTCGGACGAGCGGAAACTGCTGAAGTCGTGTTCGCCCAGCAGATGGGCAGCCCCCGACCGCATCGCCTCCAGGTCCAGTGGCCGGAAGCTCCAGCCCGCGCGGCCCGTCCACAGCGGCGAGCGCACGGGATCGTCCAGCAGCAGGTAGACATAGGAACGCGAACGCGCGGAGAAACGGGCGTGGAAATCGGCCGGCACCTCGCGGGCCCAGCGCACCGCGATGCTGGGCGGCAGGTGCGCGTTCACGCCGCGCACCCAGGCCTGTTCGGGACGCAATACCCCGGTATCCAGATGCACGATCTGCTGGGCGGCATGCACGCCGGTATCGGTGCGGCCCGCGCAGGTGGTGGCCACCGGCTGGCCGACGAAGTCGGCCAGGGCCGACTCCAGCCGGTCCTGCACGGTTCGCCGGTGCGGCTGGGTCTGCCAGCCCAACCAGGGGGCGCCGTCGTAGCTCAGCCCCAGCGCGATGCGCGGCATGCGGGCGGCCCTACCAGGAGGCGAGCAGCGCCCGCGCCCGTTCGCGCTGGTCCGAGTCGCCGTCGCGCAGGACCTCTTCCAGCAGCTCGCGCGCGCCGGCGCGGTCGCCCATGTCGGCGTAGGCCTTGGCCAGGTCCAGCTTGGCGGCCATGCCGGCCGGCGCATCCAGGTCCGTATTCAGGTCGATGCCCGGCGCGGGAGGCGGCCTGGACGCGTCCTGGGCAGGCAAGGCCGGCGCGGGGGCATCCAGGTTCAGGTCCAGGCCGAAGGCCGCCGCGGCGGCCGGCGGCACCGCCACGGGACGGCCGGCGTCCTCGGGCTCGTCGTCGTCCGGATAGTCGTCGGGCTCGCCTTCCACGCGTGGCGGCAGATCATCGGGAATGGGGAACGGCGGAATGTCATCCCAGTCGCGCAGGTGGTTGACGGGTGCGGCACTCCCGGCCGGCGGCAACGCGTCGGCCTCCTCATTGGCGTTCTCGGCCTCGATGCGCGCCGCCTCGCGCGCCTCTTCCGCCTCGGCGCGGGCCGAACGGCGGCGCAGCGCGAAGGCCCCCAGCAGGGCCGCCAGCACGGCGACGATGGCGCCCAGCACCGCCACGCTGTGGTCGCGGACCTTGTTGGCCACCGAGGCGGCCAGAGAAGGCCGTGCCTCGGGATCTGCGGTTGGCGCGGTTGGCGCGGTTGGCGCGGCTTCCGCGGGACCCGTGGCATCGGCCGCGCGGTCGCGGGCCTGCTGCTCCATCTTCGCCAGGGTTTCGTTCTGCGCCTCGAGCAGGCCGCGCATGGCCTCGACATTGCCCTGCAAGGCCTCGACCCGCTCTTGCGCCTCGCGCATGGCCTTGGCGGTGGCGTCGCGCTCTTCCTCCAGGCGGTCGCGCGTGGTCTGCTCGCCGCCGGCGGCCGTCTCCTGGCCGCCACTGGAAAGCTTGAGGGCATCGCCCTCCTTCGAGCCGGACTCCGCCTGCGATCCGGCCGAAGACGCGATATCGCCCCGCGACTCGGCGCCGCCCGTGGACGCGCCGGCTGGCACCTGCCTCGCGCCGCCCGCCACCCGCTGGCGATAAGCCTCGAAGGCCTCGGCCTGGCTGGAGAACAAGGCCGCCGCCTGCGCCGCGTCGATCGCCTCCACGTCGTCCGCGCCGGGCACGGACAGCGATGCGCCGGCGCGCAGCCGATTCATGTTGCCGTCGACGAAGGCCTGGGGGTTGGCGCGCAGCAGCGCCGCCAGGGTCTGGTAGATGGACGCGCCTTCGGGCTTGAGGCGGCCCGCGATGCCGAACAAGGTATCGCCGGGCTTGACCTCCAGGGCCGCGGGCGCGGACTGCGTCTCGGCCGCCTGCGCCTTGGGCGCCTGCGCATCCAGGATGAAGGTGTACTGGCGGATGAAGCGGCCCATGTTCCAGGTCAGCTCCACCAGCAGGTCCAGAACATGAACGTCCAGCGGCGCCGCCGACGCGATGCTGACCACCTTGCGTCCGTCCGGACGGTCTTCGATGCGCAGCGTCAGGTTGGCCAGCGCCTCGCTGTATTCCAACTGGGTCTGGCGGTAGACGTCCCGCGGCGCGATGGCCGCCTTCAGCGTGCCGGCTTCCTGGGGTGTCGCGGCATTGACCGCGATCTCGGCACGCAGCGGTTCGCCGGATGCGGACAGGACCTTCAACGCCCCCAGGTCGGCGGCCTGCGCCGCCGATAGGGCCCCGGCCGCCAATCCCAGCGCCAGCAGCCCCGCCGATGGACCGCCCGCGCGCGGACGCTTGTGTGTCAAGGCCGGACGGCCTGTCTCTCGGTCGGAAAGTCCGTTCATCCTAATCCCATGCGCAAAAGCCCCCGCGAACAGTCTGGCGGTTGGTCATCCCGGCAGGTCGGCGCCTGCCGGGCCTCCTTGTAGCATCAGAGACTTACCGTCGCAAGCTCAGGTACGTTCTGATGCAAGCCCGGGGATCAGAGTTCGCCCAGGGCGATGCGCAGCATGCGGCGCAGCGGCTCGGCCGCGCCCCACAGCAGCTGGTCGCCCACGGTGAAGGCGCTCAGGTACTCGGGGCCCATCGCCAGCTTGCGCATGCGGCCGACCGGGATGTCCAGCGTGCCCGTGACGGCCACGGGCGTGAGCGACTGCATCGACGCCTCGCGCGTGTTGGGAACGACCTTGGCCCACTGGTTGTTCTCGCGCAGCATGCCCTCGATCTCGTCCAGCGGCACGTCCTTCTTGAGCTTGATGGTCAGCGCCTGGCTGTGGCAGCGCATGGCGCCGATGCGCACGCACAGGCCGTCGATGGGAATGGGCGACGAGCCGAAGCCCTCGCCCCGGCCCAGGATCTTGTTGGTCTCGGCGCCGCCCTTCCATTCCTCGCGCGAGGTACCGTTGCCCAGGTCCTTGTCGATCCAGGGGATCAGGTTGCCCGCCAGCGGCACGCCGAAGTGTTCCTGCGGCAGCGACCCGTCCTGCTGCTTGGCCAGCACCGTGCGGTCGATTTCCAGGATGGCCGAGGCCGGATCCGCCAGGAGGCCGGACACCGTGGCGTTGAGCAGGCCGAACTGGGTCAGCAGCTCGCGCATGTGCTGCGCGCCGCCGCCGGAAGCGGCCTGGTAGGTCATGCTGGTCATCCAGTCGATCAGGTCGTGCTCGAACAGGCCGCCCAGGCCCATCAGCATGCAACTGACCGTGCAGTTGCCGCCGATGTAGTTCCTGACGCCCTTCTTCAACGCCTGGTCGATCACGTTGCGGTTGACGGGATCGAGCACGATGACGGCGTCGTCCTTCATCCGCAGCGTGCTGGCCGCGTCGATCCAGATGCCGTCCCAGCCGGCGGCGCGCAGCTTGGGATAGACCTCGGAGGTGTAGTCGCCGCCCTGCGCCGTGACGATGATGGGCAGCTTCTTCAGCGCCTCGATGTCGAACGCGTTCTGCAGCGGGCCGGCGCCCTGCGCCCACGAGGGCGCCGCGCCGCCGGCGTTGCTGGTGGAGAAGAACACCGGCTCGATCAGCGAGAAATCGTTTTCGTCGCGCATGCGCTGCATGAGCACGGAACCGACCATGCCACGCCAGCCGACCAGACCAACTGCTTTCATTTACACACCCCTAACAAGTAGTCCAGATTGAAACTGTTTGCCGGGCGCATCACACCCGGGGGGCGCGACACGCAGGCTGGTTACAGAGCTTTGATCACGGCACTGCCCATCTCGGCAGTGCCGACCTTAGTCGTGCCTTCTTCGTAGATGTCGGCCGTGCGCAGGCCCTGCTCCAGCACTTTCTTGACGGCTGCCTCGATCCGGTCGGCCTGGGCCGCCTTGTCGAGCGAATAGCGCAGCATCATCGCCGCCGAGAGGATGGTCGCCAGTGGATTGGCGATGTCCTTGCCCGCGATGTCGGGCGCCGAGCCGTGGCTGGGCTCGTACAGGCCCTTGCCCGTCTCGTTCAGCGAGGCGGACGGCAGCATGCCGATGGAACCCGTCAGCATGGAAGCCTGGTCGGAAAGGATGTCGCCGAACATGTTGCCGGTCACGATCACGTCGAATTGCTTGGGCGCGCGCACCAGTTGCATGGCGGCGTTGTCCACGTACATGTGGCTGAGCTCCACGTCAGGATACTCCTTGCCGACCTCGGTGACGATATCCTTCCAGAACTGGAAGGTCTCCAGCACGTTGGATTTGTCGACGCTGCACAACTTCCCGCGGCGCTTGCGGGCGGTCTGGAAGGCCACGTGCGCGATCCGGCGGATTTCCGGCTCGGCGTAGCGCATCGTGTCGAAGCCTTCGCGCTGGCCCGCGAACGCGCCGTCCGGGGCCGTGCGCACGCCGCGCGGCTGGCCGAAATAGATATCGCCGGTCAGTTCGCGGATGATCAGGATGTCCAGGCCCGACACCACCTCGGGCTTGAGCGACGAGGCATTGGCCAGCTCGGGATACAGGATGGCCGGGCGCAGGTTGGCGAACAGGCCCAGGTTCTTGCGCAGGCCCAGGATGGCCTGCTCGGGACGCAGCGCGCGCTCGAGCTTGTCGTATTTCCAGTCGCCCACCGAGCCGAACAGCACCGCATCGGCCTTCTTGGCCAGTTCGAGCGTGGCCGGCGGCAACGGATGGCCGGACGCTTCATAGGCGGCGCCGCCCACCGGCTGTTCTTCGAGTTTGAACGATTCGCCCAGCGAAGTCAGCACGCGCACGGCCTGTTCGATGATCTCGGGACCGATGCCGTCGCCCGGCAGCACTGCGATATGTTGTGTCATTGTGGCTCTTGATTCAGGGTCGGGGCCGGCCCAGCGGGGCCGGCGGAGTGCGGTGTCAGCGGCCGGCCTGGGTGCCGCGCAGGGCCGGAACGTCCAGCCAGGGCTGGGCGGCCAGGCGTTTCTGCTCGAAGGCCTTGATCTTGTCCGCATGGCGCAGCGTCAGGCCGATCTCGTCCAGGCCGTTGAGCATGCAGTACTTGCGGAACGTATCGATCGAGAACGACAGTTCGCGTCCCGACGGCGTCGCCACCACCTGGCGGTCCAGGTCGATGGTCAACCGGTAGCCTTCCTTGGCCTCCACTTCCTTGAACAGGCTGTCCACGTCCTCTTCCGACAGCACGATGGGCAGCACGCCGTTCTTGAAGCAGTTGTTGAAGAAGATGTCGGCGAACGACGGCGCGATCACCGCGCGGAAACCGTACTGGTCCAGCGCCCACGGCGCATGCTCGCGGCTCGAGCCGCAGCCGAAGTTCTTGCGCGACAGCAGGATGGAAGCGCCCTGGTAGCGCGGCTGGTTCAGCACGAAGTCCGGGTTCAGCGGCCGCTTGCTGTTGTCCATGCCGGGCTGGCCTTCGTCCAGGTAGCGCCAGGCGTCGAACAGGTTGGGACCGAAGCCGCTGCGATGGATGGACTTCAGGAACTGCTTGGGGATGATCTGGTCCGTGTCGACGTTCTCGCGGTCCAGCGGCGCCACCAGGCCTTCATGAGTGGTGAATGCTTGCATGATGTTCTACCTCAGTTGACCTTGCGGACGTCGACGAAATGACCGGCCACGGCGGCGGCCGCCGCCATCGCGGGGCTCACCAGGTGGGTGCGGCCGCCCGCGCCCTGCCGGCCCTCGAAATTGCGGTTCGAGGTCGAGGCGCAGCGCTCGCCCGGCTCGAGCCGGTCGTCGTTCATGGCCAGGCACATCGAGCAGCCGGGATCGCGCCATTCGAAGCCGGCCTCGATGAAGATCTTGTCCAGGCCTTCCTGCTCGGCCTGCGCCTTGACCAAGCCCGAACCGGGCACCGCCAGCGCCAGCTTGACGTTGGACGCGATGCGCTTGCCACGCAGCACCGCCGCGGCGGCACGGAAGTCCTCGATGCGCGAGTTGGTGCACGAGCCGATGAAGACCTTGTCGATCTTGATATCGGTGATCGGCATGTTGGCCGTCAGGCCCATGTACTCCAGCGCGCGGGCCACGCCGGAACGGCGGGTTTCGTCCTTCTCGCTGGCCGGATCCGGCACGTTCGCGCCCACCGGCAGCACCATCTCGGGCGACGTGCCCCAGGTCACCTGCGGCTGGATCTCGGCCGCGTCGATCTCGACCACGCGATCGAAATGCGCGCCTTCGTCCGAATGCAGCGTGTTCCAGTACGCCACGGCCTGGTCCCAGGCCTCGCCCTTGGGCGCGTAGGGACGGCCGCGGAAATACTCGATGGTCTTCTCGTCCACCGCCACCAGCCCGACGCGCGCGCCGGCCTCGATGGCCATGTTGCAGATGGTCATGCGCCCTTCCACGGACAGGTCGCGGATCGTGCTGCCGGCGAACTCGATGGCATGCCCCGTGCCGCCCGCCGTGCCGATCTTGCCGATCACGTGCAGGACCAGGTCCTTGGCGGTGCAGCCCGCGGGCAGCTTGCCTTCGACGCGCACCTGCATGTTCTTGTTCTTCTTGACCAGCAGCGTCTGCGTGGCCAGCGCGTGCTCGACCTCGGACGTGCCGATGCCGAAGGCCATCGCGGCCACGGCGCCGTGCGTGCTGGTGTGCGAATCGCCGCAGACGACGGTCATGCCCGGCAGCGTCGCGCCCTGCTCCGGCCCGATCACGTGCACGATGCCCTGGCGACGGTCGCCCATGTCGAACTCGACGATGCCGTAGTCCTGGCAGTTGGCATCCAGCGTGTCCACCTGCAGGCGCGAGACCGGATCGGCAATGCCCTTGTCACGATTGTGCGTGGGCACGTTGTGGTCGGCCACCGCCAGGTTGGCGCTGATGCGCCAGACCGGACGACCGGCCAGCTTCAGCCCTTCGAACGCCTGCGGGCTGGTCACTTCGTGGACCAGGTGGCGATCGATGTAGATCAGACAGGTACCGTCTTCTTCCTGATGGACGACGTGGGCGTCCCACAGCTTGTCGTAAAGGGTCTGAGGCATGAGATTCCGGCCAAAAAGTGAACGGGCTCATGAACAGCCGCGCGGCTCGGCGCCTCTCGGCGTCGCCCAGGCGCGAGGACCAGCCTCGACGGACCCGCTCAGGGATAGGGAACTCTTGATTGTATATTAAGCCCCCCCTACGCGCTTGCGCGCCCCGCCACGGCCGCCTTGAGGACGCTAGCGTCGGGCCTGCTGGTACAGCGGCAACACCTTCTCGGAAGCCTGCCGCAGGTCCGCGATGCGGGATTCGGCCGACGGGTGGGTGGACAGGATCTCGGGCGGCGCGGAGCCGCCCACCTGCCCCATCTTCGTCCACAGTGTCACCGCCGCCCGCGGGTCATACCCCGCCCGGGCCGCCAGCTCCACCCCCATCCGGTCCGCCTCCGTCTCGTGCAACCGGCTGTTCGGCAGCCCGAACATCACATTGGCCAGCGCCCCGCCCAGGTCAGAACTCGCCTGCGATCCGGTGATCGCCGCCAGCACGCTCAAGCCCATGCTCGTCGCCATCTGCTCCGACGCCCGCTCGCGCGCGTGCTCACGCAGCGCGTGCGCGATCTCGTGGCCCAGCACCGCCGCCAGTTCATCGTCCGTCGGTTTCACCGTATTGATCAGCCCGGTATAGACGGCGATCTTCCCGCCCGGCATGCACCAGGCGTTCACTTCCTTGTCGTCGATGACGTTGACTTCCCACTTCCACTTGGTCGCATCGGGCCGGAACACGCCCACCTGTGCGATCAGCCGCTGGGAAATCGTCCGCACCCGGGCGAGTTGAGAGGCGTTCGTGTTGAGCTGCCCCTTGCTGCGCGCCCCCGACAGCGTCTGCTGGTAGAGCTGGACGGCCTGCTGGTCGAGCTGCTGCTCGGACACCAGGCTGGACATGCGCTGCGTGCGGTCGATGCCTATCGTACCGCCCTGGGTGGTGTTGACCGACTCGCAGCCGGCCGCCGCCACCAGCGCCAGGGCCGCCGCGGCCATCGCGGCGCGGCGCAAGACAGGAGAACGTTGGGTTTTTTTCATGCTGCCCCCGAGACAAGAACGCCAAGGCGGCAATTTTGCCCCAAAACCCCTGTTACTTTCTTTATCCGCGCGCCAGGCCCAGCCGGGGGGTTTCGACCGACACGTCGGCGCATTGCGCGCGGTGGCGCAGCGCATGGTCGGCCAGCACCAGGGCCAGCAGCGCCTCGGCGATGGGCGTGGCGCGGATGCCCACGCAGGGGTCGTGGCGCCCGTGGGTCTCGACCACGGTGGGCGCGCCCAGCTTGTCGATGGACCGGCGGGGGCTGCGGATGCTGGAGGTGGGCTTGATGCCCAGCGACACCGTGATCGGCTGGCCGGTGGAGATGCCGCCCAGGATGCCGCCGGCGTTGTTCGACAGGAAACCCTCCGGCGCCAGTTCGTCGCCATGCTCGGTGCCGCGCTGCTCGACGCTGTGGAAACCGGCTCCGATCTCGACCGCCTTCACCGCGTTCAGGCCCATCATGGCATAGGCGATGTCGGCATCCAGGCGGCCGTACACGGGCTCGCCCAGGCCCACCGGCACGTTCTCGGCCACCACCTCGATGCGCGCGCCCACCGAGTCGCCGTCGCGCCGCAACTGGTCCATGTAGGCCTCGAGCTCGGCCACGCGGCTGTTGCCGGCCGCATAGAAGGGATTGGTGTGGACCGCGTCCCAGTCCTCGAACGGGATCTGGATGTCGCCCAGTTGGCTCATGTAGCCGCGCACCCGCACGCCGTAGCGTTCGGCCAGCCACTTCTTGGCCACCGCCCCGGCGGCTACCGTGGGTGCCGTCAGGCGGGCCGATGAACGGCCGCCACCACGGGGATCGCGGATGCCGAACTTGTGCCAATAGGTGTAGTCGGCATGCCCGGGGCGGAAGGTTTCCGCGATGTTGCTGTAGTCCTTGCTGCGCGCGTCCTGGTTGCGGATCAGCAGCGCGATCGGGGTGCCGGTGGTCTTGCCCTCGTACACGCCGGACAGGATCTCGACCTGGTCGGGTTCCTGCCGCTGGGTGACGTGGCGCGACGTGCCGGGACGCCGGCGGTCCAGCTCGACCTGGATATCGGCCTCGGCCAGCGCCATCCCGGGCGGGCAGCCGTCGATCACACAGCCGACGGCAGGTCCGTGGGATTCACCGAAATTGGTGACGCAAAAAAGCTCTCCGAGGGTGCTGCCAGGCATGAAATCTGGACTCCGATAGGGACGCCGTATTGTACCCCTCGATTGTAGCCCTGAAGGGAAGCCCACCCTGAAGGGAAGCCCACCCCCTACCCGCTTGCGCGGGCCCCCTCGAGGGGGCGATGCGGGTGGACCGGCAAAGCCGGATCCACCGCATCCTTGGTCTAGCGCTCGCTTCTTGGACTGGAGCACCGTTGCTACCGCTGGCAGCCAGCGAAGCACGGTTGCCGCAATCCAAGAAGCTAGCGCTAGACCCAGGAAACCGCGGATCTGGCTCCGCCAGTCCGCCGGTTTCGCCCCCTGGGGGGCGCGCGTAAGCGCGTAGGGGGGGATTCTTCCCTACAGCGTTCCTTCGGTCTCGCGCTGCTCGCCGGGCCAGTCGCGGATGTAGGCCTTGAGCATGCGGTTCTCGAAGCCCTGGGCCTCGAGCACGGCCTTGGCGACGTCGTAGAACGAGATCACCCCCAGCAGCATGCGGCCGTCCATGACGGGGATGTAGCGGGCGTGCTTGTCGAGCATCAGGCGCCGCACCTCGTTGACTTCGGTGTTGGGCGATACCGTGACCGGCGCGTCGTCCATGATCGACCGGATGGTGGTAGTGCCCAGGGAGCCGCCGTTGGCCTGCAGGTGCCGGATGATTTCGCGGAAGGTGAGCATGCCCACCAGTTCGCCGAACTCCATGATGACCAGCGAGCCGATGTCCTGCAGGGCCATCGTATCGACGACCTGCGCGACGGGGGTATCGGGGCTGGCGGTATAAAGCGCGTCGCCCTTGACGCGCAGGATTTCACTGACTTTGATCATGACGGCCTCCTGAGCCACGCACGCCGGTTCTGTTTATGGGGCGGAACTGAAAATATATCGGCTCGTGCATGGCCATGTAGCTATCCTAGCGCGCCTCGAAAAGCGCTTCAACTCGCCGCCGCCACGCCGCCCGCATCCAGCGCCGCCAGGATGTTTCGAGCTGTTCGCTCGATGTGCTCGGCCAGGATCTCCGCGGCCAGGTCCTCCTTGCGGTCCAGCGTCGCGTCCACCAGCGAACGGTGCTCCTGGGCAACGTCGCGATCGAAGGGCTTGTACGCCAGAAACAGGCGCCGGTAGCGCGCGCTGAAATGCTGGAGCGAATCGCACACCATCAGGGCCAGCGGCATGCGGCAGGCCGCCAGCAGCGCCAGGTGGAATTCGCGGTGATGCGCCTCCCACTCGTCGACGCCCCCGCCGTCCTTCTGTTCGGGACGCTCGTAGCGCGACAGCCGGTGGTGGGTCAGGACGATGCCGTCCTCCCAGTCCCGGTTGCCGTGCCGGATCGATTCGCGCAAGGCCATGGGTTCGAGCGTGGACTGCAGCTTCGCGACCTCGAGCAGGTTCTCGCGCGACACCGGCGCGACCTTGAACCCTTTCTTGTCTTCGTTGACCACGAAGCCCTCGGTGGCCAGCCTGGCCAGGGCTTCGCGCAGCGGGGAAAGGCTGACGCCGAAGTCCCCCTTGAGTTCTTCGATGGAAAGCCTGGCACCTGGAGGACGCCTGCCGGAAACGATGTCGTTGCGTAACCGGGTCGCAATCGTGCTTGCGAAATTCTGCCCCGTGCTCGGAGCCGGCTGCCCAGCCGGCAAGACCGATGCCAGTTTCATCATGCCCCTCGTCTTTTGATTCATCGTAACACGCGGCCCAAATCATCTTTCTATTGACAGATAATCGATTATTCCTAAAAATAACTCAAAAATCGAAAATAAAAAAATCATCGATTATGGAGAAGGAATTGAAAGCCGACGCCTATCGCGATTTATCGGATGCGCAGCCCCTCCTTTCCCTGGCGGCCCGGGTGGACGTTTCCCACACCGCGCTGCTCGTGATCGATATGCAGAACGACTTCTGCGCCCCCGGCGGCTACGTCGAGCGAGTCATCGGCAAGGACATCGCCGCCTGCGGGGCCATCGTGCCCCGGCTCCGGTCGCTGGTCGACACCGCCCGGGAACGCGGCGTCCCGGTCTTCTGGCTGCGCGCCTGCTACCGGCCTGACCTGCTGCCCGCATCCATGCGCACCAAGCTGGCCGAGCAAGGCATCACCGAAGTCTGCTGCGACCGCGACACCTGGGGCTACGACTGGTACGGCGTCCAACCCCTGTCCGGCGAACCGGTACTGGAAAAACACAGCTACGACGGCTTCGTCGGCACCACGCTCGAACACGAGCTGCGCGCCCGCGGCATCCGCACCCTGGTCTTCGCGGGCGTCCAGACCAACATCTGCGTCGAAGCCACGCTGCGGCACGCGAACGCCCTGGGGTTCCATTGCGTCGTGCCCGAGGACTGCGTGGCCTCGCACACGCAGCCCGCGCACGATGCCACGCTGAACAACGTCCGTTTCCTGCTGGGCGACGTGACCCGGCTGGACGACCTCACGCCGCATTGGAAGACGCCGTCCGCGCGCGTCTACCTGGACTACACGCAGGAAGAACTGGATCGCGCCTATGACCAGCGCGCCTGGGCCGACAACCGGGACGCCATGCTGGCCTGGTACGCGCAGGCCAGCGCCGGCGCCCGCGAGGAATATCCGCACCACCGGCACGTTCCCTATGGCCCGGGCCCCCACGAGACCCTGGACATCTTTCCGGCGCAGCGGCAAGGCGCGCCCATCCACGTCCATGTGCACGGCGGCGGTTGGCGCAATCTGAGCAAGGACGACGAGTCCTTCCTGGCCCGCACCGTGGTTCCCGCGGGCGGCGTGCTGGTGGTGCTGGACTTTTCGCTGATACCCGAGGTGCGCCTGCCCGAGATGATCGCCCAGACCCGCCGCGCGCTGGCCTGGGTCCGGGCCAAGGCCGCCCGCTTCGGCGGCGACCCGGACCGCATCCACCTGTCGGGCCACTCGTCCGGCGCGCACATGGCCGCGGTCCTGGCCACCACCGACTGGGAATCCCTGCACCTGCCCGCCGACCTGGTCAAGAGCGCGCTGCTGATCAGCGGCATGTACGACCTGCATCCCGTGATGCTCAGCTTCCGCAGCGGCTACGTCAAACTCCAGCCGGACGAGATCGAGCGCTACAGCCCGATCCGGCACCTGTCCCGCCTGAACTGCCCGGCGGTCGTCGCGATCGGCGACCGCGAAAGTCCCGAATTCCAGCGGCAGGCGCGCGACTTCGTCCGCGCCGCGCAGGAACAGGACAGGCAGGTGGAATTGATGCAGTTGCCCGCCACGAATCACTACGAAATCGTGACCCACCTGAACGCCCCCGACTCCGCCCTTTCCCAGGCCGCGCTGCGGCTGATGGGCCTGTCGGGTTGAATGCCGCCACCGCGAAGGAGGAACTTGCCCACCCACTGACCCAGTAGCCCTGCTGCTTTCCCCATCATTACGTGAAAGGACTGAACATGCTTGAAGGATTCAAGATTTATGATGCAGATGCCCACGTTCTAATGACCCCGGAAATGTGGGAAACCCTTCCCAAACAGTACTGGCTGCGGCGTCCGCGGCCAGTCAAGTTCGGCGACGGCCACGAGCTCGGCAACTGGGGCACGGCATGGCTGGTGGACGGCCGCATCGAGCCGCACCCGTTCGGACCCGGCACCCACGCCGCCAACACCCCCGGCATGGTGCTGGAGGAATACGGCGCCAACCGCGCCCGGGCCGGCGACTTCACCGCCTTCTCCCTGCCCGTCGGCTGTGTCACGCTGGGCGACGTCGCCGACCGGCTCACCGCGATGGACAAACTGGGCATCGACGTCCAGGTCCTGTTCCCCAGCACGATATACGCCACCATCGCCGCGGACGCGACGCTGGAAGGCGAACTCTTCCGGGCCTACAACCGCTACATCGGCACGCGCTGCCGCGACGCGGCCAAGCGTCTGCGCTGGGTCGGCCTGCTGCCCATGCGGGACGCCGAGCAGGCCCGGCTGGCCATGAAAGAAATGGTCGCCATGGGCGCGGCCGCCGCCGTGGTGTTCGGGACCGTGGGCGACCGCATGCTGTCGCACCCGAGCTTCGAGCCGATCTGGAACGAGTTCTCGCGCACCGGGCTGCCCCTGTGCGTGCACATGGCCATGAGCTTCCCGCCGCTGGCCCAGCTGTGCGAGTCGATCCAGGACGCCAACATGATCGGCAAGGCCATGCCCGCGCAACTGGCCTTCATGGCCATGGCCGGCCACGGCATGCTGGACAAGTATCCCAGCCTGAAGGTCGCGTTCCTGGAGTTCGGCGGCGAATGGATCTTCTATTCGGTGGGGCGCATGAAGCAGTACGCCGAGGTCAACAAGGGCCGGATGGCCGACCCCAGCATGCTGCCCAAGAGCGAAGTGGACGACCTGGTCAAGTCGGGCCGCATCTACCTCGGCCCCGAATCCAGCGACGCCATGCTGGCGCACGAGCTCAAGCTGCTGGGCGATGGCCAGCTTCTCTATTCCTCGGATTTCCCCCATGGCGAAGGGCGGGACAACGCCGCGATGGAGATCATCGAGCGCCAGGACCTCACCAAGGAGCAGAAGCGCAAGTTCCTGTACGACAACGCCGCCAACTTCTACGGGGAGCCCTGATACACGGAGCGAAAGGCGCGGCGCGCCGCCAGGCATCCGGCCTGCGGCGCGCCCACCGGTAAGGAGAAACGTCACTCCAGGAGAGATTCCATGAAGCCGTTCCACCATCGCCTTGCCCGATATTCCCTCGTGCTGCTGCCCCTGGCCGCCCATGGCGCGGCCTGGGCGCAAAACAATGCCTATCCGTCCCGGCCCATACGCATCGTGAATCCCTACGGGGCAGGTGGGCTGGGAGACGTCAGCTTCCGCCTGATCGCGCCGCTGATGGAAAAGCAGCTCGGGCAGCCGCTCGTCATCGAGAACAAGCCCGGCGCCTCCGGCAACCTGGGCGCCGCGGACGTGGCGCGCGCCGCCCCGGACGGCTATACGCTGCTGCTGGGTGCCGTGAACAATTTCGCGACGAACCAGTATCTCTACCGCGACATGACCTTCGATCCGCTGACGGCGTTCGATCCCATCGCGCTGATCAGCAACGCGCCCACGATCGTCGTCGTCAATCCCGCCGTGCCGGCCCGCAGCCTGCGCGAACTGGCCGCCTACGCGAAGGAGCGGCCGGGCAAGGTGAACTTCGGCTCGCCGGGCATCGGCACCCCGCCCCATCTCGCAGCCGAGTTCTTCGCGAACCTGGCCAACGTCTCGATGACCCATGTCCCGTTCAATGGCTCGCCCCCCGTCGTGCTCGCCCTGCTGCGCAACGATGTCAACGTCGCCTTCTACACCGCCGGCCCCATCGCGGGCCCGCTCAAGGCCGGCACGATCCAGCCCATCGCGGTCGCGGCCAGCGAACGGCTCGACATCCTGCCCAACGTGCCGACCACCGCGGAAGCGGGCTTCGGCGCCCTGCAGACGGGCAGCTGGATAGGGCTGGCCGCGCCCAAGGGCACGGATCCCGCCGTGCTGGACAAGCTCAACGCGGCCGTCCGGCAGGCGCTGGCCGACCCGGAGGTGCGCAAGCGCTATGCGGAGATGGGCATGCTGACCGGCAATACCAGCCGCGCGCAGTTCTCGTCGCTGATCGACGCCGAGGCGACCCGGTGGAAGAAAGTGATCGCCGACGCGGGGATCGCGAAATGATCCTGGGCAGGCTCAGACCATGCTGACGCTGACGCTTGCCTGCGCCGCCTATGACCGAACGCGGCCGCTGATCGACGGGCGGGTCGCCATCGAAGGCGTCGAACTGCGGGCGACGACGCTGCACCCCGAGGCCGCCTTCGCGCGCGCGAAGGCGCCCGAGTTCGACCTGACCGAGCTGTCCTTGAGCGGCTACCTGCGCTCGCTGGATGCCGGGAAGCCGACCTATGTCGCGCTGCCGGTCTTTCCCTCGCGGGCCTTTCGCCACAGCGGCATCTATGTCCATGCGGGCCGCGGCATCCGCTCGCCGGCCGACCTGCGCGGCAGGACCATCGGAACGCCGGACTACAAGACGACGGCCAACGTCTGGATCCGGGCTTTCCTGGCCCACGACCACGGCGTCCAGCCCCACGAAATGCAGTGGATGGAGGCCGCCATGGAAGCGGGCGAACCGGGGCCGGCCACCGCCACCACCGTCCCGGGCGTCTCCATCCTGGCCGTGCCGGACCAGGACTTGTCCGGCATGCTGGCCCGTGGAGAGATCGACGCGGTCGTCGGCGCCAAAGTGCCGTCCTGCTTCGGCCCCGGGCAGGACGACGTGGCCCGGTTGTTCCCCGATCATCAACGGGTCGAGCAGGACTACTACCGGCGCACCGGCTTCTTTCCCATCATGCATGTGCTGGGACTACGGCGCGACCTGCACGAGCGCCATCCCTGGCTGGCCCAGGCGATCTGCCAAGGCTTCGAGGCCGCCCGGCGCATGGCGCTCCAGGACCTCCGGGACGTCTGCCAGCTGGCCGCCACCCTGCCCTGGGTCGTGGCGGAATACCAGCGCACGGTGGACCTGATGGGCGAGGACTACTGGCCGTACGGCCTGGATGCCAACCGGGAGGTGCTGCAGGCCTTCGCGCGCTACCACTTCCAGCAGGGCTTGTCCGCCCGGCTGCACAGCCCCGGCGATTGGCTCGCCCCCGCGAATTTTTCTTCGAACCGCGTCACCACGAGATCCGCATGAACGAACGCCCCGCACTCTACGACATCGAGGCCACGGTCCCCGATTTCCGCACCCACCTGCAGCGCTACGCCGAAGCCAGCCGGCTCACGCGCGAGCGACGGCCGACCCGGCTCGACCTTGCCTACGGCGAAGGAGCCGCGCACACGCTGGACGTCTATCTGGCGGACGCTCCCCACGCGCCCGTGGTGATCTACCTGCACGGCGGCGCCTGGAAGGGATCGAGCAAATCGGACCGCGGCTTTCCCGCCGATACCTTCGGGCCGGCGGGCGCCATCTGGGTCTCCATGGAATATCCCCTGGCGCCTGCCGCGAGCGTGGACGACATGGTCGCGGCGGTACGCAAGGGCGTGGCCTGGGTCCATCGCCACGCGGCCTCCTTCGGCGGCGATCCCGGCCGCATCTTCCTTTGCGGCAACTCCGCGGGCGGCCATCTGGCCGGCATGGCGGCGGCCACCGACTGGGCGGCGCACGGCCTGCCGGCCGACCTCGTCAAGGGCATCACGACGGTAAGCGGTATCTTCGACATGCGGCCCATGGCCCGATCGCTGATGAACGAGTGGTTGCGCCTGGATGCGGAAAGCGCCGCGCGCAACAGCCCTCTCCTGCACCTGCCTCGCGTGGCCTGTCCCCTGGTCTGCGCCGTGGGGGAAAAGGAGTTGCCCGAATTCGTCGAGCAGTCCGCCGGCTATGCGCGGGCATGGGCCGCCGCGGGCTACCCCTCGCGCTTCATGCCCATGCCGGGCCATGACCATTTTTCCATCATCGACGAGCTCAACCGGCCCGACGGCCCGCTGCTGGCGGCGATGTTCGAACAGATCGGCCTTCGCAACCGCGGCGCCGCTTCCCGCGCCCACACCTGAATAAAGGAGTAGCCCGAATCATGAAACTGCGTCTTCGCTCTTGCCTCGCATCATGCGCCCTGGCCGCCGCGGCCGCGCACGGCCCTGCGCATGCCGCCGACAAGCCCTTGAAGATCGGCGTCGTCACCGAGTTCTCCGGCACCTATGCCTCCGCCGGGCAGTCCATCGAAAGCGCGATGCGCGCCTACATGAAGCTCAACGGCGACACCGTGGCTGGCCGCAAGGTCGAGCTCATCCTGCGCGACACCGGCGGCATCTCGCCCGAGAACGCGCGCCGCTACGCGCAGGAACTGGTCACCCGCGACAAGGTCGACGCGCTGGTGGGCTTCAACTTCACCCCCAACGCGCTGGCCGCCGCGCCCATCGCCACCGCGGCCAAGACGCCGATGATCGCGCTCGCGGCCACGGCCATCGTCACCGAGAAATCCCCCTATATCGTGCGCACCGCATTCACGCTCGGACAGACGTCGGCGCCCATGGCCACCTGGGCGGCCAGGAACGGCATCAAGCGCGTATTCTCGCTGGTGTCCGACTACGGCCCCGGGCACGACGCCGCGCAGGCCTTCAAGGATGCGTTCACCGCCGCCGGCGGCCAGATGGCGGGCGAAATACGCATGCCCGTCAGCAGCATGGAATTCGCGCCCTTCCTGCAACGGGCCCGCGACGCGCGCGCCGACGCCATCTTCGTGTTCGTGCCGGGCAGCGAAGCCGCCATCGCCTTCATGAAGGCGTACAACGAACGCGGTTTCAAGCAAGCGGGCATTCGCCTGATCGGCACGGGCGACCTGGTCGACGACGACTCGCTGCCGGCCATCGGCGACGTCGCGCTGGATACCGTCACCGCCCACCACTACTCGGCCGCGCACGACTCCGACCTGAACCGCGCCTTCGTCAAGGCGGTCCAGGATCAGGGACGCAAGCGGCCCAACTTCATCGGAGTGGGCGCCTATGACGCCATGGCCGTCATCTACGCCGCGGTCAAGAAAACCGGCGGCGATACCGACGGCGACAAGCTCATCGCCGCGATGAAAGGGCTCAAGCTCGACAGCCCGCGCGGTCCGATCTCGATCGACCCCGCCACGCGCGACATCGTGCAAGACATCTACATCCGCAAAGTCCAGAAGGTCGGAGGCGAGCTCTACAACGTCGAGTTCGACAAGATCGAGGCCGTCAAGGCCCGCTAGCCAAAGGAGTCCGCATGCTGACCGACTTCGTCGGCGTGATCATCGATGGAACGTCGTACGGCGCCATGCTGTTCGTGATCGCGCTCGGATTGTCCATCACGCTGGGGTTGATGGGTTTCGTCAACCTCGCGCACACCGCCGTCGCCATGTTCGGCGGCTATTTCCTCGTCACGCTGGTCAACCAGTTGGCCTGGCCGTTCTTCGCGTCGGTGGCGGTGGTCGTGGCGGCGATCGCCCTGGCCAGCCTGGTGCTGGAACGCGTGGTCTATGCGCCCTTTTATCGCGCCACGGCGCTCGACCAGAGCCTCCTGACCTTCGGCCTGATGCTGATGGCCGGCGGCATCGTCCACTATTTCTGGGGGCCGTCGCAACAGGCGGTGCGGGTGCCCGAGTACCTGGACGGCCGCTGGTACCTGGGCGATCTCAGCGTCTCCAAGTACCGGCTGATGCTGCTCGGCACGGGCCTGGCCCTGCTCGCCCTGCTGAACTGGGGACTCGACTCGACCCGCCTGGGCGCGATGATCCGCGCCTCGGTCGACAACCAGCGCATCGCGGCCGCGATGGGCATACCGGTCAAGCGTGTATTCATGATCGCCTTCGCGATCGGCAGCGGGCTTGCGGCGCTGGGCGGCGCGCTCGGGGCCGAGGTGCTGGGCCTGGATCCGGCCTTCGCCACGCGCACGCTGGTGCTGTGCCTGCTCGTGGTGGTGCTGGGCGGCGCCGGCTCGGTCAACGGCACCTTCTTCGCCGCCATGCTGCTGGGCATCTGCGACATCGGCAGCAAATACTACGTCCCCGAGTTCGGGGCCTTCATGATCTACGTGCTCATGGCGCTGGTCCTGCTGTACCGGCCGCAAGGCCTCTACAGCCTCTTCGCGCGCAGGAGGGCCGCATGAACGGCAGCCCGCTGCGCCCCCTGCTGGACCGCTCGCGCTGGCGCGTGCCCGAGCTCGTGTTCTGGACGCTCGTCGTCGCGGCCTTCTTCGTCTTTCCCGATCACCGCAGCCTGGGCGCGCAAGTACTGGTAACCGGCATCTTCGCGCTGTCGCTCGACATGCTGCTGGGCTACGCGGGCATCGTCACCCTGGGACATGCCGCGTTCTTCGGCGTGGGCGCGTTCACCGCCGGCTGGCTCGGCAAGTACGGCTGGCACGAACCGGTCTCGGCGCTGGCCATCGCCGCCGCCGTCACGGCATGCGCGGGCGCGCTCGGCAGCCGGCTGGTCGTGCGGGGCACCGACCTGAGCCGGCTCATGGTGACGCTGGCCATCGGCCTCGTGCTGTACGAGGCCGCCAACAAGGCCACCGCGATCACCGGCGGCATCGATGGCCTGCAAGGCATCGAGTTCGCGCCGCTGCTCGGCCTCTTCCCGTTCGACCTCATGGGATCGACCGCCTACGCATACGCGGCCATCGTAGCCTTCGTCACGCTCTACCTCGTGCGCAGGCTGGTCAATTCGCCCTATGGCCTGTCCCTGCATGCCACGCGCATGAACCGCCGGCGCGCGCTGGCCGTGGGCATCGACGACGGCCGCACCCTGGCGATCTCCTACGTCGCCTCGGCGGCGGTGGCGGGCGTCGCGGGCGCGCTGACGACGCAGATCACGCAGTTCATCACCATCGATGCGCTCGGTTTCGGGCGGTCGGCCGACATCCTGATCATCGCCGCGCTGGGCGGCGTGGGCTACCTGTACGGCGGCTTCATCGGCGCGCTGGTATTCGTCGTGGGCCGCGACCTGCTGTCCGGCATCAGCCCCGCCTACTGGCATTTCTGGCTGGGCCTGCTGCTGGTGCTCACCATCTTCTTTGCCCGCGGCGGCATCATGGGCACCGCCGCGCGGCTGGCCCGGCGCCTGGCGCACAAGGAGGCGCAACAATGATACAGACCGTCGACCTGTGCAAGCGCTTCGGCGCGCTGGTGGCGACCGACCATGTGAACCTGTCGCTCGCTCCCGGCGACCGGCATGCGCTGATCGGCCCGAACGGCGCGGGCAAGACGACCTTCATCAACCTGCTGACCGGCATGCTGCGCCCGACCTCGGGCCGCGTCCTGCTGGACGGCGCGGACGTGACCGCGGCGCCGCCCGACAAACGGGTGGACCTGGGGCTGGTGCGCACCTTCCAGATCAATACGCTGTTCCTGGACATGACCGTGCTGGAGGCGGTCACGCTGGTCGTGCTGGCGCGCACCGGAGCCGTCCGCTCGCTGTTCGGGTCGCTGCGCCGGCATGAGCCGGCGGCCGGCGAGGCCTGGGAACTGCTCGAGCGCATCGGCCTGGCGCAGGACGCGCACCGGCCTGCCCGGCAGCTCGCCTACGGCAGGCAGCGGCTGGTGGAAATCGCGCTCGCGCTGGCGCGCAAGCCCAAGGTGCTGCTGCTGGACGAACCGGCTGCCGGCGTCTCGGCGGCCGACAGCCGCCATGTCTTCGCGGTCCTGGATCGACTGCCCCAGGACATCGCCATCCTTCTGATCGAACACGACATGAACCTCGTCTTCCGCTTCGCGCAGCGCATTTCGGTGCTCGTCGCCGGCCGCCTCATCGCCACCGGGCTACCCGGCGACATCGCCCGCGACCCCCGCGTGCGCGAGGCCTATCTCGGCCAGGCGGCCCCCCTGGAGGCGGCATCCGCATGAATGCGACGGACAGCCTGCTGCAACTGGAGCACGTGCGCGCCGGCTACGGCGACGCGATGGTGCTGGACGATCTCTCGTTCTGCCTGGGCGCCGGCGACAGCCTGGCGGTGCTCGGACGCAATGGCGTGGGCAAGACCACCCTGCTCGAAACCCTGATGGGCAACACGCGCCTGACGGGCGGGCGCATTCTCTGGCAGGGCCGCGACATCGCCAGGCTGGACGCCTGCCAGCGGTCTCGCGCCGGCCTGGGCTGGGTGCCGCAGGAGCGCGAGGTGTTCGCGTCGCTGACCGTCGAGGAGAACCTGACCGTGGTCGCATGCCGCGGCCCATGGACGCTGGACCGGGTCTACGGCCTGTTCCCGCGGCTGCGCGAGCGGCGCGCCAACCTGGGCAACGAGCTGTCCGGCGGAGAACAACAGATGCTGGCCGTGGGCCGCGCGCTCATGACCAACCCGCGCCTGCTCCTGCTGGACGAACCCATGGAGGGCCTGGCGCCCATCGTCGTCGAGGAGCTTGGCGCCGCCATCATCGCGCTGCACACGCAGGAAGGCATGACCACGATCGTGGTCGAGCAGCATCCGGTCATCGCCCTGGCCATGGCCTCGACCGCCATCATCCTGGACCGCGGCCGCATCGTGCATCAGTCCTCGAGCGCGGCGCTGCGGGCATCGCCCGAGACGCTCGACCGCTGGCTCAACGTTGCCGCGGCCGAATGAACGACTTATCGTTTCCAACGAACAAGGAGCCGACATGGGAATCCGAGACACCGACAAGACCCTGCCATCGAACCGCATGGTGTTCGAACTGCGGCGCGACGAGCAGAAATACCTCGCGTTCAAGCAGGACATCGAGGCATCCATGACCGCATACGCCCTTTCGGAAGAAGAAAAGCGCGCCTGGCGCGACATGGACATCGAGGCGCTGGGCGCCATGGGCGTGCATCCCTATTTCCTGCCGCAGATATCGCGGCTTTTCAAGGGCGGCTCGCGCAACCACAACGACAGCGACGCGGCGCGCCTGTACGCCGAGAAGATGGGCATCGCGTCGCAGGACTGATCCGGAGAAGAACATGGCAAAGATCGTCGCAACCCTGGGCGTGGCCCACGCCCCCGGCGTCACCGGCTGGATAGACAAGGCGCCCCAGCACGAGCAGGACGGCGTCCTGGCCGGCTACGCGCAGTTCCAGAAACTGATGGACGAAGTGCGGCCCGACGTGGTCATAGGCATCGCCAACGACCACCTGTTGAATTTCTCGCTCGACAACATTCCCGACTTCTGCGTGGGCATAGGCGAACAATGGGCCGGCCCCGCGCCCTGGTTCCGCGACTGGCTGAACGTACCGGACTACACGGTGCGCGGCCACCGCGACCTGGGCCGCGCACTGGTGCGCGAATCGGCCAAGGCGGGCATCAACCACGCGTTCGCCGACAAACTGTTGTTCGACGACAACTGGTCGGTGCCGCTCAAGTTCCTGTTCCCGCGCTACGACGTGCGTTTCGTCCCCATCCACATGAACCCCATCGTGCCGCCGGTGCCGACCGCGGCGCACTGCTATGCCGTGGGCGAAACCATCGCGCGCATCGTCCAGGCCTTCCCGTCCGACGAACGAGTGGTGATCATGGGCACGGGCGGTCTCTCGCACGATCCCGGCGGCAAGGACTACTTCACGGTGCACGAGGAATTCGACCGCTGGTTCCTGGCGCTGATGGAGGAAGGCAACGCCGACCGGGTCAAGCGCGAGCTGACCTTCGAGAAACTGCTGACGGGCGGGGATGGCGGCGCGGGGGAACTGCTGGCCTGGGTGGTCGCCATGGGCGCGGCCGCGGTATGCGGCAACGCCCGGGCGGAAACGGTGTTCTACGTGCCGTCGGTACCCATGCGCTGCGGCATGGGCGGCGTGTACTGGCGGCTGGAATGACGGCGCGGCGGGCGCAGGCCGCACCGGGTCAGGACGCGCGCAGGCGGCGCAGCCGCTCCTCCTGGACGCCCTCGGCCGCCTCTTCGCCGGCCTCGGCTTCCTGTTCCTCCCGGTCCGGCTCCAGTTCCAGCTCTCGATCCAGGGCCAGTTCCGCCTCGACATCCTCGGGGCGCTGTTTCAGGGCCTCGGCGATGGTGACCGAGCCGCTTTCCCAGGCGGCGTTCACCGCGTGCAGCAACATCGGGTCGTCGGCCAGCGGCGCCCGGTCCAGCAGCAGCCGGTCCACCACGGGCGCCAGGGTGGCCACGGTGGGATCGCAGACCATGGCCCAGCGTTCGCGGGCGGCGCCGGCATCGCCGATGCGGGCGATGTAGCCGATGCTGGACAAGGTGTCGAGCACCACCATCAATTCGTCGTGATGCAGGTTCAGCCTGCTGCGCAGCGCCAAGGTGCTCAGGCCCGGTGGATTGCGGTCGCGCACCGAGGACAACGCGCGCAGGATGGACAAGGCATCCACGAACGGCCGCCCCGGGCGCCGGACGGTCTCCCAGCGTCCCATCCGGATCAGCGGCAGGCTGGCCGCCAGCGTGGCGCCGAACAAGGTCACCAGCCACGACAGGTAGATCCACATCAGGAAGATAGGCAGCGTGGCGAAGGCGCCGTACAGCACGGTGTAGGTGGGAAAGCGCGTCAGGTAGAACGCGAAGCCGGACTTCATGATTTCCAGCACGATGGCCGCCGCGAAACCGCCCGTCATCGCGTCGCGTGCCTCGACGTGCCGGTTGGGCACCACCATGAACAGCGCGCCGAAGGCCAGGCCCGTCAATATCAGCGGAATGAAGGACAGCAGCACGCCGATGGGCGCCGGCACGTCGCCCACCAGGCCCATGGATTCGCGCGCCAGGAAGGACGTGGCCCACAGGCTGGCGCCGATCAGCACCGGCCCCAGCGTGAGCGTGGCCCAGTAGATCAGCACCCGCTGCGGCAGCGGCCTGCCCTTGCGCACGTGCCAGATCTCGTTCAGCGCCTTGTCGATGGTCAGCATCAGCGAGACGGCCGTGATCATCAGGAAGATGCCGCCCACGGCGGTCAGCCGGCTCGCCTTCTGCGCGAACTGGTTCAGGTATTCCATGATGTTGTCCGCCACCGCCGGCGGCATCAGGTTGCTGATCAGGAACGCCTCCAGCGCGCCCTGGAACTCGCGGAACAGCGGAAACGCGGTAAACAGGGCCAGCGCCACCGCCAGCAGCGGCACCATCGACAGCACCGAGGTGAAGGTCAGGCTGGAGGCGACCTGGGTGATGCGCTCGTCGGCCGCGCGCTGCAATGCGAACCGCAGGAGCCGCCCCACGCGCACGGGCCAGGATTCGTTGGCGAGCAGGCTGCGGCGCAGCGCGATCGCGCGCGCCTGGATGGAAGCGGCGCCCGAAGGCGGTGGCGGCGTGGAAGAAGTAGCGGGCGCGGGAGCTTTCTGGACCATGTCGAGAGATAATACGGACCTATGGATATTCTGATCTTGTACTACAGCCGGCACGGCGCGACACGCCAGTTGGCCGAGCACATCGCGCTGGGCGTGGAACGCGTACCCGGCGCGCGGGCACGGCTGCGCACGGTTCCGCCGGTCTCGGCCGTGTGCGAGGCCACGGCCCCCGCCATTCCCGACAGCGGTCCTCCCTACGTCGAACCGGCGGACCTGGAAGAATGCGCGGGCCTGGCGCTGGGATCGCCCACCCGCTTCGGCAACATGGCCGCGCCCATGAAGCACTTCATCGACCATACCACCCAGCAGTGGCTGGCGGGAAGCCTGGCGGGCAAGCCGGCAGCGGTCTTCACGTCCACCGGCTCCATGCACGGCGGCCAGGAAAGCACGCTGCTCAGCATGATGCTGCCGCTGCTTCATCACGGCATGCTGCTGGTGGGCCTGCCCTTCACCGAGCCCGCGCTGATGGCCACGCGCCATGGCGGCTCGCCCTATGGCGCCTCGCACGTGGCCGGGGTCGACAACAGCCTGCCCATGCAGCGCGACGAAACCCAACTGGCCGAAGCCCTGGGCACGCGCCTGGCCCGCACCGCCCTCGAACTCCACACCGGCCGGCAGGCCCGCACCCGATGAACGCTCCCTCCGTCGACCTCAACCCGCGGCTGCGCCTGGTCGCCTCGATCTCGCTGCTGGCCCTGATCGTGCTGTGCATCGCCTGGGAAACCGTGCTGGCGCCCCTGCGGCCCGGCTCGCTGCTGGCGCTCAAGGCATTGCCGCTGCTGCTGCCGCTGCGCGGCGTGCTGCGCGGCAACCTGTACACCTACCAATGGGCATCGATGCTGATCCTGCTGTATTTCATGGAAGGCGTGGTGCGCGCGACCACCGATCCAGCTCCGTCCGCGCACGTGGCCTGGGCCGAGGTCGCGCTGACCACGGTCTTCTTCTGGTGCGCCATCCTGTACGTGCGCCCGGCCAAGCGCGCCGCGCAGGCCGCCCGCAAGGCCGCCAAGGCGGCGGACAAACAGGCGGGCTGACCGCCGCCAAGGAGACACCGGCATGGACCTGCTGACCGAGCTCACGAACCTGCTGGGGGCCGGCCAGGTCTTGACCGGGCCGGACGCCGCGCCCTTCCTGACCGACTGGCGCGGCCGCTATACCGGCGCCGCGCTGGCGGTCGTCCGCCCCGGCACGACCGACGAGGTCGCGCGCGTCGTGCGCCTGTGCCGCCGCCACGCCGTTCCCATCGTCCCTCAAGGCGGCAACACCGGTCTGGCGGGTGGCGCCACGCCCGACGCCGGAGGCCGCGCGGTGGTCGTGTCGACGCGGCGCCTGGACCGGCTGCGCGCCCTCGACATCGACGACGACACCATCACCGTCGAAGCCGGCTGCGTGCTCCAGGCGGTACAGGACTGGGCGCGCGAGGCCGGCCGTCTCTACCCGCTCAGCCTGGCCTCGGAAGGCAGCTGCACGGTGGGAGGCAACCTGGCCACCAATGCCGGCGGCACCCAGGTCCTGCGCTACGGCAACGCACGCGAACTGGCCCTGGGGCTGGAAGTGGTCACCGCCCAGGGCGAGATCTGGGACGGCCTGCGCGGCCTGCGCAAGGACAACACCGGCTACGACCTGCGCGACCTGTACATAGGCAGCGAAGGCACGCTCGGCATCATCACCGCCGCCACCCTGCGGCTCTATCCCCTGCCCGTGGCGCAATGCACGGCCCTGGTCGCCCTGCCCTCGCTGGAAACCGCGGTCGCGCTGCTGGCCCTGGCCCGCTCGGGATTCGGCGCGGCGCTGACCGGCTTCGAAGTCATGTCGCATGCCAGCCTGGACGTGGTGACGCGCGCCTTCCCCGACCAGAAACTGCCGCTCGGCCCCACGCCCTGGTACGCGCTGCTAGAGGTATCCGACAGCGAAAGCGCCGAACACGCCCAGGAACGCTTTCACGCGGTCCTGCAGCGGGCGCTGGAGCAGGGCCTGGCCCAGGACGCCGCGGTTGCGGCCAGCCTCGCGCAAAGCCGTGCGCTGTGGCACCTGCGCGAAAGCATCTCGGCCGCCCAGTCCTGGGAGGGCAAGAACATCAAGCACGACATCTCGGTCCCGGCCTCTCGCATCCCCGCCTTCGTGGCCGCGACCGACGCGCTGCTGCAGGCGGCCATCCCCGGCGTGCGCCACATCACCTTCGGCCACCTGGGCGACGGCAACCTGCACTACAACGTCAGCCGGCCGCCCGCCATGGCCGAGCCCGACTTCCTGCTGCGCCAGGACGAGATCTATCGCCTGGTGCACGACAGCGTGCACGCGCACGGCGGGTCGATCAGCGCGGAACACGGCATCGGCCAGCTCAAGCGCGGCGAACTGGCCCGCTACAAGAGCGCGGTGGCCCTGGACCTGATGCGCCGGATCAAGCAGGCGCTGGATCCCGACGGCCTGATGAACCCGGGCAAGGTCCTGCCCTAAGCCTACGGCCCGGTGCGCCTGGCGCCGCCGCCGCGCTGGCGCTGCGAGGTCTGGTTGCCGCCGGTCCCGATCTGGTCGGTATGCCCGTCCTTCTTGGTGCGATTCTGCGTATCGCCATGGCTGCGCTGCTGCTCGCGCGGCTGGTCGTCCGCCTGGCGGGGACTGGGCGGGGATGCGGGATGATTCGGCATGGCGAACTCCTTCACGAGAAGGCCGGCAAGCCGCAACTTTCGTGCCGCGCCCAGGGCGGCAGCGGCGTGAATTCATTCCTGAGCCAGGACAGCAGGGCCTGCACCCGGCCCAGGTGGGCCCGGCTGTGGGGCACCAGGGCCCGGATCCAGTATTCGGGAATGGCGAAGTCCTCCAGCACCCGGACCAGTTCGCCCCGGCCCAGCGCGCCGTCGACGATGTAGGCCGACAGGATCGTGATGCCATTGCCCCGCAGCACCGAATTGAGCAACACGTGTCCGTCGTTGGTGCTCAGGCGCGGCGTCACCTCGACCGCGATCGGCCCGTTCGGCCCCTGGAAAGTCCAGACCGGCCCCGTGGGCTGGAAATTCAATAGTGCGTGCCGCGCCAGATCCGTGGGATGGGCGGGACGGCCGCGCGCGGCCAGATAGGACGGCGCCGCCACCGCCATGCGCGGCAGCGGGCACAGTCCGGCCTCGAGCACGCTGTCGTACGAGGCCGGCAGCATGCCGACCACGATGTCGAAGCCTTCCTGGATAGGGTTCACGGGCCGGTCGATCACCACCACGTCCATGCTGAGCTTGGGATGGACCTCCAGGAAACGCCCCAGCGCATCGCCCAGGCACGTGGCGGTCAACGACGTCGGCACCTTGATGCGCAGGTGGCCCTCCAGTTCGTGCGCATGGCCCAGCGCGCTGCCGAACGCGTCCTCGACGTCGTGGACGATACGCCGGGCCACGGGTAGCAGGCGCTGGCCTTCGTCGGTCAGGGCCAGGCGGCGGGTGCTGCGCTCGAACAACCGGGTTCGGGCGCGCCATTCGAGCTGGTCGATGCGCTTGGTCACCACGGAGGCGGCGATGCCCAACTGGCGCGCCGCCTTGGAGAAGCTGCCGGCCTGCGCCACGGCGATGAAGGTCCGGAAATTGACGATGGTGTCCATGACCTCTCTGTTTTCGCGAACAATGATCGCGCTTTTTGGTGGATTCTATAGAAATAGAATGAGGATTAAGGTGGCGGCACGTCAAGAACTTTTCCGGAGACCCCGCCATGCCGCTTGCCTTGCGCCCCCTCCACCCCGACGTGGGAGTGGAAATCCTGGGTTGCGACCTCAGCCAACCCCTGGACGACGAGCAGTTCCAGTCGCTGCTGGACGCTTATCACCGCCATTCCGTCGTCGTCGTGCGCGGGCAATCGCTGGCCGCGCCCGCGCAGGCCGGGCTGCTGCGCCGCTTCGGCACGCCCAAGATCTCGCAGCGCAAGGAGTTCCACGTGCCGGGCACGCCCGAGATCGGCCGCGTGGGCAACACCCGGCATCCCGACGGCACGCCGTCGGCCTTCCTGGACCGCTACGGCAACCTGTGGCACAGCGACACGGCCAGCGACCAGCACGTCGACGGGGTCACGATGCTGTACTGCGTGATGACGCCGCAAATCGGCGGCGACACCCTGTTCGCCAGCATGGGCAGGGCCTACGACACGCTGCCGGCGGACCTGAAGGCCCGCATCGACGGCAGGACCGTGGTCCACAACTTCAACCAGCACAACGACTATCTCTTGGCCCGCAACCCCGGCTCGGCCCGGCCCCTGTCGGCAGCCGACCGCGCCAAGTGGCCCGATCGGGAACACGACCTGGTGCAGCGCCATCCGGTAACCGGCCGCCCGCTGTATTTCATCAGCCCGACCCTGGTCCGGGGCATCAGCGGCTATTCCGACGAGGAAGCGCAGCGGCTGTCCGCCGAACTGGTCGCCCACGCGACCCGCCCCGAGGCGGTCTACCGCCACAAATGGCAGGTCGGCGACCTGGTCTTCTGGGACAACCGCGCCTCGCTGCACTCGGCCTCGCCCGCGGACTATCAGGGCGGCCAGCGGCTGATGCATCGCGGCTACGCCTACGTCCACTATGCGTGAGGCCGGCCTGCGCGTCGGGCATTTCCAGTCGGTGCCCTGGATCCCGTTCTACGTCGGCAGCGAGGACTGGCCCGTCCGGCGCGTTCCGTGCGTCTCCAGCACGGTCCTGGCCATGGCGGATGCCGGCCTGCTGGACGCCACGCCCATGGCCACCGTGGACTGGCTGGCGCGCGGCGACCAATGGCCGCGCCTGGGCGGGCTGGGCCTGGCCTACCGCGAGCGCGCGGGCAGCGTGCTGCTGTTCTCGCCGCGCCCCATCCATGAGCTGGACGGCGCGGACATCGCGATCTGCGACGAGACCGCCACGTCGCTGCGGGTGCTGCATGCCATCCTGGCCGACAAGTACGGGCTGCGCATCGGCCGCTGGCGGCGCGGTCTGCCCGCCGACCCATCCATGCCCCGATTGCTGATCCAGGACCAGGCTGTCGAGGAAGCGGCGCGTGGACGTTTCCCACACGTCCACGACCTCGGGCGGGAATGGTGGGAGTGGCAAGGCACCCCGGTGGTCTCGGCGGTGTGGGTACGCCGCCGGGACCTGGCGGACGACGCGCTGGAACCGCTGCGCGCCGGCCTGGCGGCCTCCTTGTCCCGATATGCCAGCCAACCGGACCTGGCCATCGAACGCCATTGCGCGCGCCACGGCGTGGCCTCGGCGCCCGCGGCGCTGCGCGCGCTGCTCGGCAATTTCGAGTTCGAACTGGGCGAGGCCGCCGAAGCGGGCATACGCCGCATGGCCCAGGTCCTGCCCCCCGCCGTGGCCCTGGAAACCTGAGATCCCCGCCCGTCCTTCATCCATCCAAGAACAGGAGACACCCCATGCCCTGCCTTTCGCACCGTTCCGCGCCGCGTCGGCGCACGCTGTTCGCCTTCGCCGTCCTGTCGGGGGGCCTGCTCGCCACGGGAATGGCGCGCGGCGCCGACGCCCCCTGGCCCACCCAGCCGGTCAAGCTCATCGTGGGCTTTCCCGCCGGGACCTCGCCCGACACCGTGGCCCGACTGATCGCCGAGCCGCTGTCGCAGAAGCTGGGCAAGCCGGTCATCGTCGAGAACAAACCCGGCGCCGCCGGCAACATCGGCGTCGACCTGGTGGCGCGCGCCACCGACGGCCATACCTTCGGCGTGACCGCCCACGGTCCGCTGACCACCTCGGCCCTGCTCTATCCCAACCTGCCCTACGACGTCGCCCGGGACCTGCAGCCGCTGTCCCTGGCCGCGGTCAGCCCGCAGATCCTGGTCATCGATCCCAAGCTGCCCTATGCCACGCTGCGCGAGCTGGTGGACGACGCGCGCGCCCACCACAAGGAGATCTCGTACGGGTCGGTGGGTGTGGGTTCGGGCTCGCACCTGACGGGCGAACTGTTCGCGCAGGAAACCGGCATCCGGATGATGCACGTCCCCTACCAGGGCTTCCCGCAGGTCACCATGGCCGTGATGAGCGGACAGATCCAGGCGGGGTTCATGGCGCCCTCGGGGGCCATCGAACAGGCCAAGGCGGGCAAGGTGCGCGTACTGGGCGTCACGTCGGCGCAGCCTTCGCCGCTGGCGCCGGGGGTGCCGACCGTCGCCCAGGCCGCGGGCCTGCCGGGCTTTGCCGCGGAGCTGTGGATAGGCGCCTACGCGCCGCGCGCCACGCCGGCGCCGGTGGCGGCCATGCTGGCGAAAGAGATCAACGCCATCCTGCGGTCGGCCCCGGTGCGGGCCAAGCTGGCGGCGCAGGGCTGGGACGCCACGGGCGGCTCGCCAGCCGAGATGGCGGCGCGCATCGAGACCGACACGCGCCGCTGGGGCGGGGTGATCAAGCGGCTGGGACTCAAGCTGGAATAGCGGCGCGCAGGCGCCGCGGCATTCGCTTTGCCGGCCTACATCCCGCTCGCGCGCCAGGCGCCGTTCTCCTGCTTGCAGAACCAGAACCCCCAGTTCTCCTTCGCCGTTCCCTGCGCGACGTCGGCCGCCAGGAAGCGGCAGGTCTGGCCCTTGCTGGTGCGAGTGGTGTTCTTCGGCGCCAGCGTGACGCTGACGGGCACCTGGCGCGACCGCTCGGCCTTGCTGGTCCAGGTCGCCTGCTGGCCATCGGCCACGTCGTTCAGGACGCGTCCCACCTCGGTCGAGAACGCGGGGGCCTGGGCCTTGGGAATACGCACCAGGATGGACTGGTTCAGGAAGCTGAGATTGGCGGCGTAGGCCGTGCCCGCCGAGGCGGCCAGCAACAGCGTGGCGGCAAGGAATTGCTTGCGCATGAAGGAGATCTCCGGGTCTGGACGTGACGGCAATGATATCGGTTAAGCCGCACGGCGGGTTATGATTGCGGCATTATGCTTTCAAATCAACGACTTGGCGGCTGGGCGCTGTGTGTCGCGCCCATGATCGATTGGACCGACCGCCATTGCCGCTACTTCCACCGGCTGCTGTCCCCGCATGCCCGCCTGTACACCGAGATGATCGCCACCGGCGCGATTCTCTACGGGGACGCGGCCCGGCACCTGGATTTCGACAACAGCGAACATCCGGTCGCGCTGCAATTGGGCGGCAACGAACCGGAGGCCCTGGCGCGCGCGGCCCGGGCCGGCCAGGACTGGGGCTACGACGAAATCAACCTGAACTGCGGCTGTCCGTCGGACCGGGTGCAGAAAGGCGCGTTCGGCGCCTGCCTGATGTCCACGCCGGCGCTGGTGGCCGATTGCGTCAAGGCCATGCGCGACGCGGTCGATATCCCGGTCACGGTCAAGCACCGCATCGGCCTGGACTACGACGAGTCCTACGGCTTCGTGCGCGACTTCGTCGGCACCGTGCACGAGGCGGGCTGCGAGGTCTTCATCGTCCACGCCCGCAACGCCGTGCTCAAGGGCCTGTCGCCCAAGGAAAACCGCGAAATTCCGCCGCTGCGCTACGACGTGGCGCGCCAGCTCAAGCGCGACTTCCCGCGGACCCTGATCGTGCTCAACGGCGGCCTGACGGACCCCGGCGACACGCTGGCGCACGTCGGCCAAGGCGGCGGCGAGCTGGACGGCGTCATGCTCGGGCGCGAGGCCTATCACCGGCCTCGCGTGCTGTCCGAGCTGTCCCGCCGGCTGTGGCCGGAAACCCCCATTCCCGGCGACGAAGCCGTGGTGCGGGCGATGATGGACTACGCCGGCCGGCAGGTGGCCGGCGGAGTGCCGCTGCGCTCGGTGGTCCGCCACATGCTGGGCCTGTTCAACACGCAGGGCGGGGCCCGCCGCTGGCGCCAGATGCTTTCCGACAACCGCCTGCTGGCCGCCAATGATCCCGCCCTGATCGACGCCGCCTGGCAGGTCGTGGCCAACGCGGCCGAACGCCGCGCCGCCTGAGCATCCGGCGCCGAACAACCGCCGCTATCCCCCGTTATTCGCGCTTTCGGCGCGGCCGTGCCCCGTCCATACTGCTGGACAGGTACGGCCCGCGTCCGTGCCCGCCCAGGGGAGGTCATGGCCCAGATCGTATGCGTGCTGGGAAACAAGGGAGGTACCGGCAAGACCACGCTGTCGCACATGATCTCGCACGGCATGGCGCTGCTGGGCAAGCGCGTGGTGTGCGTGCTGACCGATCTCGAGCGTGAACGCCTGTCCAAGGAAAACCGGCTCTACCTGCCTTTCGACGCGCGCGACGCCGGCAACCTGGCCAAGGTCGTCGCCACGCTGAACGACGTGGGCGACTGGTTCGGCGTCATCGACGGTGGCGGCAACCGTTCGGACACCGACAGCCATCTCGCGAACCTGGCCGATCTGGTCCTGCTGCCCTTCCGCGACTCTCACGAAGACATGCGCACCGTGCTGCGCGACCTGGAGTGGATGCCGCGCGCCTGGGGGCTGCCCTCGCAATGGCCGGCGGACCCGGCGGCCCATCGCATGGCGCAGGCCGCTACCGACGAGCTGCTGGGCGCCTTCGGCCATCGGCTGCTGGACCCTATCCCCCACCTCGCGGCAACCAAGCTGTTGCTGCAGGACCGCATCCCGGCCACGCTTCCCTGGCAGCTCACCAATGCCTGCGTGGAGCTGGCCATGCAGGTGTTCGAACTGCTGGACATTCAGTACGAAAGTCCGGAGGCCTTCGCCGCGCCGCGGTAGAAGCCGCGGCACGCAAGTTGCTGGACTCGTCGGCCCGTTTCTTTTTCATGGGAGAACGACGATGCCAGGCAAATCCAATCCGCAGACCCTGCCCCCTCAGCAGCAACCCCGGCAACCCGGCATGCAGGAAGACATGCATCCGGAGCCCAGGACGACACGGCCGGACTACCGGGCCTCGGGCAAGCTGGAGGGCCGCTGCGCCATCGTCACCGGCGGCGACAGCGGCATCGGGCGCGCCGTGGCGGTGGCCTTCGCCAAGGAAGGCGCGGACATCCTCTTCACCTACCTGGACGAGACCGCCGACGCCGAGGAAACCCGCCGGCTGGTGACCCAGGCCGGACGCCGTTGCGTGGGAATGGCGGGGGACATCGGCAGCGAATCGCACTGCCGGGAAGTCGTGCGGCGCGCAATGGAAGAGCTCGGCCGCATCGACGTCCTCGTGAACAATGCCGGCGAACAACATCCGCGCAGGGCCTTGGAAGACATCGACAGCGCCCAGCTGGAACGGACCTTCCGCACGAATTTCTTCGGCATGTTCAACCTGACCCGGGAAGCCCTCGCGCACATGATGTCCGGCGGTGCCATCATCAACACCACGTCCGTCACCGCCTATCGCGGCAGTTCGCATCTGATCGACTACGCCGCCACCAAGGGAGCGATCGTCGCCTTCACCCGTTCACTGTCGTCGGCCGTGGTCGAGCGTGGCATCCGCGTCAACGCGGTGGCGCCCGGGCCGATCTGGACCCCGCTGATCCCCGCCTCGTTCAGTGCCGAGGAGGTCTCGACCTTCGGGTCCAAGGTTCCCATGAAGCGGCCCGGCCAGCCGGAGGAAGTGGCTCCCTGCTACGTATTCCTCGCGTCGGACGACGCCAGCTACATGACTGGCCAGGTGCTGCACCCCAACGGTGGGGAAATCATCAACGGCTAGACCGTATCAGCGCGCGCTGGCGAACATGTTCATCAGCGCGTCGAAGCTGCTGGCGCCGCGGGTGGAAAAGACGAAGCACTCCCCGTCGTGGTACTCCGAGGCGCGCATGCTCTCGGCCAGGCGCTCGGCGTCCTCGATGGCCTCGTTCCAGGTACCGCGTATCAACGGGCAGTATTTGAGCCGGCTGTCGAGCATGTCCTTGCCGGAGCGGGCCTTCACCTCGACATAACCCCGGAACTGTCCCTCCGGCAGATCGTGCACCCGGGACTTCAGGAAATATTGAACGGCGGCGTGTTCGACGACTTGGTTCATGGCTGGCCTCCGAGAGTCCGTCTTTCGATCCTAGACCATTGGAGTGCAGGATTTACGAAGAGGTCCGCCGCGCTATCAAAAGTTTACATTCGTGCCATTCTTGTGGCGACTGGCACCACATCGGCAACAAATTCGAGGCCGCAGGCGCGCGGCTGCCGGTATGATGGATGTTTCGTCGCCGCGTTGTTCCCGCACGCCCCATGAGGTCTCGCCTTGCCGTTTTCGCCCTGTTGCTCGCGGCGGGCAGCGCCTGCGCGGCCGATCCGGCGGACAGCGCGCCGGCCGTGCCCGATACGCAGTGGGCGGCCAGCTTCGCCGCGTTCGATCAGGCCGACCGCCTGCATGCGCCGGCTCCCGGCGGCATCCTGTTCATAGGCAGTTCGTCCATACGCCTGTGGAACGATCTGGAAACCCGGTTCAAGGATCTCCCCGTCCTCAAGCGCGGCTTCGGCGGTTCGCGCATGATCGACTGCGCCCGCCACCTGACGCGGCTGGTCGTTCCCTACCAGCCCCGCATCGTCCTCGTCTACGCCGGCGACAACGACCTGGCCGAGGGCCGGTCGCCCGGCCAGATCCTGGACAGCTTCAAGGTCTTCGTCGAAGGCGTGCGCCATGCCCTGCCCGATACCCGGATCGCCTACATCTCGATCAAGCCGAGCCCGGCGCGCTACTCGCTGATTCCGCAGGCACGCGCCACCAACGCGCTCATCAAGGCCTACACGCAAAGCGTGCCCAACGCCGACTACATCGATGTCTTCACCCCCATGCTGACGTCCGAGGGCATGCCCAGGGCCGAGCTGTTCCGCGACGACGCCTTGCATCTGAACGACGCCGGCTACGCGCTCTGGACGTCGGTCATCGCGAGCCACGTGCGCTAGGCGCGTCCCTAGCCCTGCCCCGCCTCCACGCTCAGCGTCGTCCCTGAGCCGCCCGTACGCGCCGCCGGCGCCGCCCGCCGGCCCTGCCCGGACCTCGGCCCCGAGCCGAACATGCGCACCAGCCGGGCCACGGCGTACATGGCGGCGATGCTGAGCGCGAACATCAGCGGATCGAACCACGGCGGCCTGCCCGGATGGCTTTCGCCCACCACGGCCAGCGCCACCAGGACGATGACCAGATGGGCGCAGAAGACCGGCAGCGACGCGGCGCCCAGCGTTTCCAGCAGCCGCAGGCGGGGCAGATGACGGGTCAGCCAGCCGCCGTAGTGCAGCAGCACCACGACCAGCGCCAGGAAGTCGAGCAGCCGCAGCGGCCCGACGTGCCACTTGTCGAACCACAGGTTGAGCGGATCGTTCTGGGGAAAAGGTTCCAGCCCGGTCATGTGGCGCCAGACGAAGAACAGTATCGCGATACCCACCGCTGCCTTGACCAGCCATGACGGGAAGACGATGCGGCGCTCGGACGGCACCCGCGCATGGTAGGCCCCCAGGCACAGGCCCAGCACCCACAGCAGTTGCCAGGCGAAGGTCTCGAAGGAGCCGGTCTCGCGGAACGGCACCGGCAGGCCGGTCGCCGCCACCAGCGCGTCGTACAGCACGCGCGACAGGCCGAACTGGGCGGCGCCCCACAGCGCGATGCTGGCCGCCATCACGGTTTTCCATCCCCCTTGCAGGACATGGCTCAGGATCCACGGGCTCGCCAGCATGAAGACGATGTAGACCGGCAGGATATCCAGCAGCGGCGGGTTGTAGATCATCAACAGTCCGGTCCATAGGCCGGTCAGCGGCGCATGCAGATAGAACGACATGAGGTTGTTCGCGGCCGGCTGGTGGAATTTCATGCCCAGCGCGGCAATGACCGTGAACAGGAAGAGCAGGCACGCCGCCTGGCACGCGTAGATAACCAATGCGCGCCGCAGGAACGCGCGGCGCATCGCGGGAATGCCGTCGCGCACGGCGCGCTGGGTGTACACCAGCCCGGCCATGTACGCAGACAGGAAGACGAAGCCTTCCGCGGCCGAGACAAAGCCGAAAGGCTGGCCCGCGGGTATCGCGAACCAGGTAGGCAGATGCGTGGAAGTCATCAGGACCAGCATCAATCCGCGCAGCGCGTCCAGTTCCCAACGGCGGGACGAAACGGGCGGCGGAGCGGGAGCGAAGTTGGAAGTGGTGGACACGGGCGAGGCGGACGCAATCTGGGTCGAGTGTGCATGGACAACATGGAATGCGAACAATTCGTGCTTGTTGCAATCCGATACGGGTAAGCCCCTAATTACTTAACAAAATTAATATTTATCATTGTTAAACAAATCAAACCCGGAAACAGGGAAGGAGACACATGAAACGCATCCTGCTGGCCAGCGCCCTCGGACTGGCCGCCACCGGCGCGCACGCGCAGAACGTCACGCTGTACGGCATTCTCGACACGGGCATCGAATACGTGAACCACGCCAACGCGCAAGGCGACGCGACCTGGCGCATGCCGAGCAACACCGGCGGGCTCATGCCCTCGCGCTGGGGCCTGCGCGGCACGGAAGACCTGGGCAACGGCCTGAAGGCGCTCTTCACCCTGGAGAGCGGCTTCGGCGTGGATACCGGGGTATCGGGCCAGGGCGGCCGCCTGTTCGGCCGCGCGGCGTGGGTCGGGCTGTCGGGCAACTGGGGCACGGTCACGCTGGGCCGCCAGTCCAACATGACCTTCTACGCCCTGCTCGACTCCGACGTCATGGGGCCCGCGGTGTACGGCCTGGGGTCGCTCGACAACTACATCCCCAACACGCGGTCGGACAACGCGATCGGCTATCGCGGCACGTTCTCGGGCCTGACCGTCGGCGCCACCTACAGCTTCGGCCGCGATGCCGCGGCCACCGGCGGTCCGGCCGCCACCAATTGCGCGGGCGAGGTTCCCGGCGACCGCAAGGCCTGCCGCCAGGTCACCGCGCTGCTCAAGTACGACATGGGTCCGGGCGGCATCGCCGCCGCCTACGACCAGATGCGCGGCGGCACCGGCGCCGCCGGCGGCCTCTCCAGCAGCGACACGTCCGACACCCGCACCCTGCTCAACGGCTACTACCGCTTCGGCGACCTGAAGATCGGCGGCGGCTGGATCGGCCGCATCACGCGCGCGGCCACCCGCTCGGAGGCCAACCTGTACTACCTGGGCGTCACGTATGCCCTGTCGTCGGCGTGGACCCTGGACGGCCAGGTGGCCCGCCTGAAGAACAAGACCACCGACGCCCGCTCCACGCTGGCCACGGTGCGCGCAACCTATTCGCTCTCCAAGCGCACGGCGGTCTACGGCCTGGTGGGCTACATGGACAACAACAAAAACGCCAACCTCTCGGTCAGCGGCGGTCAGGCCTTGGCTGGTCTTCCCAACGGCCTGAACCAGACCGGCGTCATGCTGGGCATGCGGCACAGCTTCTGAAGTCCGGGCGGCGCGCAGCCGCCCCGTGTGGTATGTTGTGGCACTGGACCGGGCCGCCCTCGCGGCGGCCTTTTTTTTGCCGCCGGGCCGCCCCCCAAGCAAAAAGCGCCCCCTCGGAGGGCAGCGCCGCCGCGTAGCGGCAAGCGTGGGGGCATTTCTTGCCGCCGGGCCGCCCCGAGGAAAGCCCCCGCGCCCCCGCATCGACTCGCACTCGCCACCACATGCCCAAGACCTCGCCGCGCACCACCACCACGCCGCGACCGGCCAAATCCGACCTGGACCAATCCCGACTCTCCCACCTGCTGGGCTTCCAGACCTCGCTCGCGCACGTCAAGCTGCAAAAGGCCTTCTTCTCGCACATGAAGGACCTGGACCTGCGACCCGTGGAGTTCGCCATCCTGGTGCTGCTGGCCCACAACGACAAGGCCAACCAGCAGAACCTGTGCCGCAGCCTGTCGCTGTCCGCGCCGCGCCTGGCGCTGGTCCTGGACCGGCTCCAAGAGCGCGGACTGCTGTCGCGCGAGCGTAGCGACACCGACCGGCGTGCCCATCACGTGGTGCTGACTCCGGAAGGCCGCCGGCTGGCGCTCGAGGCCGAGCGACTGTCGCACGGCATGGAAGAAACCGTCCTGGCGCCGCTGTCCCAAGGGGAACGGCAGATACTGGGCGAACTGCTGGCCAAGATCGTGCGCGGCGCGCGCGCCTAGCCCTGGCGGCAGCTACCGGCGCGCCCGGGCTTCCAGCACGGCGTATGCGGCCACCGCTGGCACCAGCGGGCACAGGTAGTAGATCGCGCGATACGCCAGCAGCGCGGCCAGGATCTCGTAGGGAGGCAGCGCGCCTGCCAGCAGCGTCAGGAACACGGCCTCCAGCACGCCCAGTCCCGCCGGCACATGCGTCAGCGCCCCGGCCACCGCGCTCAGCAACATCACGCCCAGGATGGTGGGATAGTCGACCCGCCCCCCGATGAAGAGATGGATGATCCATCCCATGATCAGCCAGTTGGCGATCGACATTCCGCCCTGCACGAGCGCCATCCGCCATCCCGGCCACTCGATGGGCACTCCCTTCAGCGTGAAACGGCGGCGTCCCACCCCGGCGCACATCGCCGCATACCCGGCCACCAGCGCCCAGCATGCCACGCCCAGCACGGGCAGCAGGCCCGCCGGTATCCCCCAGCGCGGCGGCACATGCACCGCGCCTGCAAGCAGCAGGGCTCCCAGCAGGATCAGGTAGCCCAGCCAGTTGCTCAATACGCTCAGCGCATAGATCTTGGTGATGTCGGGCGCCGCCAGCCCCAGGCGGGAATACAGCCGGTAGCGAAAGGCGATGCCGCCGATCAGCGCTCCCATGTTCAGGGTGAAGGCATAGCAGATTCCCGCCACCACCGCGACCTGGGCCGGACGCAACGGGCTGCCCACGTAGCGCCTGCCGAGCTGGTCGAAACCGCCGAACAGGAGATGGCTGACCATGGTCAGGCCAGCCGCCGCGGCCAGGGTCCACCCCGTGTAGGCCTTGAGCGCTTGCAGCACCTTGCTCCAGTCGATCTTGGTGACCTGTTCGGCCAGCAGCAGCACCACCACGGCGATGAAGAGCAGCGTGAGCGCGTGCCGGCCCCACCACCACCACGAGCGGCGGCGGCTTCGGGTGCGGGACGGTGTGCAGCTTCTATCCGGTTTGGCGAGAGTGGGCATCGGGTGGCTCGGCCTGGCCCCGCGGGGGCGCCTCGACCTTCTCCAGTTTGGGGGTGTGCGCGGGCAGCCAACCCGCCCAGGCGGGAAAGCGCCGCAGGAAATGGAAGGCCAGGAACGACGCCGCCGCCCGCCATATCGGCCGCCGGTGCGACGCAACGGCCTTCACTTCGCGGCAATGCCTGCTGACCAGCGTATCCAGCCGCTCGCGCAACACCTGGTTGAACCGCTGGTCGCGGATGACGAGATTGGCTTCGAGGTTCAACGACAGGCTCAGCGGATCGAGATTGCTCGACCCCACGGTGGACCAGTCGTCATCGGCCACGGCCACCTTGCCATGCAGCGGCCGCTCGCAATACTCATAGATCTTCACGCCGGCATCCAGCAGGTAGTCGTGCAGCATGCGCGCGCCCACCTTGACGATGGGCATGTCGGGCTCTCCTTGCAGGATCAACCGCACGCGCACGCCGCGGCGCGCGGCATGGCGCAGGTCGCGCAGCAGGCGGTAGCCGGGAAAGAAATACGCGTTGGCGATCGTCAGGTCGCGGCGGGCCGCACGGATGGCGATGCGGTAGTGCTGCTCGATGTCCGTCCGGTGCGCATCGTTGTCGCGCACCACGAACAGGCATTCCGCGTCGCCGGCGCGTTCGGCATCCGTGCCCGGCCGGGCGTCCGGGTGGCCGCGCCTGACCTCTCCCGTGCGCACGAAGCTGCGCAGGCGCGCGACGATGGGGCCACGCACCTCGATGGCATAGTCCTGTTTGGCGCTCGGGCCGAAATCCGCCAGATGATCGGCCGAGAAATTGATGCCGCCGACGAAGGCCGTCTCGCCGTCGACGATCAGCAGCTTGCGATGCATGCGCCGGAAGACATTGGTGCGCATGCCCAGCAGCTTGGGACGCGGGTCGAACACGCGGAAATGCACGCCGGCTGCGATCAGGTCCGCCAGGAACGCCTCCGACAGGTCCACCGAACCGTAGCCGTCCACCAGCACGGATACGAAGACGCCGCGCCTGGCGGCATCCAGCAGCACCTCGCGCAGCGCCAGTCCGACCTTGTCCTCGAACAGGATGAAGGTCTCGAGCAGCACCTCGCGGCGGGCCCCTCGGATGACCTCGAACACGCGGGGAAAGAAGGCTTCGCCGTTCTCCAGCAGCGACACCGCGTTGCCCGGCATCCATTGCGTGCTGGCGGGGGGCCGGCGCGGGCCGCGCTGGCGGCCGCCGCTGCCACGGGCCGGCCCGCTCATAGCACGATCTCCGCCGCCAGTGGCGCGTGGTCCGACAGCGACGTCCAGGGCCGGCGCCCCAGGGGCATGGGCCAGTGGTCGCGCGCGCCGCGCACGTAGATCCGATCGAGCGGCAGCACCGGATACCACGCGGGAAAGGTGGGCACCAGCCGCCCGCTCGCGTGGGCGTGCACCTCGCGCAAACCTGCGCAGCCGTTCAGCACCCTGCCTGCGCGGCGGCGCCAGTCATTGAAATCGCCGGCCACCACCAGCGGCGCGTCGGCGGGAATCTCCTTCTCCACCAGGTGGCACAGCAGTTGCAACTGGCGCACGCGATGGCGCTCCTGCAACCCGAGATGGACGCATATCGCGTGGATGTCTGCTGTCGTGCCGGGCGCCCGGACCACGCAATGCAAGAGGCCGCGCCGCTCCGGCCCGCTGATGGAAACGTCGCGGTTCTCGTAGTGGACGATGGGAAACTTGGACAGCACCGCGTTGCCATGGTGGCCGTCCGGATAAACGGCGTTGCGTCCATAGGCGAAGTCCGTCCAGATGGTGTCCGCCAGGAATTCGTACTGGGGGGTCGCGGGCCAATCGGCGAACCGCAGCGAATGGCGGGCATGCGTGCCCAGCACTTCCTGCAGGAACACCATGTCGGCCGACACGCTGCGCACCGCCTCCCGCAGGTCATGCAGGATGAAGCGGCGATTGAAAAAATTGAATCCCTTGTGGACATTCACGGTCAGGACGCGGAACGTCAGCCCGTCCGGGCCGCCTTGCCTCTTGCCATCGATCTCGGTGTTCATGCGGCCCGCTGCCGCAAGAAGCGTTCCCGCCCCGTGCGAGCCTCTTTTTAGCGGACCCTAGTCCAGCGACAGCCATTGCCGCCCGTCGCGGGCCAGCAGCACGTCGGCCTGCACGGGCCCCTGGCTGCCGGCGCGGTAGGGATGGATCTCGCCGCCGTCCTCCCAGGCCTGCAGGAACGGCATGACCGCCTCCCAGCCCAGTTCGATGTCGGCGGCGCGCTGGAACAGGGTCGCGTCGCCCACCATGCAGTCGTAGATCAGGGTCTCGTAGCCCGAGCTGTGCCCCGTCATGAAATGATCCGCGTAGCGGAAATCCATGCTGACGGGCGCGATGCGTATCTTCGATCCCGGCACCTTGGCCTTCATGTGGAAGAACAGCCCTTCGTCGGGCTGGATCTGCAGCACCAGGGAGTTGGAGGGCGGCTTTTCCTGCGCGTTCTGGCGGAACAGCGCATGGCCGGCATCCTTGAAGGCAATGACGATCTGCGTCTGGCGCCGCGCCAGCGCCTTGCCGGTGCGCAGGTAGAACGGCACGCCTCCCCAGCGCCAGTTGTCGATACCCAGTTTGAGGGCCACGTAGGTCTCGGTCCGGCTATCCGGAGCGACGCCCTCTTCCTCGCGATAGCCGCGCATGGGCTGGCCGCCCACCAGGCCCGCGCGGTACTGTCCGCGCACGCTGTTCTGCAGCGCCTCGGCCGGCGTCTGGATACGGATGGCGTCCAGCAGCTTTTCCTTCTCGGTGCGCACGGCGTCGGCATCGAAGGAGTTGGGCGGCTCCATCGCCACCATGGCCAGCAGCTGGAACAGGTGGTTGGGCACCATGTCGCGCAGTGCTCCGGTCTGCTCGTAGAACTGCGACCGCCGCTCCACGCCTATCGCCTCGGCCGCCGTGATCTGGACATGATCGATGTACAGCCGGTTCCAGTTGCTTTCGAACACGCTGTTGGCAAAGCGGGAAACCAGGATGTTCTGCACCGTCTCCTTGCCCAGGAAATGGTCGATGCGGAAGATCTGGTTCTCGTGCACGACCCGCGTCAGCTGCTTGTTCAGCTCGCGCGCCGAGGGCAGGTCGCGGCCGAACGGCTTCTCGATCACCACGCGGCGCCAGCGGCCGTGTCCCTGCTTCAACAGTCCGGCATCGTGCAGGTGGCGCGCGATGGACTGGAAGAACGTGGGCGCGGTGGCGAAATAGAAGATGACGCCGCCCGGCTCGGGCGCCAGCATCGTGGCGAGCTGGGCGTAGGTCTGCTCGCCCTCGAAATCGCCCATCAGGAAGGACGTGCGGCCCATCAGCCAGTCCCAGGCCTGGACGTCGAAGCTGGCCGAGGCCTGCCCGCCCCGCGAGGCGACGACCTGGTCCATGGAATGCTTCAATCCGCGCCGGAACTCGTCGTCGTCCAGCTTGCGGTGGCCGACGCCGATCACGCGGAAATCGGAATTCAGCAGGTTGAAGCGCGCCAGGTTGTACAGCGCCGGCACCAGCAGGCGGCCGGTCATGTCGCCGGTCGCGCCGAAGATGACCAGGGTACAACGCGGGGCAGGCTGCAACGCCATCGGCGCCTGCCTGTTCATCGGGGAATCCATCGCTTGCCGCCTCCAGGACATGGCCCGATTATGGCGGCGGCGATGCGGCGTCGCAACACGGCCGGGCCGCGCGCTCACATCTGGTCACGCCCTGCCCCGGGCCGCGTCGCGCTGCCCGTCGCCCGCCAGGATGCCGCCCTGGATGCGCTTGCGGATCAGGTCGATGGTGGCCTGGGCCAGGCGCGTCAGCGGCCGCTGCGACACCGTCGCGATCACCAGCTGGCTGGTCAGCGACGGCGAGACGATGCGGGACGCGTGCAGGTTCGGACGATGGGCGCGGCCGTAGATGGCGTTGCGCGACAGGACCGCGTAGCCCATGCCCCGGTCCACCAGGTCCAGCAGGGATTCGATCGCATCCACCTCCAGCGAGACCGACAAGGGCACGCCCAGGCGCGCGCACTGCACGTCCAGCAGATTGCGGATGGCGTTGGGCTGCCCCGGCGTGATCAACGGGTAATTCGCCAGCTCGCGCATCTTGACGCTGGCCGGCATGGGTTTGCCGTCCAGTCCCCGGCTGCCGATCAGATAGAGGTCCTCGGACCACACATGCTCGTAGGCCGCCTGCTGCGTAACGGGCGGGTTGTACAACAGCGCGAAATCCAGGCGGCCCAGCAGCAGCCACTCGTACATGGACACCGTCAGGGCCTCGACCACGCCCAGCGAGGCCCGCGGGAACTCGGCACGGAAATCGCTGACCAGGTCCACCGTCAGCGACTTGCCGACGCTGGGGGGCATGCCGACCACGACCTTGCCGGCCGGCGAGCCGCGCAGGTCCTCGATCTCCTGCCTGGCCAGGCGCACCTGGTGCAGGATGCCGCGGCCCCGCTCCAGCAGCCGCTTGCCGGCGTCGGTGGGTATGACGCCCCGGCCATTGCGTTCGAGCAGGTGCTCCTTGAGTTCGACCTCGAGCTGCCGGACGTGGCGGCTGACCACGGGTTGCGATAGATTGAGGGTGATCGCGGCCCGGGTGACGCTGCCGAACTCGACGACCCGGACGAAGCACTCGAGTTGTTTCAAGTCCATGGAAAGCCCCGATTCATGTTTTTTAAGCATAACAGCTAGTTCTGATTTGTGGTTTCCAATGGGGATTTCCGGGTCAAAATGGCAAGCTGACTGGATGGCGTCCGTGGCGCCATCCATGACCAGAAGGCGGGCAGGCGACCCGTCGCCACCCCCTCCAACGATTTGAGGACGACAATGATCCGTACCCTGCTCGCGCGCCTGTGTCTCGGCGCCACCGCCACCCTGGTCGCCGCCGGCGCCCAGGCCCAGGAATTCCCCACCAAGCCGCTGCGCCTGATCGTGCCCTTCGGGCCCGGCGGCGTGGCCGACGTCACCGCCCGCATCGTCGCCCAGGGCCTGGCCGAGAAGTTCGGCAAGCCGGTCGTGGTCGAGAACATGCCCAGCGCCGGCGGCATCACCGGCGCCGTCACCGTAACGCGCGCGACGCCCGACGGACACACGCTCTTCCTGGTCAGCAACCAGCAGGCCGTCAGCCCGTCGCTGTTCAAGTCGCTGCCCTACGATCCGGTCAAGCAGCTCGCCATGGTCTCCATGGTCGGCTCGTTCGACATCGTCATGGCCGTGGACCAGAGCAGCCCGCTGCACACCGTCGCCGACGCCATCGCCGCGGCCAAGAAGGACCCGCAGCACTTCAACCTGGGCACCATCGGCGTCGGCAGCACCCAGCACCTGTCGGCCGAGATGTTCCGCTCCATGGCCGGCCTGGACGTCCCCACCATTCCGTTCAAGTCCAGCGGCGAGGTCCTGAGCGCCGTCAAGGGCAAGAGCGTGCAGGTCATGTTCGAGACGGTGCCTGCCGTCATCGGCAACATCAAGGGCGGCAGCCTGCGCGTGCTGGGCGTGGGCTCGGTCAAGCGCGGCCAGTTGTTCCCCGACACCCCGACCATCGCCGAAACCGTGCCGGGCTACACGGCCGTATCGTGGAACGGCTTCGCCGCGCCCGCCGGCACGCCGCCCGCCATCGTCGACAAGCTGAACGCCGCCGTGCGCGAAGTGGTCAAGGATCCGGCCATCAACAAGAAGCTGGTCGAGGTCGGCATGATTCCGCAGACGAACACGCCCAAGGAATTCCAGGACTTCCTGGTGGCCGAGATCGCGAAGTGGAGCAAGGTGATCGATACGGCAAAAATAGAAAAACAATAGTCCCCCCCCTACGCGCTTACGCGCGCCCCCCAGGGGGCGAAACTGGCGGACCGGCGGAGCCGGATCCGCGGTTTCCTGGGGTACCAATGGGCTGGCGATGACTGGCGTTTTGTTGGCAGGGCTGGCTGGTAGTGGTGGACACGATGCGACGTGTTGCTTAACGGTTGGAGAAAAGAATGCTGGGTGTAGTCGTACGAAAGAAGCCGGCGCTGCCCGAGGGCGCGGCGGAGAAGCTGGCTGCGCAGGGCGTGGCCACGGTGCATGAGGCCCAGGGGCGCAGCGTCGGCCTGATGCGGCCTTATATGCGTCCGATCTACGCGGGCGCGTCGATTGCCGGGCCGGCGGTGACGGTGCTGGCGCAACCGGGCGACAACTGGATGCTGCACGTCGCGGTCGAGCAGTGCTCGCCGGGCGACATCCTGGTCGTGGCCTGCACCACCGAGAACGCCGACGGCATGTTCGGCGACCTGCTCGCCACCTCGCTCAAGGCGCGCGGCGTGCGCGGCCTGGTGATCGATGCCGGCGTGCGCGACGTGGCCACCCTGACCGCGATGGGCTTCCCCGTCTGGTCCAAGGCCATCAATGCCCGCGGCACCGTCAAGGCCACCATCGGCTCGGTCAACGTGCCCATTGTCTGCGGCGGCGCGCTGGTCCATCCCGGCGATGCCATCGTGGCCGACGACGACGGCGTGGCCATCGTGCCCAACGCCCAGGTCGCCACCGTCATCCAGAAGGCCGACAAGCGCGTGCAGGAAGAGGAAGGCAAGCGCGCCCGCCTGGCCGCCGGCGAGCTCGGCCTGGACATCTACAACATGCGACCCAGGCTGGCCGAGGCCGGCCTGCGCTATGTCGACTCGCTGGACGAACTGAACGGCTGAGACCGCCCCTTGGGGGAGACCCGTCTCCAACAGACCTCGCCGCGGCCTGCCGCGGCAGTCCCCGAACCTGAAGCTGAACCATGAAAACCTGCGCCGCACCCGATCCGAATCCCGTCAAACCGCGCGAGGCCCTGCCGGCCGGCGCGTGCGATGCCCACTGCCACGTCTTCGGCCCCGCCGACAAGTTCCCGTACGCGCCCGACCGCAGCTACACGCCGCCCGACGCGCCCTTCGAGCGCCTGCGCCAGTTGCATGACTTCCTGGGCCTGGACCGCGCGGTGATCGTTCAGGCCAGCTGCCACGGCGACGACAACAGCGCCATGCTCGACGCCATCGCCCGCAGCGAAGGCCGCTACCTGGGCGTGGCCATCGTCAACGGCTCCGAGACCGACGAACAACTGGCCGACATGGACGCCGGCGGCGTGCGCGCGGTGCGCTTCAATTTCGTGCAGCACCTGGGCGGCGCGCCCGACCTGGAAATCTTCGACAAGACCATCGAGCGCCTGGACGGCCTGGGCTGGCACGTCGTGCTGCACCTGGACGCTCAGGACATCCTGACCTACAGCGATCGCATCAACCGCATCAACGTGCCCTTCGTGATCGACCACATGGGCCGCGTGCAGGCCGCCAAGGGCCTGGACCAGGAGCCCTTCCGCGCGCTGCTGGAACTGATGAAGAACCCGCTGGCCTGGGTCAAGGTCTGCGGAGGCGAGCGCGTGTCCGTGGGCAAGCGCCCCTTCGCCGATGCCGCGCCCTTCGCCGCCCGGCTGATCGAAGCCGCGCCGGACCGCGTGCTGTGGGGCACCGACTGGCCGCACCCGAACATCTCGAAGGACATGCCCAACGACGGCGAGCTGGTCGACTTGATGCTGGACTTCTGCCCGGATCCCGCCCTGCGCCGCAAGCTGCTGGTCGAGAATCCCGAGAAACTCTACCGCTTCAAGCCGCTGGCCTGACCGCCGCGCACTGGCTGACGACGCTTTACCCCCGGCCCCGGACGTGCGGACTTCGCGCCCCGGGGCCATTCATTTGGGCGGCCGCCTAGGCCGCCGCCCCGATTCGTTCCACCACCGCGGCCAGGTCCGCGCGGACCTTCTCGCTCAGGCCGGCGATGGGCGGACGCGCCGGACCGGCATCGCGGCCGGCCAGCGCCATGGCCTCCTTGATCACCACCGGAAACGATCCCCAGGCCCAGGCGGCGCGCAGCGGCGCGAACACGTTGGAGATGCGCACCGCCTCGTCTTGGTTGCCGGCCCGCAGCGCGTCGTACATGCGCACCATCAGCTCGGGAAAGACGTTGGCCGCCGGCGAGATCGTGCCCTGCCCGCCATGGAACATCATGGCCAGCGCCACGGTATCGCGCCCGGAGAACAGCAGCGCGGGGCGCGGCGCGGTCAACAGGTACTCCACCGACTGCGTCAGGTCGCCGCTGGAGTCCTTCATGCCCACGATGTTCTCCGCGGCGCGCATGCAGCGCGCCAGCGTCGCCGGCAGCACGTTCACGCTGGTGCGCGGCGGATTGTTGTACAGCATGACCGGCAGCCGGGTGGCGCGCGCGACCGCGGTGTAGTGCTCGACCAGCTCGTCCTGCGACGGCTGCGCGAAATACGGCGTGATGACCAGCGCCAGGTCCACGCCCAGGGCTTCGGCGGCCTTGGTCAGTTCGATGGACTTGCGCGTGGTCGCGCCGCCCGTGCCGGCATACAGCGGCACGCGGCCGTCGATGGCCTGCATCGACAGCTCCAGCAGCCGGATGTGCTCGTCGGTGTCCAGCGCGAAGAACTCGCCCTGGCTGCCGGCCACCGAGATGCCATGCACCCCGGCCCGGATATACCCGTCGATCAGTTCGCCCACCCTCGCCTCGTCCAGGCGGTGGTCGCGGGTGAAGGGCGTGGCCATGGCCGGCACGACGCCGTGGAATTTCGAAATCTGCATGTGTACTCCCGTATAGGACGATGTCAGTAGCCGACGCCCATGAGCCGGCCCAGGCGGCCGACGTATTGCCCGAAAGCGGCTTGTTCCTTGGTGGTGCGCGGGTCGCGCGGACGCGGCAGGTCTATCCGCATGTCCTCGACGATGCGCCCCGGACTCTCGCTCATGACCAGCACCCGGTCGGACAGGAAAACGGCCTCCGCGATGCTGTGCGTGATCAGCAGCACCGTCTGCCGCATCTCCTGCCAGAGCCGCAGCAGCTCGACGTTCAACTGGTCGCGCGTGAGCGCGTCCAGCGCGCCGAAGGGTTCATCCAGCAGCAGCACCTTGGGATGCGTGATCAGGATCTGCCCCAGCGCCGCGCGCTGGCGCATGCCGCCCGACAGTTCGTGCGGATGGTTGCGGCGGAACCGCTCCAGCTTGAGCACCGGCAGGATCTGCTCCACGCGGCGGTCGATCTCGGCGGGCGCCACGCCCGCCACCTCGGCCGCCAGCCGGATGTTGGCCTCCACCGTTTCCCACGGCAGCATGTTGTGGGTCTGGAACACCACGCCCACGTCGCTGGACATGCGCGTCTGGGAATGCCCGAACACCCGGATCTCGCCTCCCGCGTCGGGCTGGATCAGGCCCGCGACGATGCGCAGCAGCGTGCTCTTGCCGCAGCCGCTCGGCCCCAGGATGGACACGAACTCCCCGCGCGCGATGGAGAAATCGACCTGGTCGAGCGCCCGCACGGCGTTGCGCGAACGAAAGGTCTTGGCGGTCCGCTCGACCTGGACGGCGGTCTCGATCCGCACCGCTCCCGCATCCCCGCCCGTCATGGCCGCGGCTCTCACTTGCGCGCCCCGACCCAGCCCCCTTCCGAGATGTCGAACACGACGCCGTCCAGGTCGCGGAACTTCATCTCGTAGTACAGGCTCTTCTTGTCGTGCGGCAGGTCCATGAAGAAGGTGCCGCCATGCTCTTCGATGCGGCGCCGCTGCTCGTCCAGGTCGTCGACCCAGAAGCCGAAGTGATGGGTGCCCACCCAATCCTTGCCCCGGTCGCGGCCGGCGGCATCGTCGGTCTTGTAGTTGAGCAGCGCGAGGCAGATCGTGCCGTCCGACAGGTACACGCCATCGGCCAGCGGCGAATGCGTGGGTTCGACGATCTCCAGCCCGAATACCTCGCTGTAGAACTTGGCGGCCTTCTCGGGATCGGGAACGGCAAGGGCGATGTGACGTAGCTTGGCCATGCGAAATGCTCCTGAAAGATGTGAGATGGACGCGAGGCTCAGAAGCCTCGCCACCAGATGCGCTTGGCCGCCAGTTCGACCAAGAGATACAGCAGGCCGGCCACGGCCGAGACGACGATGAGCGCGGCGAACAGATAGTCGGTGCGGCCATTGGCGTTGGCCTCGAGTATCAGGTGGCCCAGGCCGCTGTCCGAGCCCACGAACTCGCCCACGATGGCGCCGATGACCGCCAGCGGCATGGCCGAGCGGCACCCGTCCATGATGGAGGGCAGCGCCGCCGGCACGTACAGGCGGCGGAACGTGGTCCAGGCCGGCGCGCGTATGGCCTTGAAGTGCTCGATCAGGTGGGCGGGCGTGCCGGCCAGTCCCCCCATGGTCGCGATCACGACCGGGAAGAAAGCGAACAGGAAGGCCATCAGGATCTTGGACGCCGACCCGTAGCCGAACCAGATCACCATCAGCGGCGCCAGCGCGATCTTGGGCAGCCCCTGGAACACCACGACCAGCGGATACAGCGCCCGCCGCAGCAGCGGCATCGCATGGATGGCCAGCCCCAGCGCGATGCCGCCGATGACCGCCATCGCGAAGCCGGCCAGCACTTCCTGGGTCGTGACCCAGGATTACAGGACCAGCGCGGCGCGATTGGCCCACAGGCTTTCCAGCACCTTGGAAAGCGGCGGCAACAGGTAGGGCTTGATGCCGAACATGTCGACGGCCCGCTCCCACAGTAGCGCCAGCATCAGGCAGAGCACGGCGGGATCGATCACGCGGCGCCAGGCATCGCCGGATGGCAGCAGCCGCAGCGCGCGCCGTCCGGCCGCGGGCAGCGTGGTGGGTTGTACGTGCGCGTTCATGCCTGCCCCTCCTGCCCACCGCCGCGGGGCCCCCAGTCGGGAGCCGGCACGACGAAGCGGGAAAAATGCCATTGGTCGAAGGCCGCGAGATCGTTCCGCCAGACCCGCGCCGTATGCGGCTGCTCGGGTGTGACCTGCACCATTTCCGCATAGAACTCGCAGTAGTTGCCGTCGGGATCCTTGAACACCAGGAACAGGTTCTCGCCCGGCCCGTGCTTGCCTATGCCGCGCACGATCTCCACGCCGCGGTCCTGCAGGTAGCGCGCCGCATCCTCTATCTCGGCCAGGGAGCCGAGCTCGTACGAGAAATGTTCCATGCCCGGGCGCCCGGGCGCATAGGTGGCTTCGCGCAAGGGACCGCCGGCATCTGCGCCAGCGCCAGATCGTGGTGGTCGCGGCCGCAACGCAGGAACGCCATCTGGTCCTCGATGTAGTCCGACACCTCCAGCCCGACGATGTCGGTATAGAAGCGCACCGAGGCCGCCAGGTCGCGCACGTTCAATACGACGTGCCCCAGCCTGCGGGGGCAGGGTCGAGTCGCCATGCTTGCCTCCTACTTCAGCAGATCGTTGGTATAGGTGTCCTGCGGCTTGACCTTGCCGTTCAGGCCGAAGGCCTTGTCGACGAACTGCACCGTCGAGCGCACGCGGTCGTCGCGCAGATAGCCCAACCCTGGTCCTTGGCCTGCGGGTCGACCAGCAGGTCCGCCATGTCGCGGATCTGGGCCAGCGCCACGCTCCGGTCGGTGACGGGGAACATCTTGACCATGAGGTCGGCCGCCCGCTCGGGATTGGCGAATGCGTATGCATAGCCGCGATAGGAAGCCTTCAGGAACTTGCGCACCATGTCGGGCCGCTTGCGGATGGTGTCCTCGCTGGCGGCGAAGCCGCTGCCGTAGGCATCCAGGCCGAAATCGCTGTATTCGACCCAGCCCAGCGGCACGCCCGCCGCATCGGCCTGCTTCTGCGTGACCGCGCGGTTGCTCGCGCGCCAGCATTCGGCCAGATCGATGCGTCCCTCGATCAGCGAGGCGTCCACGACGGCCGGGTCCATGCGCAGCAGCCGGATGCCGTCGCGCGGCTGGCCGTTGAGTTCCAGCCACGCCGGCACCACGTTGTGGACCGGCGAGGCCGAGCCGCCCCCCAGCGTCAGCCCCTTCATGTCGGCAGGCGACTTGGGCTTGTGCCGCCGGGTATCGAAGCAGATGCCGGCCGGCCAGCGCGTGTTGAGCGCGCCCACCATGCGGATCTTGCCGCCGTTGGACCGGTTCAAGACCAGGCTGATCGGGTCGACGTAGCCGAACTCGTACTGCCCCTGGTCCAGTTCGTTCGCGGTACGGTTGCCGCCGTAGCCGCGCTGGATGTTGACGTCCAGGCCCGCTTCCTTGAAATACCCGAGTTCCTGCGCGACGATCACGCCCACGGAGCTGCCCTGGGGCAGCCAGGCCATGTTGTATGCGACCTTCTCCTGGGCGTGCGCCGCGCCGGCCCAACCGATCAGCGCCGCCAGGCCCAGTGCCCGGCCCCACGCCGCAAAACCTTGCTTGCAGGGTTGCATGTCTTCTTCTCCATACGACGTACAGCGAATGACCACGACTACCCGGCGCGCTCAGACCTTCTCGGCTTGCACCTGGTTGGACAGACGGCCGATGCCGTCGACGGTGGCGACCATGGTGTCGCCGGCCTTCAGGTAGATGCCCCGTCCCATGCCCACGCCGGTGGGCGTGCCGGTGGCGACGACGTCGCCCGGTTCCAGCGTGACGATGGTGGACAGGTAGGCGATCTGCTCGCGCACCGTCCAGATCATGTTGGCGGTGCTGTCCTGCTGCATCGGCTCGCCATTGACGTCCAGCCTGAGCTGCACGGCCTGGGGATCGGGAATCTGCCAGGACGGCACCAGCCAGGGCCCCAGCGGCGCGAACGTATCGTGGCATTTGCCCTGGAACCAGTCGTGCTTGAAGGGGTAGTCGGACCGCACGTTCAGGTCGCGTGCCGACACGTCGTTCAGGATGGTGTAGCAGGCGACGTGGTCCAGCGCCCGCTCGGCCGACACGCGCCGGCACCGCGTGCCGATGACGGCCGCCAGTTCCACTTCCCAGTCCAGCATGGCCGTTTCCGGCGGAAGCTGGACCACGTCGCCATCGCCCACCACGGTGTTCGACAGCTTCAGGAACATGTAGGGCTTGCTTTGGGATTTGGCAGCCAGGACGGTGCCCATCTCGTTGGCATGGGCCGCGTAGTTGGAGGCGGCGCAGAAGATGCGCTGCGGCACGTAGGGAGCGGCGACCGTGCGTTCACCGGCGGGCACCGGCCGGATGGCGCCCGAGGCAGCCAGGCGTTCGGCCGCCGGACCTGCCTCGCGCAGCCATGGGGCGGTCTGCGGCCAGGCTTCCAGCATGCGGGCGATGCCGCCGCGGCAGGCCTCGGGCAAGGCCGGCAATCCTGCCGCCAGGGCCGCGTCCAGGTCGTACAGGCGCTGGTCCAGGACCAGGGCGGGGGCCAGCCGGTCGGACCGGCGGTAAGTGGCAAGGGCAATCCAGGACATTCGACAACTCCTCTGTTGATGACATCCGGCATGGCTTTGCATTCACTTTCCATAAATTGTGTGCAATATTATTTTCCAGCACGCAAATTGGTCAAGAAAATATGCATAGGGGGAAACGCGAAGAAACGATGCCAGGCAAGAGGAAGGAAATGGGAGGCGGCGGCAGGACGAGGCCAACTCCGGTACGGAGCCGGCCCGCCAGGCGCGGGAATGAAGGAGTGGCGTTCAGGACGAACGGCCGGAGGGAAGGTTCAGGCGGCGGAGGCCGATGGATGGCGCTCGCGGCCGAAATGCTGCAGGACGTTCATGGCGGAATTCGCCGCATGGCTGTGCATGGCCTGGGCGGCCGCCTCGCCGTCGTGCTCCAGCAAGGCCTTGACCAGGGCCTCGTGCTCGACGTGGGAATGCTGCAGCCGGTTCTCGGCCACGAAAAAACCTTGCGCGCGGAAAGGCGCCAGCCGCTGGCGCAGCCCCAGCGCGATTTCCTGCAAGGTCTTGTTGCGCGCGCCCGCATAGATGAGCGCATGGAACTCCTCGTTCAGGGCGGCATAGGCCTGGGAATCCCCGCGCGCCACCGCGTCGGTCGCCTGCTGGTGGATGAATTCGATCCGCTTGCGGTCGCTGGGGGCGGCCCGCAACGCACACAGCTTGGCGCACAGCGCCTCGACCTCGCCCGAGGCCTCGAACAGCCCATCCAGGTCGGACTCGGCCATGACCGCGACGGAAAATCCGCGCCGCGGCAGATACTCGACCAGGCGGGTCGATGCCAGCTGGCGCAGCGCATCCCGGACCGGGCTGCGCGAGACATTGAAGCGGGTGGCGATGGATTGTTCGTCCAGGCGTTCGCCGGGCTGGAAGCGGCCGCGCACGATTTCCTCGGCCAGTTGATCCGCCACGGTCTGCGAGAGCGTCTTGCCGGGTCCTTTGTCCGTCATCTGGGAACCTTGTGCGAGGGCGGTTGCGATTCGAAAATTGTCTACAAAAACAATCTACCGCATACAATTTTAGCACCGACGCCAAAATAGAAAAGGGGCTGCGCCGCAGCCCCCTTCTTCCCCTTCCCGATTCCCCCGGCCACGTCAGTGTACCGGCGCCCCATCCTGGAACCAGCGCGCCAGCAGGGCCCGCTCGTCGTCGGTCATGCCGGTGGCGTTGTTCAGCGGCATGGTCTTCTGCACCACGGCCTGCTGGTAGACCACCTGCGCATGCGATTTCAGCAGCTCGGGGGTTTGCAGCTGTATGCCCTTGTTCGCGAGCTGGGCGTTGTGGCACACCACGCACCGCTGCGCCACCACCTGCCGGACCTGCCCGATGTCCTGGGCGCCCAGCGGCGCCGACGGTGCGGCGGCCTTGTCCAGGCCGGGCGGCGCGATCGCCACGGCCACCCCCAGCAGCAGCGCGATGCCCGCCGCCGGATACCAGGGGTTGGTGACGCCCTTGTGGCGCAGCACGAAGAACTGTCGGATCAGGGCGCCCGCCAGCATCAGGGCGATCAGCACCAGCCAGTTGTGGGGGGCGGAATAGACCATGCTGTAGTGGTTCGACAGCATGGCGAACAGCACCGGCAGCGTGAAGTAGGTGTTGTGGACGCTGCGCTGCTTGCCCAGCTTGCCGTGGATGGGATCGACCGGCTCGCCCGCGCGCATGGCGGCCACGACCTTGCGCTGCCCCGGGATGATCACCATGAGCACGTTGGCGCTCATGATGGTGGCGATCATGGCCCCCACGATCAGGAAGGCGGCGCGCCCCGCGAACAGGTGGCAGGCCAGCCAGGCCGCCGCCGCCACGAACAGCGCCACCGCGATGCCGACCTTGCGGTCCGCGCGCTCGTCGGTGCCCGCGACACGGCAGATGATGTCGTACACCAGCCAGCCCACCACCAGGAAGCACAGCACCGCCACCACCGCCGCCACCGGCCCCCAGTCGAACACGTTGCGGTCGATCAGGTAGGTCTGGGCGTTGAACAGGTATAGCGCCACCAGCAGCGCGAAGCCCGACATCCAGGTGGAATAGCTTTCCCAGTAGAACCAGTGCAGGTGTTCGGGTAGGCGCTTGGGGGCGACGAGATACTTCTGCGGGTTGTAGAACCCGCCGCCGTGCACGGCCCAGAGTTCGCCGGAGACGCCCTTGTCGATCAGTTCCGGGTCTTGCGGCTTCATCAGGCTGTTGTCGAGCCAGACGAAGTAGAACGAGGATCCGATCCAGGCGATGCCCGTGATGATGTGCAGCCAACGCAGCAGCAGATTGGCCCAATCAAGGATATAGGCTTCCATGCCCTTCCTGCCAGAGCAATGCTCACCACTGCGGGCGCTGTGAGCAGGACGGGTCGCGCCAGATGCGAAGCGCCGCGGCGACCTTACAATCAACGGGGGCCTGGCGGCCCCCGCTTGTGACGGTTTGCATCTTCACCCGACGCCCCGCGGCTTGTCAATATCGTCCGCCGGCACCCCGCCGCTCCTGGGAACGGAACTTGCGAGCTACGCGCGCCGGGTTTGTACAGGAGGTACGCGATGATGTTCGTTCCCCGCCTTCGGCTGTTCGCCGTATGCGCGGCCACGGCCGGCGCCATGGCCGCGGGCTGTTCCCACCCGAGCGATCCGCTGGCCTATACCCGCAACGAATTCGCCCGCACCGACACCTACTCGCGCGCCTATCCGAAGGCGCCCGAAATGGTGTGCGAGGCCGGCAAGCGTTCGCTGCTCAGCCAGGGCTACACGCTGGCCGACGCCGGCGCGCGCTCGATCGAGGGGCACAAACAGTTCCAGAGCGGCGACAACTACAAGGAGATCACCTTCCGCCTGGTCTGCGAACCCGACCACGCCGGAACCACCCGGTCGATCGCCTTCGTCAACGCGGTCGAATCGACCTTCGCGCTGAAGAAGACCAACAACTCGGCCAGCGTCGGCGTCGGGCTGCTGGGCTCGGTGTCCATGCCCTTCACCTCGTCGGACGACTCCATGGTCAAGACCGGCAGCGAGACCATCGCCTCGGATGATTTCTACAGCCGTTTCTTCGCGTTGCTGGAACAGTACATGCCGTCCGCCTCGCCGACGCCGCAGGGCGACGCCGCTGCGCCGGCCCCCAAGTCGCCCTAGCGGCGGGCAGCCATCCGCTAGAATGGACGGGATGCTCCAGAACGGAGCCCCACGCCCGGAGACGAGTCCATGGATCGCCCTGTCGCCCCGCCCCAACTGGCGGATTCCCGTCTTTTCAGAAACCAGGCCTACATAGGCGGCGCATGGGTGGATGCCCGGGATGGCGCCACCTTCGCGGTCGACAATCCGGCCGACGGCGGGACGCTGGCCCGCGTCGCCGACCTGGACGCCTCGCAGACCGAGGAAGCCATCGCCGCGGCCCAGGCGGCGTTCGGCCCCTGGCGGGCGCGCACGGCGAAGGACCGGGCCGCCATCCTGCGGCGCTGGTTCGAGCTGATCCTGGCGCATGCCGACGACCTGGCCGCGCTGATGACGCTGGAACAGGGCAAGCCCCTGGCCGAGGCCAAGGGCGAGGTCGCCTATGCCGCCTCGTTCGTCGAGTGGTTCGCCGAACAAGGCAAGCGCATCGCCGGCGATACGCTGGCGCCCGTGGCCGCCGGCACGCGCATGCTGGTGCTGCGCGAGCCCATAGGCGTGTGCGCGGCCATCACGCCGTGGAATTTCCCGCTGGCCATGATCACCCGCAAGGCGGGCCCCGCGCTGGCCGCGGGCTGCACCATGGTGCTCAAGCCCGCCGAGCAGACCCCGCTGTCCGCGCTGGCGCTGGCGGAACTGGCGCACCGCGCCGGCCTGCCCGCCGGCGTGCTGAACATCGTGACGGCAGACAGCGAACGCTCCATCGCCGCCGGCAAGGCACTGTGCGCGAGCCCGGTGGTGCGCAAGCTCACCTTCACCGGCTCCACGCCGGTGGGCCGCATCCTGATGCAGCAAAGCGCACCCACCATCAAGAAGCTGTCGCTGGAGCTGGGCGGCCTGGCTCCCTTCATCGTCTTTGAAGACGCCGACCTGGACGCCGCCGTGGACGGCGCCATCGCTTCCAAGTACCGCAACGCCGGGCAGACCTGCGTCTGCACCAACCGCTTCTACGTACACGACAGCATCTACGATGCCTTCGTCCAGAAGCTGGCCGAGCGCACCGGCGGCCTGAAGGTGGGCAGCGGCTTCGACGCCGGCGTCGCCCAGGGCCCGCTGATCGACGAGGCCGCCATCGCCAAGGTCGACCAGCACGTGCAGGACGCCGTGGGCAAGGGCGCGCGGATCCTGGCGGGCGGCAAGCGGCATGCGCTGGGCGGCCGCTTCTACGAACCCACGGTACTGGCCGACGTGTCCGAGGACATGCTGTGCATGCGCGAGGAAACCTTCGGGCCGGTCGCCCCCGTGGTCCGTTTCCGCGACGAGGCCGACGTCATCCGCCTGGCCAACGACACGGAGTTCGGGCTCGCCTCGTACTTCTACAGCCGCGACATCGGCCGCATCTTCCGCGTGGCCGAGGCGCTGGAATACGGCATGGTCGGCGTCAACACCGGCCTGATCTCGAACGAGGTCGCACCCTTCGGCGGCGTCAAGCAGTCGGGCCTGGGCCGCGAGGGCTCGGTCTACGGCATCGACGACTACCTCGAGATGAAGTACGTGTGCCTGGGCGGGATATGAGCGTGCCCGCCCGGCCGCCCGAAGGGCGCGCGACCTCCCTCGGGGAGGATGTCGCGCAGCGACAGGAAGGTAGTCCAGTGAGCGGGCATGCTTCGGTCAGGCCGGCGCGGCCGCAGGACGTCGCGCCCATCCTCGCCCTGATGCGCGGACTGGCGGAATACGAGAACCTGACCCACCTGTTCCTGGCCCGCGACGAGGACCTGCGGGACGCCTTATTCGGGCCGCATCCGGCGGCCGAATGCCTGGTGGCGGACGTGGCAGGCGAAGTGGTGGGCTATGCCCTCTTCTTCCACAACTACTCCACCTTCCTCGGCCGCCGTGGCCTGTACCTGGAGGATCTCTACGTACACCCCGACCAGCGGGGCCGCGGGCTGGGCAAGCGCCTGCTGCGCGCCCTGGCCGCCCTGGCGGTGGAGCGCCGCTGCGGCCGCTTCGAGTGGAGCGTGCTGGACTGGAACCAGCCCGCCATCGACTTCTACGAAGCCATGGGCGCCGAGGTGCTGCCCGATTGGCGCATCGTGCGCGTCACAGGCGAGGCCCTGGCGCGGCTGGGGTCGGCGGCCGGTTGAGCCGGGCCGCCTGGGGAGCCCCCTCCCCCGGGCCTAGACCCGGAACATTCCCACCATCCGGTCCAGCCGCTCGGCCATCTCGCGCATTTCCTCGGCCGAGCGGGCCGTCTCGCCCATGGCCGCGGTGGTTTCCTCGACCATCTGGGCGATGCTCTCCACCTGCTGGGCGATCGAGGTGCTGGCCGCCGACTGCTCCTTGGTCGCATGCGCCACTTCGCGCACGCGCTCGAGCGAGGTGTCCGCGCTGGAACTGATCTCGCGCAGCGACACGGCCACTTCGTCGGCCAGGCTGGTGCCCTCGGCCACCATGGGCAGGATGTGCTCCATCGTCACGGTGGACTCGGCCGTCTCGCGCTGAACCGCGCTGACCATTTCCTCGATCTCGACCGTGGCCGACGACGTACGCTCGGCCAGTTTGCGGACCTCGTCCGCCACCACGCTGAAGCCTCGGCCCTGCTCGCCGGCCCGGGCGGCCTCGATGGCCGCGTTCAGGGCCAGCAGGTTGGTCTGGCCGGCGATCTCCTTGATGGAAGCGGCGATGGAGTTGATCTGCACCGCCCTTTCCTCCAGGCCCCGGATCTTGTGCGAGGCCTCGCCCACCGCACTGGCGATGCGCTTCATGCTTTCGGCGGCGCTCATGACGCGGGTCTCGCCGTCGCGGCATTTCTCGGCCACGCCCTCGGAGTTGTGCTGGGTCTGGCTGGCCGCATCCGAAATGTGGGCCACCGACACGGTCAATTCCTCGACCGCCGCGGCCATCGAGGACGTCGCGTCGCTCTGCTGCACCGCGGCCGTGGAGACCTGGTTCACCGACTCGGCGATGCGATGGGCGTCGCGCTTCATGGTGGCCGCTTCCTCGCGAACCCGCGAGATCAGGTTGCGCACGGACTCCGACATCCTGGCGAAGCCGTCCAGCAGGCTGCCCGGTTCGGCATCCGGCAGCTTCTGGCTGAGATCGCCGCCGGCGGCGCGGCGCATGATCTCGAGCACGGCGCGGGGCTCGCCGCCGATCTGGCGGATGACGCCGCGGGCGATGAGGCCGCTGGCCAGCAGCAGGACCACCGCCAGTACGAGCGCCGTGCCGATGCCCGTGACGAGCTGGCGCGAGATGGCCTCGTCCAGGTCGTCGATGTAGACGCCGGTGCCGATCACCCAGTTCCAGGGCTGGAAATGCTTGTAGATGTTCAGCTTGGGCACGGGCTCCGTCTCGCCGGGCCGGGCGAACAGGATGCGCATGGTGCTCTGCCCGCCCCCCTCGCGCATCGCCGCCAGGCGCTCCTGCATGGCCACGCCCGGATCGCGCTTGTCGCCCGAGCGGGTGATGGCGTTGGAGCCAGCCAGCGCCGGATTGCCCCCGTTCATCACGATGAGGCCCTGCTCGTCGGTGACGAAGATGTATTCGGTCTTGCCGTTGCTGCCGCCATAACGGAAGCCCTGCAACGCCGCCTTGGCGGCCTCCTGGGCCTGCTGCTGGGTCATCTGGCCCTTCTGCTGCAGTTCCTGGTAGTGGTTGACGACGCCCCAGGCGCCCTGGGCGACGGCCAGGATCTCCGATTTCTTGGCTTCGAGCAGCAATTGCCGCTCGCTGTAGATGGACCATCCCTGCACCGCCAGCAGCAGGACCACCGCCAGGGCCACCAGCGCCGCCAGCCGGCCCTTCAGCGACGACCTGGCCGTCAAGGACGCCGGGGCGGGACGTGTCTCGCCGCCGGAAAAACCACTCGTATCATGCATTACCGCGCTCATTCGATCCCCTTGCACGCGACCCGCCGGGGCATGGCGCACCGGCGCGGCGACGAAAACTCACTCAAGCCATTAACGGCATGCCCGGCGGGATCTGTATGGCGGAACACGGGACCGGGCCAGCCGGCAAACATGAAAAGAAAAAGGGGAGCTTTCGCTCCCCTTTTTCCTGGCTTTGCCAACCGCCGTCAGGCGGCTTCGCGGCTGGCGCGCTTGCGGTCGTGCTCCTTCAGGTGCAGCTTGCGCAGCCGGATGTTCTTGGGCGTGATCTCGACCAGTTCGTCGTCGGCGATGAATTCCACCGCGTACTCCAGCGTCAGCTGGATGGGCGGGACCAGGCGCACGGCCTCGTCCGTGCCCGAGGCGCGTACGTTGGTGAGCTGCTTGCCCTTGATCGGGTTGACCACCAGATCGTTGTCGCGGCTGTGGATGCCGATGATCATGCCTTCGTACAGCGCCTCGCCGGGCGAGACGAACATGCGGCCGCGGTCCTGCAGCTTCCACAGCGCGTAGGCCACGGCATCGCCGTCCTCCTGGCTGATCAGCACGCCGTTGTGGCGTTCGCCCAGGGTGCCGTCGCGAACCGGGGCATATTCGTCGAACACGTGGCTGATCAGGCCGGTGCCGCGCGTCAGCGTCATGAACTCGCCCTGGAAGCCGATCAGGCCGCGTGCGGGAATGCGGTATTCCAGGCGGGTACGGCCCTTGCCGTCCGACGCCATGTCCAGCAGTTCGCCCTTGCGGCGGCCCAGTTCTTCCATCACCGAGCCCTGGTGGCCGTCCTCGACATCCACCGTCAGCAGCTCGAACGGCTCGCACTTGACGCCGTCGATCTCCTTGAAGACCACGCGCGGACGCGAGACGGCCAGTTCGTAGCCCTCGCGGCGCATGTTCTCCAGCAGGATGGTCAGGTGCAGTTCGCCACGGCCCGACACCTCGAACACGGTATCGTCGCCGGTTTCGCGCACGCGCAGCGCCACGTTGGACTTGAGCTCGCGGTCCAGGCGGTCGCGCAGCTGGCGGCTGGTCACGAACTTGCCTTCGCGGCCGGCCAGCGGTGACGTGTTCACGCAGAAATTCATGGTCAGCGTCGGCTCGTCGACCTTGATCATGGGCAAGGCCTCGGGCGCCTCCGGTGCGCACACCGTGCAGCCGATGCCCAGTTCATCGATACCGTTGATCAGGACGATGTCGCCGGCCTGCGCCTCGGGAACGATCTCGCGCTCCAGGCCACGGAACTTCAGCACCTGGTTGACCCGGCCCTTGATGGGGTTGCCCTCGGGGCCGAACTTGATCACCACGTCCTGCAACGGACGCACGCGGCCGCGCGTGATGCGGCCCACGCCGATCTTGCCGACGTAGCTGGAATAGTCCAGCGACACGATCTGCAGTTGCAGCGGACCGTCGGCATCGTCGTTGCGCACGGGCACCTTGTCCAGGATCACGTCGAACAACGGCTTCATGTCGCCGCTGCGCACGTCCTCGGTCAGGCCCGCGTAGCCGTTCAGGCCCGACGCGTAGACGACCGGGAAGTCGAGTTGTTCCTCGCTTGCGCCCAGCTTGTCGAACAGGTCGAAGGTCTGGTTGATCACCCAGTCCGGACGCGCGCCCGGGCGGTCGATCTTGTTGATAACGACGATGGGCTTGAGGCCCAGGGCCAGCGCCTTGCGGGTGACGAAGCGGGTCTGGGGCATCGGCCCCTCGACCGCGTCGACCAGCAGCAGCACGCCGTCCACCATGGACAGCACCCGCTCGACCTCGCCGCCGAAGTCGGCGTGCCCCGGGGTGTCCACGATGTTGATGTGCGTGCCTTCGTATTCGACCGCACAGTTCTTGGCCAGGATCGTGATGCCACGTTCCTTTTCGATGTCGTTCGAGTCCATGACCCGTTCGGCCACCTGCTCGTTCTCGCGGAAGGTGCCCGCCTGCCGCAGCAGCTGGTCCACCAGGGTCGTCTTGCCATGGTCCACGTGGGCGATGATCGCCACGTTGCGCAATGCGCGTGTCATGTCGTTTCCTTGAATGAAATCAATCGGTCGGGCTGCAGCCAGCCGTCCTCGCAGCGAGCCGTTCCCAGGAATCCACCGTCCGGCCCGGCAACCCGGACCTTGCCTGCTTCTGTCTCGGCGGCCGCCGTGCCGGTTGCCTCGCCGGCGGCCATTCTTTCCTTGCGCCCCTGCATGAAGCGCTGGGCCGCCGCCGCCTCCAGCCGTACGACCGGCAGGTCGGCCAGCAGCGACTCCATCGGCAGCAGCGCGCCGGCCGGATCGGCCAGCGCCTCCAGCCGTTCCAGGGTCCAGGCCTGTGCCAGGTCGAACCCCGCCGTACGCGTGCGCCGCAGCGCCGTCAGGTGCGCGCCGCATCCCAGTGCCCGGCCGACGTCCTGCGCCAGCGTACGGACGTAGGTGCCCTTGCTGCACGAGACGTCGATCGTCGCCGATCGTCCGGACAGCGACAGCAGCCGCAACCCATGGATCGTGACCTGCCTCGGCTCCCGCTCCAGCTCGACGCCCTCGCGCGCGTATTCGTACAAGGGCTTGCCGTCGCGCTTGAGCGCCGAATACATGGGCGGCACCTGCGAAATCCTGCCGACGAAGCGTGACAACACGTCGCGCATCCTCGCCTCGTCCACGGCCAGGGCGGGATCCTGTCCGGGAAAACCGACCGGCATGCCCGTACGGTCGCCGCTGTCCGTTTCCTCGCCCAGCGCCAGCGTCGCGGTATAGCTCTTGTCGGCATCGAACATCCCGCCGGAGAACTTGGTCGCTTCGCCGAAGCACAGCACCATCAGGCCGGTCGCGAACGGATCCAGCGTCCCCGTGTGTCCCGCCTTGCGCGCATCCAGGATGCGGCGCGCGCGCTGCAAGGCATGATTGCTGGACAAGCCCTCGGGTTTGTCCAGCAGCAACACACCATCCAGCGCACGCCCGCGTCGGGAAGCCATCGCAATCGTCGGAAAAAAAGGACGCGGCGCGGCTTACGCGCGGTCGTCGTCAGGAGCGGACGGTTCTGCCGGCGCGATGCCCTCGCGCTCGTCCTGGCCGGTCTGGCCGGATTCGGTCAGTTCGTCGGCCTTGACGCCCGGCGTGTTGGCCTGGGCGATCAGCCGGTTCATTTCCATGCCGCGCGACATCTGGCGGTCGTGGAAGAAATGCAGCGTGGGGACGGTGTGGATATGCAGCCGCTTGAACAACAGCGAATGCAGCCAGCCCGCCTTTTCGTTCAGCGCGGTTTCGGCCGCGGCCGGCTCGGCGCCCATGACGGTGAAATACACCTTGGCATGGGCGTAGTCCGGCGTCAGGTCCACGCCCGTGAGCGTGACCAGTCCGGCGCGGGCCGTATCGACCTCGCGCTGGATCATCTCTGCCAGGTCCTTCTGGATCTGGTCGGCCAGCCGCTGGTTGCGGCCGCCGGGGAGCTTCTTCTGCCTGTGACGACTCATCTGCCTGCACGTGCCCCTTTACAGGGTACGCGCCACTTCCTTCACCTCGAACACCTCGAGCTGGTCGCCGATCGCGATGTCGTTGTTGTTGCGCAGCGTGATACCGCAATCGAAGCCGGACTTGACCTCGCGCACGTCGTCCTTGAAGCGGCGCAGCGAATCGACCTCGCCGGTCCACTGGACCACGTTGTTGCGCAGCAGGCGGACCTGCGAATTGCGGCGGACCACGCCATCGAGCACCATGCAGCCGGCGATGTTGCCGATGCGGGACACGTTGTAGACCTCGCGGATCTCGACCAGGCCGATGACCTCCTCGCGCTTCTCGGGGGCCAGCATGCCCGACATGGCCGACTTCACGTCATCCACGGCGTCGTAGATGATGTTGTAGTAGCGCACGTCGATGCCGTTGTTCTCGGCCAGCTTCTTGGCGCTGGCATCCGCCCGCACGTTGAAGCCGATGACGACCGCCTTCGAGGCGATGGCCAGGTTGATGTCGCTTTCCGACACGCCGCCGACCGCCGCGTGCACGACCTGCACGCGCACCTCGTCGGTGGACAGCTTGGTCAGCGCCTGCACCAGCGCTTCCTGCGAACCCTGGACGTCGGTCTTGACGATGAGCGCCAGCGTCTGCACGCCCTCGCCCATGTTGTCGAACAGCGATTCCAGCTTCGCGGCCTGCTGGCGGGCCAGCTTCACGTCGCGGAACTTGCCCTGGCGGAACAGCGCGATCTCGCGCGCCTTGCGCTCGTCGCTCAGCACCATCAATTCGTCGCCGGCGGCCGGGACCTCGGTCAGGCCCTGGATCTCGACGGGAATGGACGGGCCGGCCTCGGCGATCGGCTTGCCCACTTCGTCCAGCATCGCGCGCACCCGGCCGAAGCTCGCGCCGGCCAGCACGGCGTCGCCGCGCTTGAGCGTGCCGCTCTGGACCAGGATGGTGGCGACCGGGCCGCGGCCCTTGTCCAGCTTGGCTTCGATGACCAGGCCCTTGGCCGGCGCATCGACGGGCGCCTTCAGTTCCAGGACTTCGGCCTGCAGCAGCACCTGTTCGAGCAGTTCGTCGATGCCGGCGCCGGTCTTGGCCGACACGGGCACGAAGGGCGAATCGCCGCCGTACTCTTCCGGCACGACTTCCTCGGCCACCAGTTCCTGCTTGACGCGATCGGGGTTGCTCTCGGGCTTGTCGATCTTGTTGATCGCCACCACGATGGGCACGCCCGCCGCCTTGGCATGGTGGATCGCTTCCTTGGTCTGGGGCATGACGCCGTCATCGGCCGCCACCACCAGGATCACGATGTCCGTGGCCTGGGCGCCGCGCGCCCGCATGGCGGTGAACGCCTCGTGGCCCGGGGTATCCAGGAAGGTCACCACGCCACGCTCGGTTTCCACGTGGTAGGCGCCGATGTGCTGCGTGATCCCGCCCGCTTCGCCCGAGGCGACCTTGGCGCGGCGGATGTAGTCCAGCAGCGAGGTCTTGCCGTGGTCGACGTGGCCCATGACGGTCACCACCGGCGCACGCGGCATCTCCACGGCATCGGTGGCCGGCGCCTGGTCCAGGAAGGCCTCGGGATCGTCCAGCTTGGCCGCGATCGCGGTGTGGCCGAGTTCCTCGACCACGATCATCGCCGTTTCCTGGTCCAGCACCTGGTTGATGGTGACCATCTGGCCCATCTTCATCAGGACCTTGATGACCTCGGCCGCCTTGACCGCCATCTTGTGGGCCAGGTCGGCCACCGAAATGGTCTCGGGCACGTGCACTTCGCGCACGATGTTCTCGACCACCTGCTGCGCCTTCTGGTCCTGGTGACGGTTGCGGCCACCGCGGCCACCGCCGCGCCAGCCGTCGCGGCTCGCGCCGGCGGTCGCGTCGCCGCGGGTCTTCAGGCCCTTCTTGCGCGAGGCATCGTCGGACCAGGTCGAGGCGACGGCCCCGGCCTTCAGGACCTTCTTGCCCGGCGCGGCCTTGTTGTCGTCCTTCTTGGCGGCCGGCGCGGCGGCTGCCTTGTTGTCCTGGCCGGCAGCGGCCTTCGCGGCCGGCTTGTGCAGCGTACCGGCGATCGGCGCCGTCGGGGCGGCAGCCGGCGCGGGCGCCGGTTGCGGAGCGTGCAGGACCTTGTTGCGCGGACGGCTCAGCATCTCGCGCAACGCGGCGGCCTCGGCTTCGGCGGCGCGGCGCGCCTTGTCGCGCGCCTCGGCGGCCTTGGCGTCGGCCTTGCGCATTTCTTCCGCCTTCTTGCGGGCCTCTTCGGCCTTGACGCGCGCCGCCTCGGCGCTCGACGCAGCCTGGTTTGCTACGACATCGCTCACTGCAGCCCCTCCCTCGGGCACGGCAGGGTGGGTAGATTGGGCAGCGGCTGCCTCGGCGGCGGCACGCTTGGCTTTCTCGGCTTCGGCCGCGGCTTCCTCGGCTTCCTTGGCCGCGCGCTCGGCGGCCAGGCGGGCCTGTTCCTCGACTTCGCGCAGGCGCGCCTCGGCCTCGCGGCGCTCGCGTTCCTCGGCTTCGGCACGCTCGCGCGCCTGCGCCTCCTGCTGCTCGCGCTCGAGACGCGCGGCTTCCTGGGCCTCGGCTTCCGCCTGGCTGGCGCGCGCCTCGTCCTCGGGGCGCGCCTGGCTGGTTTCCAGTTCGGCGCCGTCGCCCGCGTCGCGCTTGATGAAGACGCGCTTCTTGCGCACCTCGACCTGGATCGTGCGGGCCTTGCCGGTCGCATCGGCCTGCTTGATCTCGGACGTCTGCTTGCGGGTGACCGTGATCTTCTTGCGGTCTTCGGACGCACCATGGGCACGGCGCAACGATTCGAGCAGTTGTGCCTTGTCGCTTTCGGTGACGGTATCGTCGACCGACTTGATGCTTACTCCCGCGGCGCGCAGCTGCTCCAGCAGTACGTTGGCGGGCAATTTCAGCTCGGTTGCGAACTGGGCGACAGTGTTACTCGACATTCGTTTCTCTTCCCCGGTGTGGCTGATCGACGGTATGGGCAAACTCAAGCCTGCTCGAACCAGTGCGCGCGCGCACGGACGATGAGCTGCTTGGCCTGCTCTTCATCGATGCCGGTCAACTCGATCAGTTCGTCGACGGACAGGTCCGCCAGGTCGTCGCGCGTGAGCACCTGCCCCTCCGCCAGCTTGGCGGCCAGTTCGGGCGTCACGCCTTCCAGACTCAGCAGATCCTGCGCGGTCTCGACCCGCTCTTCCTGCGCGATGGCCTCGGTCAGCAAGGCGTTGCGGGCACGATTGCGCAGTTCGTTGATCGTGTCCTCGTCGAAGGCTTCGATTTCCAGCAGTTCCTGGATCGGCACGTAGGCGATTTCCTCCAGGCCCGTGAAGCCTTCCTCGATCAGGATGTCGGCCACTTCCTGGTCGACGTCCAGCTTGGACATGAAGGTTTGGCGCAGGGAGCTGTGCTCCTGCTCCTGCTTGGCCTGGCTTTCGTCAGGCGTCATGATGTTGATCTGCCAGCCGGTCAGCTCGGACGCCAGGCGTACGTTCTGGCCGCTGCGGCCGATGGCGATCGCCAGGTTGTCCTCGTCGACCACCACGTCCATGGCATGGCGGTCTTCGTCGACCACGATGGACTGGACGTTGGCCGGCGCCAGCGCGCCGATCACGAACTGCGCAGGATCCTCGGACCATAGCACGATATCGACCTGCTCACCGCCCAGCTCGTTGCGCACCGCCTGCACGCGCGAACCGCGCATGCCGACGCAGGTGCCGATCGGGTCGATGCGGCGGTCGTGGGCGACCACGGCGATCTTGGCGCGCACGCCGGGATCCCGGGCCGCGCCCTTGAGCTCGAGCAGGCCCTGCTCGATCTCGGGCACTTCGTTCTCGAACAGCTGGGCGATGAACAGCGGCGTGGCGCGCGACAGGATGATCTGCTGGCCGCGGGCCTGGCGGTCGATGCCCTTCAGGTAGGCACGCACGCGGTCGCCCACGCGCAGGTTTTCCTTGGGGATCATTTCCGAACGCGGCAGGCGCGCCTCGACCTTGCCGATCTCGACGATGGCGTCGCCCTTGTCCATGCGCTTGATGGTGCCGGACACGATCGACTCGCCGCGCTCCAGGAAATCGTTCAGCAGTTGCTCGCGCTCGGCGTCGCGGATCCGCTGCAGGATGACCTGCTTGGCGGCCTGCGCGCCGATGCGGCCGAACTCGATGGGCTCGAGCGGCTCTTCGATGTATTCGTCCAGCTCGATGTTGGGCACGACCTCGCGCGCTTCCGACAGCAGCGTCTGCTGGTCGGGCATCTGCAGGCCGGCCTCGTCGGGCACGACCAGCCAGCGGCGGAACGCCTCATGGTCGCCCGTCTCGCGGTCGATCGCGACACGAATGTCGACATCCTCTTTGTAGAGCTTCTTCATGGCGGAGGCCAGCGCGCTCTCGAGAGCACCGAACACCACGTCGCGCGTGACGTTCTTCTCGCGCGCCAGCGCGTCCACCAACAACAGAATCTCGCGGCTCATCGCTTTTTGCCCCTGAAATTCAGAACCGGATCCAGCTTGGCCCGCTCGATCTCGTCGAGCGTGAACCGCAATACCTGGATATCCCCTTCCTTTGCTTCGAATTCGATGCCGAACGTCTCGGGTTCGGCGCCCTTGTCTGCCCCATCCGCCTGCGCGGCCGGATCGGCTTCCGGAACGACCAGCGTGCCGGCGAAAACCTTGCGTCCCTCGAACGGCAGGCGCAGCTTGACCTGCGCGCGCTCGCCGGCGAACCGGATGAAGTCCCTGGCGGTGCGCAGCGGCCGGTCGGTGCCGGGGGAACCGACTTCCAGCCGCGCGTAGTCGATGTTCTCGACCTCGTAGACGCGCGACAACTGCCGGGAGACCGCCTCGCAGTCCTCGATGCGCACCCCGCCTTCGCGATCTATCGTGACACGCAGCAGCCCCTGCCCGGCGCGTTCCACGTCGACCAGTTCAACCCCCAGGCCCGCCAGGGATTGTTCGGTAAGCTGAAAAAGATCTGCCATGCCTCGTTATGCGCCCTCGTTCGTGAACGGCATGCCTGGCATGCCGCCGTGTATCGGCCGTGGCCCGTCGCCCGGCGCTGGCCAGGGATCCGACGGACACGAACCGGAAAACCAAAAAAAAATGGGCTGCACGGCCCAGCCCATTTTGCGACATCGCCCGGATCGCGCGCTTACGCGCCGCGAGGTCCGAACGACCGCCTGTTCTGTTGTCGGAGGACTCAACCGGGGACCAGCCTTCGGGCACGAATGCCGCAAGCCGCCTTTCAACCGGAGAACCCTCCTGCCCTACAACACACCAGCCGCCCACGCAAAACGTCGGACAGCCATCGCGCAAGGTGGAGACCGGCTCGAAAAGTGCCCTGTTCGCGCACTGAACCCTAAACGCGGTGTCTAGCCTGTAGATGTTAAGCCAAATCGGCCTTTTTTTCAAGCCAATGGCCACCGCGCCACAGGAGAGGCCTAGCCGCGGCCCCGGCGTGCCCGTCCGTTCGCTCCGCCCAGGAATCCCAGGTGGGACTCGTGCGCCGAAGCGCTGCGAGGCTGGCGATCTTCGCCGGCGCCACGACCGGCGCCCTTCCCCGCCTTGGGACCGTTGCCGCCCTTGCCCCGGCCGCGCTGGGCGCGGCGACCGGCCGCCGCCCCGGCCTCGGGCTTGCGGCCGTCGGGCCGCGCCCCCGGACGGGCCGGGCCTTTCTTGCCGTGCTTGCGGCCGCCGGGTCCGCCGGCGCGCTCGGCACCACCGTGGGGGTGTCCATTGGGCAGGCCGCCCGCGAAACTCTGGCCCGTGCCATAGGGGTCGGAGGGGAAACTCTGCCCCACTCCCGGCATGGCGGCCTTGCCGCCCTGGATGCGCCCCTTGCGGCCGACCCGGGCGCCATGCATGCCGTTCTGCTCCAGCGTACCGAACCCCGGGGGCAGCGCAGCCTCGTGCGATACGGGCTGCGTGCTGCGCCGTCCCCGGCGCCCGCCTTCCTCGTCGTCCGCGCGGACCAGGCCCAGCTGGACCTGCAACGCCGTCACCAGCGAAGGATCGAGCTCCTCCCACCGTCCGCGGCGCAGGTTGCGCGGCAGGGACACGTCACCGAAGCGGGTACGCAGCAGGCGGCTTACCACCACGCCCTGCGACTCGAACATGCGCCGCACTTCGCGATTGCGGCCTTCCTGCAGCGTGACGCGGTACCAGCGGTTGCTGCCGTCGCCGCCCAGGTAGTCCAGGGAACCGAACGCGGCCATGCCGTCATCCAGCTGCACGCCCTCGACCAGCGCCCGGCGCTGCTCGTCGGTCATCTCGCCCAGCACGCGCACCGCATATTCGCGCTCCTGCCCATAGCGGGGATGGCTGAGGCGGTTGGCCAGGTCGCCGGAGGTCGTGAAGATCAGCAGGCCCTCGGTGTTCAGGTCCAGCCGGCCGACCGACAGCCATTTGCCGTTCTTGATCTTGGGCAGCCGCGAGAACACCGTGGCACGGCCCTCGGGGTCGTCCTGGGTGACGATCTCGCCCGCGGGCTTGTGGTAGAGCACGACCCGCGGCGGACGCGAGGTATGGCGCCGCTGCACCAGCTTGCCGTTCACGCGCACCTGGTCATTGGGCGCCACGCGCTGCCCGATGTGGGCGGGCTCGCCATTGACCGACACCCGGCCGGCCACGATCAGCTCTTCCATTTCGCGCCGCGACCCGATGCCGGCATCGGCCAGCACCTTGTGCAGCTTGGGCATGACGGCCTCGCTGGACAGGTACTTGCCCAGGCGGCGCTTGAGGTCGGGGGCCTTGTCGAGGAAGGACAGCGCCTGTTCGGCCTCTTTCTCGGCCGCGCGCAGTTCCTCGGGACTCAGTTCGGGCAGCGCCATCTGGGCGCCGTCATCGGCCTGGACACCCGCCTCGCGGCGCTTCTGCCCCGCGCGCCGCTGCTGCGGTGGCTTCGGACCCTTGGCGCCCCTGGGGCCCTTGGCATCCTGGGCACCCTTCGCCTCGCGCGGCTTGCGGCGCGGCGGCTTGGCTTCGGCGGGAAACAGCGTAGCCTGGCCGTCTTCGGCGGCAGGCGCCTCGGCCGGGGCCCCCGCTTCCGGAGCAGCCTCATCGGCCGGACGGCGCCGACGGAAAGGCGTACGCAAATTCCGCCGGCCCCGGGCCTTTTCCTGCGTGGGCGCACCTGCCTCCAACGGAGCGGACGCCTCCACGCTTTCGGCGGGGGGCATATCGTGCGTGGTTTCGTTCATGTATGGTCTTGGTTGCTTGTCTTCGTAACCGAGGACTCCTCGTCCTCGACACTCGGCGCCGGCTCGGCGTCGGGCGCTTGCATTTCGGTTTCCTGCTGGCTGGCGGACTCGTCCGCCGCATCGCCGGCGGCGATTTCCTCGCCCACCGGCTCCCGGGCCTGCGCCGCCTGGGCAGAAGCATCGTCCGCCCCGGCGCCGCCGGAGTCGGCGCCTTCGACGACGGCTACTTCATCGGCGACAGTCACCTCATCGGCGACGGCCACATCCTCCGCGGCGACCACCTCGTCAACGGCAGTCCATTCATCCGCTGCGGCCGCTTCCTCGACGGTGGCCGCGCCCTCGGCGACGGCCACTTCTTCAACGGCGGCCTCGCGCGTTTCGCCGGCTCCGGCGGCCTCCGCGGCCGCGTCATCATTGGCAGCCGCCGAGGCCTCGCCCGGGATGTCCTGCTCGGCCCCGTCCACCGCCAGGGACAGGTCTCCGGATCCGTCCAGCCCGCTCAACGCGGCCACGGATTCGGCGGACTCCAGGGGCGGCAGCTCGTCCAGCGCCTTCAGCCCCAGGTCGTCCAGGAAATGTCGCGTCGTGCCGAACAGCGCCGGACGGCCGGGCGCGTCGCGATGGCCGATCACCTCGATCCAGCCGCGGTCCTCGAGGGTCTTGATGACCTGCGAGGACACGGTCACGCCGCGGATTTCCTCGATGTCGCCGCGCGTGACCGGTTGCCTGTAGGCCACGATCGCCAGCGTTTCCATGACGGCCCGCGAATACTTCGGCGGCCGCTCGGGATTGAGCCGTTCGAGATAGGGCCGCATGGAGGGCCGGCTCTGGAACCGCCAGCCGCTGGCCAGCGCCACGAGCTCGATGCCTCGCTCGGCCCATGACTGGTGAATGTCCTGCAACAGGCCGCGTATCGTGTCGTTGCCGACCTCGTCGGCGAACAGCTTGCGCAGTTCCGACAATTGCAACGGTTCCTGCGCGCACAAGAGCGCAGTCTCCAGCACGAGCCTTGCCTCGCTGGTGTTCATGAGCGTGTGATCAAACGGGCGTAATCCGTATGGTTCCCAATACGGGTTCTGATTCTTAGAGCATGTGGCCTGGACGACCGGCTCGACCGACCTTCAGGCGAGCTGGCGGAGTTCTACGTTATGCTGAACCGGCCTGTGATGATGCGGGAGCGTTTTGGGAGCCGGGTTCGTGACCACCGGCAAGACCGGCCGCGCCTTGTCGGCGCGGGCGCAAGCCCCTGCAGCGGTTCTTAGTGTAGCGTCTGCACGCGCTTGTCACAAGCCTCCGGGCAAACCGGTCCCGCGCGGTTGACGGGCCCCAACCCATTCCTGCCTCTCGATGCCTGCCTCCCGACTCTGGAACTCCGCCTATTTCCTGCTCATCACCACCGTGCTGTTCTGGTCGGGCAACTTCATCGTGGGACGCGCGGCCGGCGGCACCGTGCCGCCCATTGCGCTGGCCTTCTGGCGCTGGGCCGGCGGCACGCTGATCCTGCTGGTGCTGGCCCGCCGGCATTGGCTGAACGACCTGCCGGCCATCAGGCGGCACGTGCCGATCCTGCTCCTGCTGTCGCTGCTGGGCATCGCCGGCTTCAACACGCTGGTCTACATCGGATTGCGGCAGACGTCCGCGGTCAACGCGCTGTTGATGCAGTCGGCGATCCCCATGGTGACGCTGCTGTTCTCGTTCCTGCTATTGGGCCAGCGCGCGTCGCTGCCGCAGATCGCCGGCGTGGCGATCTCCCTGGCGGGCATCGCCGCCATCGCGACCCGCGGCCGCCCGCAGGACCTGCTCGCCCTCGCGCTCAATCCGGGCGACGCCTGGATCGTCGCGGCGGTCGCCGTCTGGGGCCTGTACACCACCCTGCTCGCCCGCCGGCCCGCCATCCATCCCCTCAGCCTGCTGACCGTCACCTTCCTGATGGGCACGCTGATGCTCCTGCCCCTGTACCTGTACGAGCACGCGCAAGGCGCGCGCATCGAAGCCGGCCTGCCGGGGGCACTGGCCATCGCCTACGTGATCCTGCTGCCCGGCATCGTCGCCAACTTCTTCTACAACCGCGGCGTGGAACTGATAGGCGCGGGACCCGCCAGCCTGTTCATCCACCTGATGCCGGTGTTCGGCACCCTGCTGGCGGTCGTGTTCCTGGGCGAGCGGGTCCACCTTTTCCATCTGGCCGGCATCGGCCTCATCGCGACGGGTATCGCGCTGGCGACGGCCGCACGCAGGCGGGCCGCCGGGCGGCGGCCGTCATCGTGACGAGGAAAGACCGGCGCCTGGCCGGCGCGGCTAGGGGCGGAAGTCGCCCGTTCCCAGCTGGACGATTCCGCTGGTGGGCGTGCCGAGGGTTTCCGCCGCCGCGCTGAGGATTTCGTGCCGGCCCCGGTGGAACGCGGCCAGCAACGCGTCGGCGGACGCATCCGAGGCGCCGAAGTGCTCGCGCAGCACATCGGCGGAAATCTCGAACTCCTGGGATTTGCGGCCCTCGAATCGGGCGGTGAAGCGAACGGCGCCGTCAAGCACGGCGGGCCGGACTTCTCTGGCAAGCTCCGTGGTCATAAGCCTGTCTCCGATAGTCTGAACCAGCGGCCGTCCCTAGGGCCTAGCGACGACCGATTCGCGCATCGCGATCCTTGACTCTAGGCCCAATGGCCGCGCGCGTCCACTGCACCCGGGGTAATGCGATGCATAAGCCCCAACCCATCCGGCTTGCGGCGGTGCAACGTTTCGTTGCATGCGCCGCGCGCGCCCGGCACAATCGCGGCTTTGCCGGATCGGCATGTCGCGCTTGTCAAGGAAATCCGCATGGCCATGCTGGGTCTGAGGGGAAAATCGCTGCTGGCACTGTTGTTCGCCTGCGCCGTGGCGCTGGTGCCGGCGGCGCTGCTGGCCTGGCAGGGCATCAACGCCGTCCGGGAATACTTCGGCGTCGCCTACGCCCGCAACCATACGCTGCTGAGCGAGCAGAAGCTGCTGGCGCCGGTCATGCGCGAACTGGCGCTGGCCCAGCGCATGGCCAACTCGACGCTGACGCTGGACTGGATGCGCGATCCGGCCGACCCCGAAAAACGCCGCCGCTTCTTCCGCGAGGCCCGGGGCTACCAGCGCGACTTCCGCGACCACTCCTATTTCGTCATCGACGGCACGCCTTCCTACTACTACAACGACGACAAGGGGCCCACGATCGAAACGCCCCGCTACACACTGAAACGTTCCGAACCCAAGGACGCCTGGTTCTTCTCGACCATGCAGGACAGCTCGCCCTACGACCTGCAGATCGACGTGAACCACGTCCTGGGCGTGACCAAGTTCTGGTTCAACGTGCAGGTGCGCGACGGCGAGCAGCGGCTGGGCATGATAGGCACCGGCCTGGACCTGACCACCTTCCTGAAGGGCTTCATGGAGGGAGTGGAGCCGGGCGTGACCACCATCATCTTCGACCGCCAGGGCAACATCCAGGTCCATCCCGACGCCGACCGCATCGCCTACAAGTCCATGACGGCCGAGGAAACCGCCCAGCGCACGGTCCAGGGACTGGTGGGCCGCGATACCGAGCGCAACCAGTTGCAGAAGGCCATGGCCGACGCCCTGGCGAACCCCGGCCACGCCGTTCCGCTGTTCGCCACGCTGAACGGCGCGAAATCGGCCGTCGCGCTGGTCTACCTGCCCGAACTGCGGTGGTACGTCCTGACGTCGGTGGACCTGGGCATCGCGCGCATCGTCAACTACCAGTGGCTGGTACCGGCGCTGCTGGCTCTGGCCGCCGTGCTGTTCCTGCTGCTCCTGGGTTTCGGCTACGCCGTGGACCGGCTGATGCTGGCGCCCCTGCGCCGGCTGCAGCACACGGCGCAGGCGATCTCGGCCGGCCGCTACGACGTCACCCTGCCCGAAGGCGGCAGCGACGAGATCGGCGAGCTCAGCCGGGCCTTCGGCGTCATGGCCGAGAAGGTCCGCTCGCATACCGCCGAGCTGGAACAGCGCGTGCGCGAGCGCACCCAGGCGCTGGAAGAAGCCAACGAGCGCATGGCCGCCACCCACAAGACCATCGACGACTCCATCGACTACGCCAGCCTGATACAGCGCGCGATCCTGCCCGACCGCCAGCTGGTGCAGTCCCTGGGACGACACCATTTCGTGCTGTGGAAGCCCCGCGACGTGGTGGGCGGCGATTTCTACGTATTCCGCGCCGATGGCGACAACTGCCTGCTGGGCGTGGTCGATTGCGCCGGCCACGGCGTCGCCGGCGCGCTGATGACCATGCTGGCCCGCGCCGCCATCGACCACGCCATCGCCGAGGCCGGACCGGGCGACCCCGCAGCCATCCTGACCCGCACGGACGCGGCCATGCGCGCCATGCTGAGCGATGCGGAACTGCCGCGCGCGCTGGCCACCAACATGGACGCGGCCCTGGTCTACGTCGACCGGCATGCTGGACAGTTGCGCTTCGCCGGCGCGAAAATGGCGCTCTACGCCAGCAGCGGCGACGCTGTCGAGGAATACAAGGGCGCCCGCCGCGCCCTGGGGGAAAAGCGCGTCGGCGAATATGCCAATGTCACCCTGCCCCTGGCCGACCGCACGTTCTACCTCGTCACCGATGGCCTGCTGGACCAATCCGGAGGCGAGCATGGTTTCAGTTTCGGAAACAGGCGCCTGGTCGGCCTGCTGCAATCGGTGGCCGGGCTGCCGCTCGACCAGCAGGCCCGCGCCGTTACCCAGGCATTGGTAGACTACCAGGGCCGCCAACCGCAGCGCGACGATATTACCGTCTTGTCATTCAAGTTCGAGCAGGCCAACCTTAGCGCGGAGTCATGATGGATTCGATCGACCTCTTCGCCATGCGCGAAAGCTTCACCCGCGACCGCATCATGCTGTGTTTCAACGGACCCATATCGCGCAGCCTGATCGAGGAAATCGGGAACGCGCTGCGCAACTATCTCCAGGCGGAGCAGGTGCAGCCCTCGGCGGCCATGGATGTTTTCGGCGCATACATCGAAATGACGCAGAACATCCGGCACTATGCCAGCGCCCAGGGCTACGCCGAGCACGAGGCGACGGCCACGGTCATCGTCGCCAACAAGGAAGACGGCCGCCACGTGGTGTCGGCCGGGAACGTGGTGGAGATCGCCGATGGCCACTCGCTGCTGGAACGGATCAACGCCCTGGCCCGGCAGGACAAGGCCCAGCTCAAGGCCAGCTACAAGGAACAATTGCGCAAGCCGCGCGAAGCCGGCGCCAGCAGCGGCTCCGGACTGGGCCTGATCGATATCGCCCGCAAGGCCAGCGAGCCGCTCAGCGCCTCGCTGCGGGAAATCGACGCCGGCCGGGCTTTCTTCAGCCTGAGCGCCGTCATCTAGCAAACGAGTACCAGCACCATGAGCAACCTCACGATTACAGGCAGCCAGTCCACTCCCGCCATCTCGGGCGATTGGGAAGCCGGCGTCCTGACCATGGCCGGCGATTCCTATCCCGAAAATTCCTTCGACCTGTTTAACCAGGTCATCGACTGGGTCGAACGCTTCCTGGCCGAAACCAGGCGCCCCCTGTCCCTGGAGCTGCACCTGCTCTACCTGAACACCAGCAGCGTCCGCGCCATCATGGACGTATTCGACCTGCTGGAGGACGCGCATGGCCGCGGCCACCCTGTCGCGGTCAACTGGCATTACGATAGGCGCAACGAACGGGTGGCCGAGCTGGCCGAGGAATTCAAGGAAGACTGCAGCTTTCCTTTCGCCATCCTCGCTCACGACTGACCTGACGACCATGAAACGCGACATCGAGGACCTAGGCCGGCGCATCGAGCAGTTGCTGGCCCAGCCGGAGTACCAGGACCACCCGCTGCGCGTGGCCCTGGACGAACTCTGGCGCGCCTTCCTCGACCAGACGACCCGGCTGGAGCGCGTCACCCACATCTCCGACGGCTATCAGACCCTGGCCAAGGAGCGCGAGAACGACCTGGACGAGCGGTTCCAGAAACAGTTGCGCAAGCTGGAGAAGCTGGCCCGCATCTCGGACCACTACCAGCGCATGATGCAGGACCTGAACGTCGCCCTGAGCGATGCCTCCAACCGCGACGTCCTGACCGGCCTGGCCAACCGCCGGCACCTGATGCACCGATTGAAGGAAGAAAGCGAGCGCGCCTCGCGCTCGGGCCAGCCCTACACGATCGCCATGCTGGACATCGACCACTTCAAGCGCATCAACGACACGCTCGGCCATGCGGCCGGCGACCGCGCCCTGATCGAGGTGGGCCGCATCCTGCAAAGCTCGCTGCGCGAATACGACCTGTGCGGGCGCTGGGGCGGCGAGGAATTCATGATGATCATGCCCGGGACGACCCTGGTGTCGGCCCAGACGCTGGCGCAGCGGGTCTGCAAACGCATCCGCGAACACGCCGGCGCGCCGGACGTCGGCCAATCCATCAGCGCCAGCGTGGGCATCAGCGCCTATCGCCATGGCGAGCACTATTCCGACACCGTCGAGCGGGCCGACGCGGCCCTGCTCGAGGCCAAGCGCCGGGGCCGCGACTGCATCGTACTGTCCGAGGTCTGACGGCCTTGCCCGACGGCGCCGAACGCCGAAATACGACGATGGGGCCCGAGCCTCTATAATCTTCCCGCGGTCCGCCTGGACGGCACCGCAAAGCCGGACGCCATGATCCGGCGGAGCTGGAGGAGGCTCAGTTTCAACGGGCCATCGATGCACATCCAGCCTTTCCTCCTGTTCCCGGCTCTACGCCATCCCGCCTCGCGCAGCTACGCGCTGAGGTTGGCCGCCGCCTCGATACTGGCCATGGCGGCCGCCACCGCTTTCTCCATCGCCAACCCGTGGTGGGCCGCCATGGCCGTCTGGATGATCGGCCAGCCCACGCGCGGACTGCTGCTCGAGCGCAGCCTGATGCAATTGCTCGGCACCCTGGCCGGCGGCCTTGCCGCGGTAGGACTGGCCGCGCTGACGGACGGCGCCCCGGCGTTGCTGCTGACCGCGCTTTGCGTGTGGCTGGGCCTGTGCTGTGGCGCCAGCAACCTGCTGCGGCACCAGCGCGCCTACGGCGCGGCCTTGTGCGGGCTGACCACGGCCGTCATCGTCGTGCTGACCGTCGGCACGCCGCTCGACACGGCCACCTTCGCCACGGCGCGCATGCTCGACAACATGATAGGCATCGCCGCCTCGCTGCTCGTCATCGCGCTATGGAATCCGCCCTCTCCCGCGGCCGCCTTGCTGGAGAAGACCCGCGACCTGCTTTGCGCCACCCTTGCCCATGCCGCCCTGCAATTGGGGCCGGAGCTGCCGACGGACCTCGTGCCGCGTGCACGCCGGCTCGTGGCCGCCCTGGCGGAACTGGAAACCACGGCCGAGGACGCGACCGCCGGGTCCCTGTCCCAACGGCGCCGCCTCAAACCCCTGCGCGGACTGCTGGCGGGATTGCTCGACCTGGTCGCCGTCATGCCGGCGCTGCGCCAGCACGCGACGGCGCTGGCCCCGGCCCACGCGGAAGACCTGGACCAGTTGCGTGCCAGCCTGGACGACCTGGCCGAGACCATCCAGGCGGGACGCGGAACCTCGCTGGCCATCGTCCGCACCGCGACCCGCCGCCTGCGCGGCGCCGATCCCCTGTTCGACACCTGCCTGGACGAATTCGAACAGGCGCTGGCAGCCATCGCGGCCAGCTACCGGAACATGGCGGCGACCCTGCCGGAACCCGCAGCCTCGGCCAGCGTCCACCATCCTGATATCGCCGGCGTGCGCATCGCCGCCTGGCGTGGCGTGGCCATCCCGGCCCTGGCGGCAGGAGCGTGGCTGGCGTCAGGGTGGGAACCTCTGCGCTACCTCATGCTGGGCGCCTGCATCTTCACCGCCCTGTTCGCCTCGGTCGACGAACCCGTGCCGCTGATGCGGCGCGTGCTGGCCGGCGCGACCGCCGCGGCGGTCGCGGCCTTTGCGTGGCGCGTCGGCATCGCGCCCGTCGTGTCCCACCCCTGGCTGTCGCTGGCCCTGGCCTCGCCGCTCATCCTGGCTGCTGCCACGGCGCAGGCACACCGCGGCACGGCATTCATCGGCCTGGCCTTCAACATGCTGTTCGCGGTGCTGGCGCAGCCGGTCAATATCGGACCCGCCGAACCGATGGCGTTGCTCACGGTCGAGCTCATGCTGCTGACAGGCATCGCATGCAGCTACGCCGCCTACCGCTGGCTGATCCCGATGACCACCCAGCGCCGCCGCCGGCACCTCCACCGCGCCATACGCGCCGAGATCGCCGCCATCGCCCAGCAGGCCGGCACGCCCGCGCGCGCGGTGCGCCACCTGGCTCGCCTGCGCTTCCTGATCCTGGCGCTGATCGCGCGCTCAGGCACGGAGGCGGCCACCGCCGACGGCGCGCTGGCGGCGCTGTCCCTGGGGCACGCGCTTGCCCGCATGGGCCACATGCTCGACCGGCGCCCCGACGCGCCGGAAGCGCCGTGGATAGGCCAGGCCCTGCACACGATGAGCAAGCCGCTGGCCATGCCGCACGACGCCGGTGCAACGCTGCAGAACTACGCCACCCGGGCCCGCGCGGCGGGCGCCTCCGCCACCATGCCCGCCGTCCGCTGGCTGGAGGAAGCCGCGGAGCACCTGACCGAACACACGGCATTCTTCCGCACGCAGCCGGCAAGGAAAGCATGGGCGCCGCAGGTTGCCGATCTTTCTTCTTCCCGCGCAAGGCAAGGCAGGGAACGCGCATGAAGGCAGCTTCCCATGCTCCAGTTTGCATTGGGAACATGACAGGGATATAATCTTTTTCTCAGACGCGGGGTGGAGCAGTCTGGCAGCTCGTCGGGCTCATAACCCGAAGGTCACAGGTTCAAATCCTGTCCCCGCAACCAAACAAGAAACGGCCTCGATCGCTTTACGCATCGAGGCCGTTTGCATTTGCGCGGCCCATTCCTCGGTATGGGTGCTTCGAAGGCGCATGCGTGTCCAATGCCGTTCAGGTTGCCACGACCTCGATAGGGGCTTGGAAGTGAAGGGAAGAGCGCAGACCAATACGCGATGATTCAAGAGCCATTGATAGTGGGGCGGCTAGGATCATTTCCTCGGTTTATTTCGTGAGTGATCTCGAACGAGAGCACCAAGGCAGACACAAAGCAAAACGGCCTCGTCGCATTGCGATCGAGGCCGTTTCTTGTTTGGTTGCGGGGACAGGATTTGAACCTGTGACCTTCGGGTTATGAGCCCGACGAGCTGCCAGACTGCTCCACCCCGCGTCTGAAGAAAAAGATTATACACGTACTCGCGCGGCCATGCCTCACGCCGCCAGCGCCACCTTCTCCCTGCCCTTCAATCCCAGCATCTCGCGCGCCTCGTCGGGCGTCGCGATGCCGAAGCCGAAGGACTCCAGGATGCCGCGTATCTTGCCCACCTGCTGGGCATTGGAAGTGGCCATTTCGCCGGGTCCGATGGACAGCGAATCCTCCAGCCCGACCCGCACGTTGCCGCCCATCAGCGCGGCCTGGGTGACCAGCGGCATCTGGTGGCGGCCGGCGGCCAGGACGGACCATTGGTAACTATCGCCGAACAGCTTGTCGGCGATGCGTTTCATGTGCACGAGGTTCTCGGGATCGGCGCCTATGCCGCCCAGCACCCCCAGCACGAATTGCAGGAAGATCGGCCCCTGCACCAGGCCCCGGTCGACGAAGTGCTTGAGGTTGTACAGGTGGCCGACGTCGTAGCATTCGAACTCGAAGCGCGTACCGTGCGCGCGGCCCAGGCGCTCGAAGATGGTTTCGATGTCGCCGAAGGTGTTGCGGAAGATGGCGTTGCGGGTCTTCTCCAGGTGCTCGCGCTCCCAGGGAAAGTCGAAGTCCTTCATCTTGTCCAGCACGGGGAACAAGGCGAAGTTCATCGATCCCATGTTGCACGAGGCCATTTCCGCCGAGGCATCGATGGCGCCGGCCAGGCGCTGATCGAGCGTCATGGTGTGCGAGCCGCCGGTGGTGATGTTGATGACGGCGTCGGTCTGGGCATGGATGCGCGGCAGGAATTGGCGGTAGACCTCGGGCTCGAAGGCCGGCCTGCCGTCGGCCGCGTGGCGGGCATGCAGATGCAGGATGGCGGCGCCGGCCCGTGCCGCGTCCACCGCCTGTTCGGCGATCTGGTCGGGCGTGATGGGCAGGTGCGGCGACATGCTGGGGGTGTGCACCGATCCGGTGACGGCGCAGGTGATGATGACTTTTCTGGGCACGAAGAGGCTCCTGGTCTGGCGTTATGCCGGCTCGGGGACGACGCGGTTTTCGATGTGGCCGATGCCGTCGATCTCGACGCGCATCACGTCGCCGATCTTGAGGAAGGAAGGCGGATCCATGGCGGCGCCCACGCCCGAGGGCGTGCCGGTGGCCAGGATGTCGCCGGGCTCGAGCGTCATGACGGTGGACAGGTAGGCGATCTGGTCGTAGATGCTGTAGATCATCTCGCTGGTCCGGGCTTCCTGGCGCACTTCGCCGTTGACCCGCATGCGCAGCGTCAGCGCCAGCGGATCGGGCACTTCGTCGTCGGTGACGATCCATGGGCCGATGGGGCCGGTGGTGTTGAACGACTTGCCCAGGGTCATGGTGGCCGAGCGCCGCTGCCAGTCGCGCACCGAGACGTCGTTGCACACGAGGTAGCCGGCGATGACCTCCCGGGCCCGCTCGGCCGGGACGTGGCGGCAGCGGGTGCCGATGACCACGCCCAGTTCGGCTTCGTAGTCGAGCTTGTCCGAGACGCGCGGCATGTGCACCGGATCGTAGGGACCGTTGATGCAGCTGACCTGTTTGTTGAACCAGACCTGGCTGTCGGGCACGTCCACGCCGGCGCGCTTGGCCTCGATCACGTGCTTGCCGTAGTTCATGCCGATGGCGAGATACTTGCCGGGATCGGGCACGGGCGCCTCCAGCCTGACGTCGGCCAGCGGATAGGCCGGCGCCTGTTCGGGATCGACGTCGCGCGCGCGTTGCAGCAGCGCGCGCCCGCCGGCGAGCAGGCCACGCATGGTGGCGGGCAGCGCCGGGTCGGCGGCCGCGAGGTCGATCACGCGCGTGCCCTCGACCTTGCCGATGGAGGTCCTGCCGCGATGGGAGAAAGTGACGAGTTTCATGGGTTCCTTGTTCAAGCGGAAGAAGAAGGTGGTCCGGCCAGGGCCTGCGCCAGTGCGTCGGGCGGCAGGTGGCCCCAGTCGCTGATGCGGTCGTATTCGCGCACGTCGTTCCAGTCCTCGCCCACGGTGCGGCCGGTGGCGCCGATCTCGACGCGCCAGCCGTCGGGGCCCAGGCTGTAGAAACTGACCATGCCGTCGTTGGCGTGCTGGCCCAGCGTGTTGGCGAGCGGCGTGCCGGCGCGCAGCGCGCGGTCGTAGGCCAGTCCCACGCTGCGCACGTGCGCGACTTCGAAGTTGATGTGGTGCAGGCGCTGCGGGACTTCGGGCCGCGGCAGGTAGGCGATGGCCAGCGAATGGTGGCGCGGATTGCAATGGAAGAAGGAGACGTGCATCTCGATCTCCCCCATCGGCAGCCGCAGCCAGTCCGACAGGACGAGGCCCAGGCCGTCGATGGCGAAGCGGCGCGCCGCGTCGTATTCGCCGGCGTCGCCCACAGCGAAGACGAAGTGGCCGAAGCCCTGCCCCTGCGTGACGAAGCCTTCGGGAAAGTGCGGGCTCGCGAAAGGCGTTGCCGCCTCCTCCAGCCCCGTCACCAGCTCCAGCGGAACGTCCCAGGGAGTCTGGATCACCGTCAGGTCCCGCACGCGCCGGGCCGCGCGCTCGTCCGCCGTGCCGGCGCGCATGCGCCACCCCTGGGCCGACAAGCGCCCCAGCACGCGGTCATATACCTGCGCATCGACCGCCTCGAAGGCGATGCAGGCGGCATCGTTGCGCGCGCCCTCGCGCACCCATACCCGCTGGGCCTTGCCATCGACGCGCCAGGTCGCCGCCCCATCGGCGGCGGGTTCGCCGGGCATCAGGCCCACGACGTCGGTCAGGTAGCGCCCCAGGTCCGCCGGCGCGGTGCTGTCCAGGCCGATGTAGGCCGCTTCCAGTCCTGTCCTCACACCGGCCTCCTATTGCTGCACCGGCTGGGCGTTCACGTCGCGCAGCACTTTTTCCCAGCGCGTGCGCTCGGCCCGCCAGTAGTTGCCGAACTCATCCACCGACATGGGCTTGGGGTAGACGCCCAGGGTGTCGAGCTTGTCGATCACGTCACGTTCGGCCAGCACCGTGGCCAGGTCCCGGTTGACGCGCTCGATGGCCGGCTTGCCCGTGCCTTGCGGCGCGACGACCGCGAACCAGCCGTTGATGACCAGCGAGGGATAGGACTCGGACGCCGCGGGCAGGTCGGGACGATTGGGTACCCGTCCCTCGGAGAACATCACGATGGGCTTGAGCCGGCCGCCCTTGATCATGGGCTCGATGGGCGGCACGCCGTCGATCAGCATCTGGGCATCGCCCCCGACCACGGCCGATATGCTCTGGGAACTGCTGGAGAACGGCACGGCGCGCAGCGGCACGCCGGCGGCGCGCGACAGCATGTCCACCGCCAGGTTGGGCACCGAGTACAGGAAGGTGGTCGATACCACGAAGGTGTCGGGCTGGCGACGGGCCATGGCCAGCACGTCGGCCAGCGTGTTGGCGGGCGACGAGGCGCTGACCGCCGCCATCATCGGGCTGATGCCCACCATGGCCACCGGCTGGAAGTCGCGGACGATGTCGACCTGCGAGCTCTTGTACATGTAGGGCGTGAGCGTCAGTACCGAAGCGGGGGTGAACACGAACATGTGCTCGTCGCGCTCGGCCGATTTCACCGCCGCCAGCCCGACCAGGCCGCCGGCCCCGGGCTTGTTCTCGACGATGACCGGCTGGCCCCAGATCCTGGACAGCTTGTCGCCCAGGAGCCGGGCCATGATGTCGGGCGCCGTCCCGGCCGCAGCCGGCAGGACCAGCCGCACCGGCCGGGATGGCCAGGTGGCCGCTTGGGCCGTGCCGGCCAGGCAGGCCGCCAGCGCGAGGCCGGCGGCGATCCATTTGCGTCGTGATGCGTTCATGTGTCTGTCTCCTGGATGGTCTTGTCTTGTGTGGTGGTGCGATGCCGGTTCAGGCGTGGACCGCGGCACGCCCGGCCGCGAGTTCCAGTGCCATAGCGCCTTCTTGCGGATCGTGGCCGCGCCATGCCACGTACTGGTCCGGCCGGATCAGGACCAGGTCGGCGCCATAGAGCTCGCGCAGGCCGTCGATGGGAGGCGCGACCACCGTCAGCGGAACGTCCGTGCCCGCCTGCGCGGCCAGCGCCTGGGCCGCGTCCCGCGCGGCCGGGCGGGTGGCGAGCAGCGTCATCCCGCGGAAGGCGAAATGGTCGAACAACGACGCCCCGCGCTCCCGGCCCGGCGCCAGCCAGGCATGCGGCGCGCGGCAGCCCGGGCGAGCGCTCTGCACGTAGCGTGTGGAGTCCCAGGCCTCGCCGCCCGCCTCCGGTCCGTGCGCCAGCACTGGCGACTGCTCGTAACGGCTGCCCAGCACCACGCCCAGCGAATCGAATTCCTGGCGCTTGGAGGCAAGGATGGCTCGCTCCGCTTCCCGGCGGGCGGCGTCCCCCGCCGGCCCGTCGTCCTCCAGGCCATCGCGCCACAGGCTGCCCGAGCTGTGCGACAGGTTGTGCACGGCCTCGTCCACCACCCGGCGATGCACCTGGCGGCGTTCCACTTCGTAGCTGTCCAGCAGCGCGGGACCGCCCCAGCCGTCCAGCGCCGCCGCCAGCTTCCATCCCAGGTCCACGGCATCGCCGATGCCCATGTTCATGCCATGGCCGCCGAAGGGCGGGTGCAGGTGGCAGGCATCGCCGGCCAGGAACACCCTGCCGTCGCGATAGCGCGTGGCGGTCAGGCGATGCGCGGTCCATTCGTCGCGATGGCGGATGTCGATCGGGATGTCCAGGCCCAGCGCGGCACGCATCAGGCCTTCGATGGCCGGCTCCTCGCCGTCGCGGCGGGCATAGCCGAAGGTCCACATGTCGTTGGCGTCCAGCGGCGCGACGACCGCCGGCGCCTCCGGATTGACGAGCCAGTACATGACCGCCGGCCCCAGCCCGTGCATGCCGGCCAGGCCCGGGGCGTGGAAGATGATGTTGCGGTGATGCGAGAGCGGCGAGACCCCCTCCATCCGGATGTCCAGCCGGGCGCGCACGGTGCTGCGGGCGCCATCCGCGCCGGCCATGTACGCGGCCCGCACGCGCAGCGGTCCATCCGGTCCTGCCAGCACGGCCTCGACCCCCTGCGCCGACTGCGAAAAATCCTCCAGCCGGGTCGAAAAGCGCACCTGCACGCCCGGCAGGCTCTGCGCGTGGTCGCGCAGCACCTCTTCCACCTTGTATTGGGGCACCCACTGCGCGTGCTCGGGAAAGCGCTCGTCGCGCCTGGGCGAGCAATAGAACGCGTTGGTGAACCGCGCCAGTTCCCGGCCGGCCAGCCTGGTCGCGAACACCACGTTGGACGGATAGTCGACACCGAAGGGGGCCGCCTGCGCCAGCTTGCCCGCCACGCCCCAGCGCCGCATCAGCTCGCGCGAACGCACGTTGGTCGTCTTGGCGCGGGGCGCGAGTCCCACCCGGTCGTGCTGCTCCACCACCAGGCAGCGCCGCCCCTGCATGCCCAGCTCGATGGCCAGCGCAAGCCCAACGGGGCCCGCCCCGATCACCAGCACGTCGGTCTCCAGCAGCGTCTCGCCCGCCATGCCGTCTCCTTCCTGTGTTCTTGAATTGACAGCAGCTTAGGCATTCGGCGATGCTCTGGAAAGATCATTACCTTGATATAGGTTATGAACAATTCAGATAACCAGGACCCGCAGATCGCCGATTTGCGGGCGGTGCTGGCACTGATCGAGGACGGCACCGTCACCCGCGCCGCCCGGCGCCTGGGGCTGACCCAGTCGGCGCTCAGCTACCACCTCGACCGCATGCGCAAGCGTTTCGCCGATCCGCTGTTCGTCCGCGTGGGCAACCGCATGGCGCCCACGCCGTTCGCCCAGCGGCTGGCCGAGCCGGCCTCGCGGGTGCTGCGCATCGTGGAAACCGAGATCGCCGGGCTGGCGCGTTTCGATCCCGCCCAGACCAACCGGGAGTTCCGCATCGGCGTCAACGAGATCGGCGCCATCGTGCTGGTGCCCAAGCTGATGAAGCGCCTGGCCGAGGTCGCCCCGCACGCCCGCCTCGCCCCCACGCAGGTCTCGGCCGACACCATGGCCGCCGCGCTGGAATCGGGCGAACTGGACGTCGTCGCCGGACACGTCCCGCGACCGCACGACGCCCTGCTGCGCCAGCATCTCTATCGCCGCGCCTACGTCTGCGTGGCGCGCCGCGACCATCCGCGCATCGGCGATACGATGACCCTGCGCGAATTCGGCCGCACGCCGCAGGTCCAGTCGCCGTCCGTGCCCATCACCTTCGCCTGGATCAACGACCAGTTGCGCAAGCACGGCGCGCAGAGCCAGGTGCGGCTCACCACCGAACACGTGGCCGCGATTCCTTTCATCGTGGCCGCCAGCGACCTGATCGCCATCATTCCGGACGAGGTCTACCACCTGTTCCAGCCTATCGCGCCGATCAAGAAAGTGCGGCTGCCGCTGCGCATTCCGTCCATCGACGTGCACCAGTACTGGCACTCGCGCGTGGCCGGCGATCCGGCGAACCAGTTCTTCCGCTCGGTGGTCTACGAGGTGGGCTGCGAACGCCAGCCCGCTTCGCCCGGCGACCTCTCGTATACTTGACGGACCTCCCGGATCTCCGCAACCGCCGGGGCGCAGCGCCGCTTCCGCCCCCTGGACACGCCATGACCGCTTCCGAACGCGCCCTCACGTATTTCCCGGCTCCGCGCTCCCAGCGCTACTGCTCGCAATGCGGCAACCTGCTGACCCGCCGCGTTCCCGACGACGACAACCGCGAACGCGATCTCTGCGACCACTGCGGCGCGATCCACTACCAGAATCCCCGCATGGTGCTCGGGACCATTCCCGTCTGGGAAAAGCAGGTGCTGCTGTGCCGCCGGGCAATCGAGCCGCGCCATGGCTACTGGACCCTGCCCGCCGGCTTCATGGAGCTGGGCGAGACCACGGCCCAGGGCGCGGCCCGCGAGACCCAGGAAGAGGCCGGCGCCCGCATCGAGATGGGGCCGCTGTTCGCCGTGCTGGACATTCCGCACGTGGACCAGGTCCACATCTTCTATCTTGCGCGCCTGACCGACGTCGAGTTCGAGCCGGGCCCCGAAAGCCTGGAAGCCCGATTGTTCGACGAGGACGAGATTCCCTGGGACGACCTGGCCTTCCGTTCGGTCTCCACCGCGCTCAGGCTGTTCTTCGCCGACCGGGCGCGCGGCACGTTCCAGATCCACAGCGACACCCTGCTGCGCGGTCCCGAGCCGGTTCCCGCGTTCTCCACGCCCGCCCCTTGAGTCCCTCGCGCCCGCGCATGCCGGCCCTGCTGGAGCCGGACACGCCCTTCCCGCCGCTCGAGCAGGCGCTCGAGGATCCCCCGGGCCTGCTGGCCGTGGGGGCCGACCTGTCCATCGAACGGCTGCGCGCCGCGTACGCGCACGGCATCTTCCCCTGGTACCTGCCGGGCGAGCCCATCCTGTGGTGGAGCCCGGACCCCCGCATGGTGCTGTTCACCGACCGCTTCTCGCCCTCGCATTCGCTGCGCAAGAAGCTGCGGCAGGTCGAACGCGATCCCGCCATCGAGGTCAGGGTCGACACGGCTTTCGACGACGTCATGCGTGCCTGCGCGGCGCCACGCAGCGACGAGCGTCCGGCCACCTGGATCACGCTGCCCATGCAGCGGGCCTACCGGCTGTGGCACCGGCAAGGCCAGGTGCATTCGGTGGAAACCTGGATCGACGGCGAACTTGCCGGCGGGCTGTACGGCGTCTGCCTGGGCCGGATGTTCTATGGGGAATCCATGTTCACCCGGGTGGCCGACGGATCCAAGATCGCGCTGGCCTACCTGGTGCGTTTCTTGCGTCGCCATGGCGTGGAGATGATCGACTGCCAGCAGGACACGCGCCATCTGGCCTCGCTGGGTGGCGCCACGATTGCCCGCGCGGAATTCGAGCGCCTGATTGTAAAATTCACCCGGATGCCCGAGCTTCCGTGGCGCTCGGGCAGGCTGCGCCACGACGGCGAGATCGTCGACCTGGACGCGCCCCACGCTGCGGCCGACCCCGGCTGAACCGCGCATGACCCACCTTCGAGAACTCCCCTTCGCCGCGCTGCAGTTCTATGCGACCGCTCCCTACCCGTGCAGCTACCTGGGAGACCGGATGGCGCGCTCGCAAGTGGCCACGCCCAGCCACCTGATCAACGCCGACGTCTATTCCGAACTGGTGCGCATGGGATTTCGCCGCAGCGGCGTATTCACCTACCGGCCCCACTGCGACGGCTGCCGCGCCTGTGTGCCGGTGCGGGTGCCGGTGAACCGCTTCCGGCCCAACCGCACCCAGTCCCGCACCTGGAAGCGTCATGCCGATCTGCAGGTGTTCGTGGCCGAACTGGCCTATTCGTCCGAGCACTACTCGCTCTATCAGCGCTACCAGTCGACCCGGCACCGCGGCGGCGGCATGGACCAGGACAGCCGCGAGCAATACGCGCAATTCCTGCTCCAGAGCCGCGTCAACACGCGCCTGGTCGAGTTCCGCGACCGGCAGGGACAACTGCGCATGGTGTCCATCATGGACGTGCTGTCCGACGGCCTGTCGTCGGTCTACACCTTTTTCGACCCCGACATGAAGGGCAGCCTCGGTACCTGGAACATACTCTGGCAGCTCGAGCAATGCCGGCTGCTGGAACTGCCCCATCTCTATCTGGGATACTGGATAGAACAAAGCCCGAAGATGGCCTACAAGGTGAACTTCCGGCCCCTGGAAATGCTGGTCAACGGCGAATGGCGCGAATACGCCGGCCCGCCGGCCGCCAGGCCAGCCGGGCCGGCCGTCATCGATACCAGCCGCCTGCACGCCTCCTCTCGCCACGGCCATCCCGACGATGCGCCGTCCTCCACCTCCTGATCCCCATCCGCCTGATGTCCGCGTTTTTTCAAGCCTATCCGCTGTTGCGTCCAGCCCTGTTCGCCCTGGAACCCGAAACCGCCCATGCCCTGACCCTGTCCACGCTGCAGCGCGTGTACGACATGGGATGGACACGCCCCTCCCGCGCCCCGGACCGTCCGGTCGCCCTCATGGGCCTGACGCTGCCCAACGCGGTCGGCCTGGCCGCCGGCCTGGACAAGAACGGCGGGCACATCGACGCGCTGGGCAGCCTGGGCTTCGGCTTCATGGAAATCGGCACGGTCACGCCCCGGCCGCAGCCCGGCAACCCGCTGCCCCGCCTGTTCCGCCTGCCCCGCGCCGAGGCGCTGATCAACCGCATGGGCTTCAACAACGACGGGCTGGCCGTGTTCCTGGCCAACGTCCAGCGCAGCGGCTACCGGGCGCGCGGCGGCATCCTGGGGCTGAACATAGGCAAGAACGCCGACACGCCCATCGACAAGGCGGCCGACGACTACCTGGCCGGGCTCGAGGCGGTCTATCCCCACGCCGACTACGTCACCATCAACATCTCATCGCCCAACACCCAGAACCTGCGCAGCCTGCAAGGCGCCGACGAACTGTCCGTCCTGCTGCGCCAGCTCGACCAGGCGCGGGACACCCTGGCGGCCCGGCACGGCCGCCGCGTGCCGCTGGCGGTCAAGATCGCGCCGGACCTGGACGAGAGCCAGATCGATGCCATCGCCGACCTGCTGCCGCGCCATGGCATCGACGGCGTCATCGCCACCAACACCACGCTGTCGCGCGATGCCGTCCGCGGCTTGCCTCATGCGGGCGAGGCCGGCGGTCTGTCCGGCACGCCGGTACGGGAAATGTCGCTGCGGGTGGTCGAACGCCTGCGGCGCCAGGCCGGCAACGCGCTTGCCATCGTCGGCGTGGGGGGCATCCTGGAAGGCCGCCACGCGGCCGAGAAGATCGCGGCGGGCGCGGACGCGGTCCAGCTCTACACCGGTCTCATCTATCGCGGCCCCGCGCTGGTCGGGGAATGCCTGTCGGCCGTCTCGCGGCTTCGGAGCTAGGCACTGGGGATATCCCCGTGTGCCTTGTATGACAACGGGGATGCTGCGTCGCGGAAATTCTGTGCACAGGCGTTATACTGACCCAATAAGAAATGGCCTGCTGCAACGCAGAAAGGCCACCCATCTGCGGTGTAATAAAGCTATGAAATTTCACCATATGGGATAAACTAGCTTCATCGCGTAGAGACTCACCACGACAATGCCAAGAGTCACGACCCCCGACGCGGCCATGATCGCCCCGTCCGCGGCCCCCGCGCCGCAGATCGCCATCCAGGTGCTCGAACGCACCATGCACCTGCTCGACGCCCTGGCCCGGCACCCCGATCCGGTCAGCCTGAAAGAGCTGGCCCAGGCCACCGGCCTGCACCCTTCCACCGCCCACCGCATCCTGAACGACCTAGTCGCCGGCCGCTACGTCGACCGCGTCGACAGCGGCATGTACAGCCTGGGCATGCGGCTGCTGGAGCTGGGCCACCTGGTCAAGGGCCGGCTGAACGTGCGCGACGCCGCCATCACGCCCATGCGCATGCTGCATCGCCTGACGGGCCAGACCGTCAATCTTTCCGTGCGCCAGGGAGACGAGATCGTCTACATCGATCGCGCCTACAGCGAACGTTCGGGCATGCAGGTGGTGCGCGCCATCGGCGGCCGCGCCCCGCTGCACCTGACCTCCACGGGCAAGCTGTTCCTGTCGGCCGACGATGCCCGCCTGATCCGCGCCTATGCGCTGCGCACGGGCCTGCAAGGCCACACCTCCAACAGCCTGACCGACCTGGCCAAGCTCGAGCGCGAGCTGGACCAGGTGCGCGCGAAGGGCTATGCCCGCGACAATGAAGAACTGGAAATGGGCGTGCGCTGCATCGCTGCCGGGATCCACGACGACACGGGCAAGCTGATTGCCGGCCTGTCGATCTCGGCGCCGGCCGACCGCATGCAGGACGGCTGGATCGACGCGCTGGTGGATACCGCCAGCCAGATCTCCGAAGCCCTGGGCTACGAACCGTCGCACGCGGTATCGGCGGCCTGACCCCGCGCGGGCGTCGGCCCGGTCCGCCTCAGGCGAAGCCGCCGTTGACCCGCAATACCTGTCCGTTGACCCAACCGCCGTCCGGGCCCGCCAGAAATGACACCGCGGCGGCGATCTCCTCCGGCGTGCCCAGGCGCTCCAACGGCGCCAGCCGCGCGATCTGGTCGATCTGCTCGGCCGTCTTGCCATTGAAGAACAGCTCGGTGCCGACCGGCCCGGGCGCGACGGCGTTGACGGTCACGCCTCGTCCGCGCAGTTCGTTCGCCAGCACCCGCACCAGTCCCTCGACCCCCGCCTTGGAAGCGATGTAGGGGCCGTAGGACGGGAAGGCGCGCGCGATGACGCTGGTGGAAAGCGCGATGATCCGCCCGCCCTCGCCCATGCTCGCGGCGGCTTGTGCCAGGACGAGGAAGGCGCCGCGCAGGTTCGTGGCGATCACCTGATCGAAGTCGGCCAGGCTGTCCGGGGCGACAGGCACCATCGGCATGACGCCCGCGCTATTGACCACCACGTCGATCCGGCCATAGGCCTGCCGCGCCCTGGCGAACAGCGCGGCCACGTCGTCCTCGCGGCCCACGTCGCCCTGGACCGCCAGCGCCCGGCCCCCGGCGGCCTCGATCGCGGCCACGGTTTCCCCGGCCTTGGCGGCATTGCCCGCGTAGTTGACGACCACCGCATAGCCGTCGGCCGCCAGCCGGCGAGAAATGGCCTGCCCGATGCCCCGCGATCCCCCGGTGACGATGGCGGCCTTCGTGATGTCCGTGCTCATGCTGAATCCTGGAAAGAAGAAAGGATGGCGAGCATTCTTCTTGTTTATGTTGTTGAGATAAACCCTGCTAAATTGGTATCTCAATTCAATGACAGACAACAATCCCCGTGGACCGCTTCGAATCGCTCCAATTGTTCACCCGCATCGTGGAACTGGGCAGCTTCAGCCGGGCCGCGATGGCGCTGGACATCCCCCGGGCTACCGCCACCCACGCCATCAAGGAGCTCGAGGCCAGGCTGGCGACACGCCTGCTCGAGCGCACTACGCGCCATGTCCGCCCGACGCTGGACGGACAGGCCTTCTACGAACGCTGCGTACACGTGCTGAGCGAGCTGGACGAGGCCGAATCCTCGCTGCAGCATGTGGCGTCGAATCCGCGCGGCGTCCTGCGCGTGGACATGCACGGCACGCACGCGACCCGGATCGTCCTGCCCAGCATAGACCGGTTCCACGACCGCTATCCGGGCATCGACCTCGTCGTCAGCAGCGGCGACAGGCTGGTCGACCTGGTACGCGAAGGCGTCGATTGCGTGATACGGGCTGGCCATCCGCGCGACTCGTCCCTGGTGGCACGTCCGCTGGCGGTCATGCCCCAGGTCCTCTGCGCGAGCCCCGGATACCTGGCCCGCTTCGGCACGCCTGGCCATCCCGACGATCTGGCGGGGCACCAGGTCGTACGCTTTTTCGCCAGCCAGGGCACGTCCGACTATCCGCTGGAGCTGGTGGTCGACGGCCAGGTCCGCAGCTATGCGCTGGGTGGCTGGATGTCGGTGAACGATGCCGAGAATTACGTGACTTGCGCACTGCGGGGCTGCGGGCTGATCCAGTTGCCGCGCTTCCACGTCCAGGACGAACTGCGCGACGGGCGGCTGGTGGAAGTGCTGCCCGGATGGCGCAGCCCGGGCCTGCCGCTGTCGGTGCTCTACCCCTCGCACCGCCAATTGTCCCCGCGGGTGCGGGTGTTCATCGATTGGCTGCGGGCCCTGTACGAGGAAAGATTCCCGCCCGACGCGCCCTGAAGCCGCCGGAAAGACAAAACGCCGCGCAAGCGCGGCGTCGTCATGGCCGGAAGGCGGGGTGGCCTACAGCGAGCCGATCTCGCGCTGGACCCACTGGCGGATGCGCTGGGCGTCGGCGGTGCGCGTGAGCGAGCCGACCGAATCCAGCAGCACGATGGCCATGTCGCGGCCGCCGATATTGGCCAGCATGACCAGGCAGCGTCCGGCTTCGTTGATGAAACCGGTCTTGGACACGATGATGTTCCAGTCGGAACGGGCCACCAGGCGATTCGTGTTGCGGAAGGTCTGGTGCCGGCCGCCGATATCGACGGAATATTCGGTATCGGTCGTGTACTGGCGGATCAGCGGGCGTTGTGAACCTTCGCGCATCAGGCGCACGAGATCGCGGGCGCTGGAGACGTTCTCGCTCGACAGGCCGGTAGGCTCGACGTAGTGCGTATCGTGCATGCCCAGTGCCGCGGCCTTGGCGTTCATGGCCTGCACGAACGCCGGCAGGCCGCCGGGGTAGTTGCGCCCCAGCGCGTTGGCGGCGCGGTTCTCGGAAGACATCAGCGCCAGGTGCAGCATGTCGGCACGCGACAGGCGCGTACCGACCGACAGGCGGGAATGCGTGAACTTGTGCGTATCGATGTCGTCGGTGGTGACCTCGATCATCTCGTCCAGCGGCAGGCCGGCGTCGACCACGACCAGCGCGGTCATCAGCTTGGTGATGGAGGCGATGGGCGCCACCGCGCCCTCGTTCTTGGCGAACAGCACGTCCGAGGAATTCAGGTCCTGCACGAAGGCCACGCTGGAACGCAGCGACAGATTGCCATCGGCATCCTCGAGCGGGGCGGAAGGCGCATAGGAAGCGTGCCGGATGCCGGCCGAGGCGACCGCCTTCCTGGGGGCGGCCTTGGCGACGCGCTTTTTCTTGGCGGGAACGGAAGCCGTTCTGGACGCCTTGGCGGACTTGGTCTTGGTCGCGGTGGCTTTTTTCGCCGGCTTCGCCTTGGCGCTCTTGGACGTCGTGGTGGTGGCCGCGTAGGCAACGGGAGCAGCCGCGGGCAGGACCAGCCCGGCGGTTAGCGCGCACATCAATGAAACCGACAGAATGCTCTTTCTGATGCGCGCCATGTTTCCTCCGGTAACGACTCAGCCCAGGCGCCGCAGCATATCAGATTTTTGGATAAAAATCTCCATTAAATGAACGACTTAGCGCGCACTTTTTAAGTCGTTATTTAAATGCCACGGCAAAAATTACAAAAAATGCAACGAGGGGGGCGGCATCCCCAGGACAGCCGCCCCCCGCACCCGGCAAACGGCGAGGTCAGTCGGCGTAGACGCCGGCCTTTTTGATGACCGCGCCCCACTTGGCGGTCTCGGACTTCACCAGCGTGTCGAGCGCCGCCGGCGTGGCCTTGTCGTTCAGCACGATGGCCCCCAGTTCGGTCATGCGCTGCTTGAACGCGGGATCGTCCAGGCCGGCCTGCAGCGAGGCCTGGAGCTTGGCGACGATCTCGGGCGAGGTGCCCTTGGGCGCCCACAGGCCGTGCCAGATGCCCACCGAGAAGTCCTTCAGGCCCGACTCGTCCAGCGTGGGCAGGTCAGGCAGGCTGGGCACGCGGGTCTTGCTGGTGACGGCGTAGGCCTTGACCTTGCCGGCCTTGATCTGCCCGGTGGTGTTGGTGGTCTGGTCGCACATGAAGTCCACCTGCTTGCCCAGCAGGTCGTTCATGGCCGGCGCGGTACCCTTGTAGGGAATGGTCTGGAATTCCGAGCCTATCGTGCTCATGAACATCAGGCCGCACAGGTGCGAGGCCGAGCCGATGCCGGCATTGGCCATCGACAGCTTGCCGGCGTTGGCCTTCACATAGGTCAGGAATTCCTTGATGTTGGCGGCCGGGAAGTTTTCGCGCGCGATCAGCGTCATCGGCACGTCGACGGTCAGCCCGATGGGCTGGAAGTCATGGGCCTGGTCGTAGCTCAGCTTGCGGTACAGCGCGGGCGCGGTCGAGAAGCCGATGTGCATGAGCAGCACGGTATAGCCGTCGTTCGGCGCCTTGGCCACGCGGGCGGTACCGATGGTGCCGCCGGCACCGCCGACGTTCTCGACCACCACGGTCTGGCCCAGCGACTTGCGCATGGCCTCGGCCAGCGAGCGCGCCACCACGTCGGTGGGACCGCCGGCGGCAAACGGGACGATCATCGTGACCGGTCGAGTGGGATAGCCCTGCGCCATCGCCTGCGTAGGTGCGAGGACGGCCGCGCTGGCCAGGGCCGCGGCCCCGATCGTCGCGGACACAGCTTTCTTGTGGATAGCCATTCTTTTATCTCCTGCCTCGTTAAATAGTTGCGCCGCGAGCCGACAACTCCCGCGGCGGTGAGACGAGTTTAAGGGATGGAAACCACGAAGCCGTGACGGTTTCGCCTATCGTTTCCCCTGAGCCCAGGCCACCGCGAACGCCGACAGCGCCATGCCCGCGACCATGGTCGCGGTCAGCGGCTCGTCGAAGGCGGCCCAGGCCATCAGCGCCGTCACCGCCGGAGTCAGATACATCAGGCTGGCCACGCGCGTGGCCGCCCCGCGCCGGATCAACAGGAACAGCAGGCAGATGGCGCCTATCGACAAGGCGAAGACCGACCATGCCCAGGCGCCCGCCAGCGGCCATGTCCACTGCACCGCCATGGTCTCGAACATCCACGCCGCCGGCAGCACGACGATCAGCGAAGCACCGAACTGCAGCAGCAGCCCGGCCCGCAGGTCCACCCCGGGACAGAAGCGTCTCTGATAAACGGTGCCCGCCGTGATGGACAGCAGCGCCGCCACGGCAAAGGCCAGGGCCTGCCAGGTCAGGCCCATCGTGCCGATACGGTTCCCCACGACCAGGGCCACGCCCACGAACCCCAGGACCAGCCCGGCCCACTGCCGCGCGGAAGGAGGCTCGCCCATCCAGCGTCCGGCCACCGCGGTCAGCAGCGGCTGCAGCCCCACCACCAGCGCCGCCAGGCCCGCCCCCATGCCCAGGTGGATGGCGATCCAGACGCCTCCCAGGTAACCGGCCTGCAGCAGCACGCCGGCCACCGCCATGTGGACGCCCTGCCGCCGGCCCGGCCAGGCGATGCCGACGCTGAACGGCGCCAGCACCATCAGCACGCCGGCGAAGCGCATCGACAGGAAAGTCAGGGGTTCGGCGTAGGGCAGGCCGTAGCGGGCGACGACGAAACCGGTGCTCCAGATCAGGACGAAAAACGGGGAAATCAGGCGGGATGGCAGCGATGAACCCACGACGGCGGCCTTTCGGAGGGTGTCAGGCCGAGAAGTGTAGCCGCCGGGCGGTGGCCCGCACCATGCCTGGGCACAGTAGAACGCCCGGGTATGGCGCATCGCACCAAAACAACGTGGCGCAATGCAACACATCCGCCGGTTCCGCAAAGGCGCGGATCGGGCGTTCCGCTTTTTCCGCCGTTTCCTCCTCCTGTCTTAAAAAAATGTCTTTAATTGTCGAGTCCCGGACGATCATAAGGCCGCCGATGGAACAAATGAGGGTGTGAATCATACCACCCACTCATAGCCTGCATAGGCGTCTTGCTCTGCA